>JBIOEY010000007.1:0-40801 GCA_044446505.1 Solirubrobacterales bacterium
ACTCCGGCTCGTTCCTACAGAACTCGCCTACGTCGATCCCCGCGCGCGGTACCTACGCCCAAGCCAGGGTGGGGACTTCTTGTGATCGGATCTGAGGAGAATCCCGTGATCTGGCGCAATCTATGGCGCCCTGGAGACGTGGGAGGCCAGCAGCGAGCAGCTCGCCGGCGGTGAGAGGATCAGCTACCCCTCCGCGCTGCACCTCGAGCTATCCAAGGACGTGGACGACATCTGGACACTCGTCATCCGCAGGCGTCTCGCCTACTCGCACACGGGTGCTGAAAAGCGCGAACGCTGGCTGAGCAACGGCGAGATACACGCCCTCTTCCGCCACGTCCCGACCCTGGCCGAAGTGGTAAGTGAAGGTGTCTGGTCGGCTGGCAGCGGCGAAGGGCTCGGTCCCAGAGGCGCGCTAATCCTGCTGTTGCAGGAACTTCATGATCGCGCCACGGGCCGTCGTGAGCGCTGGGGCATCCTCACGCCAACAGCGGCCGGTCAACCAACGTTCAAGCACACCGGGAAGATACGGTGCGCGACCGTCGCCCTTTGTGTTGGGCGTCTACGCGGCGCGCTGCTTGACGCGCTCGCGCAGACGCTGCTTTGCGGCCCCAGGCTTGGGTGCGTGGCGCCCGTTGGCGAGCGCGTTCTCCATTGCGCCCGTGAGTCGCGCGACGGTATCGCCGACATCCTCCAGAGTGGTGTGCGCGAGCTCGCGTGCCTCGGGCAGCACACTCTCGTAGCCAAGCGAGCGGATCTGAAGATACGCGGCGAGGGCATCCTCAACGATCGCGCCCTCAGTGCGATCCTCAAAGGCAGCCACAAGTCGCAACAGACGCTGAGCGTCCTCGGTGATACGGATGCTCTTGGTGGTGCGCTCGCTCATTGCTCCTCCAAACCATCGGACCTACTTGCTTACAAGCTTACAATAACACAGTCGGTAGGTCGCCTCGTCAGCCACCTCTGCAATACGGTCTTGGCACGTTTCAGAACTGGTTGGTGCTGACGATGGTGGATCAACCCTTTCTGAGCCAAATCTCGATGTGGTTCAGCTATCGCTCGGCGCACCTGGCGACCCGATCACCATAGCTGCCGAGGAGGTGCATTAGACCGCGGCGAGCACGGGGGCGATTGTCGCGGTGGTCTCGACCGACTTGGGCCGACGCACGCGCGTAGTACCTCTCTGGCGCTTATTGCAGATATTGCGTCTGTTGCGGTTGGCTGCTACAGTCTGTCACGACGCAGCAGACCAAACCGAGCAGGACGAGCCAGTGATGCCAGCCATCCATCAACCACGCGACAACGTGGTCCAGGCAGCGCCTGAGGAGAAGCAGGCGCTGGAGCAGCTGCGCCACCAGATCGACAAGCTATTTCGCCGGCACCACGTGGCACGACTCGTCGACCCGGACGGTGAGACGACGGAGATCCCGGAGTCGGTGTTCCACGCGATGAAGCTCGTCGTGCAGAGCATGGCTCAGGGTCACACCATCACGCTCGTTCCCCACGGCAAAGAGCTCACCACCCAGGAAGCGGCCGACCTGCTGCACGTCTCCCGCCCCCACCTGATCAAGCTGCTCGACCAGGGAGCCATTCCCCACCACAAGGTCGGCACCCACCGGCGCATACGGATCGAGGACCTCTTCGCCTACGGCGAGCAGCGCGACACCACCCGCCGCGAAAAGCTCGACGAACTCACCCGGATCTCCGAGGAACTGACCGGCGGCTACCGGTAGACACCGGCGCCCCCGCGTCGGCGCCATCCCAGCGCGCCCATATCCTGCGGCGAATGGCCCTCGTCGCGATCCTCGACGCCAGCGTCCTCTACCCCCTCCCGCTGCGCGACACGCTGCTGCGTATCGCGGAGACCGGGTGCTACGACCCCTGCTGGAGCGAGCGCATCCTTGGCGAGATGACACGAAACCTCATCGCCAAGCGCGGCGCCACCGACACACAGACGGAAGGACTCCTCGATGCGATGCGCCAAGCATTCGACACCGCCACCGTGCCCGAGCAGGCAATCGCACGCCTGGAGCCGGCGATGACCAACAACCCCAAGGACCGCCATGTACTCGCCACCGCCGCGGTCGCCAACGCCCAGGTCATAGTCACGCTCAACCTCAAGCACTTCCCGAGCAGCGCCTGCGAGCCGCTCGCAGTCGAGCCTGTGCATCCCGACGCCTTCCTGCTCGACCTCTACAGCCTCGACCCTGACATGGCTCTCGACGCAGTCGCGCGCCAAGCCACAGCACTCCCCCGACCGCCAATGACTGTCGACGAACTCCTCGACCGCCTCGCCGCGACCGTTCCCAACTTCGCCCAAGCACTGCGAACCGATCGGCCCTGATCTGGACCAGAGCGCAACATGCGAACATGATGGTTCGCGGACCGCGTACCCCGACCCGGGGCTACGGTCTGGGTACGTTTCAGAACTGGATGGTGTTGATAATGGTCGATCTTCCCTTTCTGAGCCAAATCTCGATGTGGTCCGGCCGTCGCTCGGCACCGTGATGACGTGATCACGATAGCTGCCCCGGTCACCAACGTATTCCATCGCAGTCGGCGAGTAGCCTACCCGTTCCATGTCTGCCGCCACGCCTACTCATGCTACAGTATGAGTATGCCATTGGAGCATCGTCTACAGGTTCTGCTCGACGATGAGCGGCATCAGCGCATCTCGGCGGTCGCGCGGGAACGTGGCGTCTCGGTGGCAGCGGTGGTCCGGGAGGCGATCGATCGCGGGCTGGCGAATCCCGATGCGCAACGCCGAGCCGCCGGCCTACGACTCCTGGAGGCTCCCGACATGCCCGTCCCCGAGCCTCCGGAGCTGCGTGCCGAGCTCGATGCTTTGCACGACCGTTACGCATGATCCTGCTCGATACGACGGTCCTTGTCTACGCAAAGGGAGAAGCTCACCCGCTGCGAGAGTCGTGCCGCGAGCTGATCGCGGCGATAACCGAGCGCAGACTCGATGCCACCACGACCGTGGAGGTGATCCAGGAGTTCGTGCATGTCCGTGCCCGCCGACGCGACCGCACCGATGCTGTTGCGCTCGGCCGCGACTACGCGGCGCTGCTCTCACCCCTCCTGAGCCCGACCGACAAGCACGTCGACCACGGGCTCACGCTGTTTCAGCATACGGGTGGCCTTGGAGCCTTCGACGCCGTGCTGGCCGCAGTCGCCGCCGATACAGGCGTAAGCGCTCTGGTATCGGCCGACACCGCGTTTGCCGGTATCCAGGACCTTCGCCATATCGTGCCCAACAGCAGCGGAGTCGCGGCGCTCTTGAGCGGGTAGCCGCAGTTCGCAAATCGCGAACCGATCTGTTCGCATTCTGCGCGCCGCTATTCCAAGCCGGACTTAGCGGTGCAGCACCTGTCTTGGTCGGTGCTACACTGATCTGGTGCCGACCACCCGCCCCCGCTACTCCATCACGGACACCGGCCCCGTGCGCGATCTGCTTGACGACGCCCAGCGCCAATGGCCAGAGGTCGGGGATCGCAAGGAGCTATTGATGCGGTTGGCGCGCGCCGGGCACGACTCGCTGCACCTGGATCGAGCCGAGGCCGAGGCAGGACGCCGGCACGAGCGTCAGCGCTCGGCGCTGGCCGATCTGCGCCGGCTCGTCGACTGGAGCGCCATCAGAGATGACCAGGCGTGGCGCTAGAGCCCGTCAGGCCCGCGGGGGGCCTGCTGCTCGCCGACAAGTCGGCGCTCGAGCGGGCCGGGCCTGAGGCACTCGAGCTCGGAGAGATCTGCCTGTGCGCGGTCGTGCGGCTGGAGATGCTCTACAGCGCTCGCAGCCCCAGCCACTACGCCGACATCGAGGAGCGGCTGGCCGTCTTTCGCGATCTGCGGATCGACGCCGAGACGATCCTGACCGCGATGACGGCTCACCGAGAGCTCGGACAGAAAGGACGCCACCGGCTCCCAATTCCCGATCTGCTCATCGCCGCGTGCGCCCAGCAGCACCAGGCCGCCGTGCTCCACATCGACCGCCACTACGACGTGCTCGCCGAAGTGCTCTCCTTCGAGCCTGTGCGACTTGCGGTTTGACCTCGTTTGTGCGAGGGCTCCCAGAGCTCGGTCGCGACTCTTGGAAACCCCGGAAAGCATCACCAGCGGCGGGCCCGCTTTCGACAGTGCCGCCGCGATCGCCTCGCGCAGCTCGCGCTCGAAGTCCCGGTGCACGTAGTGCCACTCCTGCCCCTCCGGGAGCACGGCGAAGCCGACCGCCACCACCAGCGCCACCAGCGCGTATCGCGATGCGTTCAGCACGTCGCGCCAACGAGTGTAATGCTCGGGGCTGTCCCGGCCGTCGAACTTCACGGCCGAACAATATCGAGACTTGGGACCCCGCGCAGCGAAACGACGGCGCCAGGACGGGAACCGCGAGCCCGTGGACCCGCGGTTTAAGGCCTCAGCCCGAGCCGGCCGTCAGCTTCGCCCGCTGCGCACTCGGGGCGATCCGCACGACGTCCCACGCAAGCCCGACCCGCTCGAGGCCGTCGATCAGCCAACCGCCGGGGTCGACCTGCCAGCGGGTGAGGCCGTGGTGGGCGGAGGTGGGAAAGGCGTGGTGGTTGTTGTGCCAGGCCTCGCCGAACGTCGGCAGCGCGAGCCACGCGAGGTTTCGCGACTCGTCGCCCGTGTCGAAGCGTCGCCGGCCGAAGAAGTGGCAGAGCGAGTTGATCGAGAACGTCGCGTGGTGCAGGACCAGGATGCGCACCGCCCCGCCCCACAGCAGGCCCGTCAGGCCGCCCACGACCGAGCCGGTCAGCGCGACGCCGAGGCCGAAGGCGAGCGCGAGGCCGAGGAGCACCCACACGCCGAACATGCGATCGACCGCGCGGATCACGGGGTCCGCGAGAAGATCCTTCGAGTAGCGCTCGGGATCCGCGCGATCGCCGCCGCGGAACATCCAGCCGACGTGCGCGTGGAAGAGCCCGCCCAGCGCCCCCCGCCAGCCCGCGGCGCGATCGGCGTGCGGGCTGTGCGGGTCGCCCGAGCGGTCGCTGAAGCGGTGGTGCATGCGGTGCGTCGAGACCCACTCGATCAGCGGCCCCTCCACCGCCGCCGACCCGAGCACCGCGAACACCGCGCGCACCGGCCGGCTCGTCTTGAAGCTGCGGTGCGTGAACAGCCGGTGGAAGCCGACCGTGATCCCCGCGCCCGTGAGGGCGTAGACGATCGCGAGCACCACGAGGTCCTGCCAGTGCAGCGCCCCGCCCCACGCCAGCCAGACCGCGAGGCCCAGGAGCACGATCGGGACGATCGTGACGAACGCGTTGGCGACCCGGTCGAGCGTCTCGTGCTCGATCACGAGCAGATCGTCGCGGTCCTGGCGCTGGGGCGTCGATGTCATCCGCGCCGTGGGGGTTATGGTTGCGCTGCGCCGCGTCCGGCCGGCGGCGCGCGCGAGCCTCTGGGCCGTTCTAGGCCAGCTGAACGTTGACGGCCTTCGGCCCCTTGTCGCCTGCTTCGGCGTCATAGGTGACCTTCGCGCCCTCCGCGAGGGAGCGGTAGCCATCGCCGGTGATCCCGGTGTGATGTACGAACAGGTCCTTGGACTGGTCGTCGGGCGTGATGAACCCGAATCCCTTGTCGTCGCTGAACCACTTGACGGTTCCTGTAGCCATGGTGTTGCCTCCGGCGTTGGTATGTGCTGTGAACGCCGAGATTGCTAAGAGCAGGCTACGAGCGCTGGCACTGATTGATCGGGGTGTACCCCGAATGGAAGAACGCACCATAGCACCCGACGGCACGACCCGCAGGACGTGGCCCTAACATCCGCGGATGGGCGAGTCGGTCCGAGGTTCGGCTGCACGGCCCCCGAGCCGTCTGCCGGCGGCCCTTGGGCGCGTCTGGCGCTCGCCTGCCGACCAGCCGCGGTGGGCCCGCCCGGCCCTGCTCGCGATCGCCGCGGTGGCTGCGCTGACGTACGCGTGGGGCATGAACGGAGCGGCGCTCGAGGCCTTCTACGGCGCGGCGGCGCGGAGCATGTCCTCCAGCTGGCACGACTTCTTCTTCGGCGCGTTCGACCCCGCAGGCACCGTGTCGATCGACAAGCTCCCCGGGGCGCTGTGGCCGCAGGCGCTGTCGCTGCGCATCTTCGGGTTCCACACATGGGCCGTGGTCCTGCCGCAGGCGATCGAGGGTGTGCTCACGGTCCTCGTGCTCTACCGGGCGGTGCGCCGACTGGCGGGGCCCGTCGCGGGCATCACCGCTGCCGCGGTGCTCGCGAGCAGCCCGGTGACGGTCGCGCTGAACCGCGGCAACGTGGCGGACTCGCTGATGATCCTGCTGCTCGTGCTCGCCGCCGACGCGACCTCCGCGGCGCTGGCCGAAACGGGGACCGATTGGGGAGACACTCGCTCCGCTCGCATCCCCAAATCGGCCAGCGCCGAACGCGCGTGTCCCCCGGCTTCGGCAAGCGGACGGCTGCGCACGCTCCTCTTGGCGGGCGTCTGGGTGGGGCTCGCCTTCCAGGCGAAGATGACCGTGGCGTGGCTGGTGCTGCCCGCGCTGGCCGCGGCGTACCTGCTCGCGGCGCCCGCCGCGATGCGTACCCGCGTGGCTCACGTGGCGCTCGCCGGGGCGGTGACCGTCGCGGTCTCGCTGAGCTGGATGACGGTGGTCGCGCTGGTGCCCGCCCACGAGCGCCCCTACGTGGACGGCACGCAGAACGACTCGATCTTCAGCCAGACCTTCGACTACAACGGGGCGGCCCGCCTCGGTCGCAGCAACGTGTTCGCCGGCGCGGGCCACCCCGCAGCGTTCCTCGTGCACCTCTCCGAAGCGAGCGCGGCTCCGACCCACAGCGTGCAGCCCAGCTGGCACCGGCTGCTCGGCGGGGTGTTCGGGCGCGACGACGGCTGGCTGCTGCCCGCCGCCCTGATCGCCGCGATCGGAGTGCTGATCGAGCGTCGCCGCGCCGGCCGCCGCGATCCGCTGCGCGCCGCCGTCGTGCTGTGGGGGACCTGGCTGCTCGTCCTCGCCGCGTTCTTCAGCGCCGGCGGCTACCCGAACTCCTACTACGTAGCCGCGCTCCTGCCCGCGGTCGGAGCGCTCTGCGGAGCCGGCGTCGCGCTCGCGTGGCAACTGCGCGAGCGGTCCGTGGCGCCCCTCGGCCTGGCCGCCGCCCTGCTCTGCTCGGTCGGCTACGGCGTCTATCTGCTGCACGGCGGAACCGGGGTCCCCGGATGGTTGATCCCCGTCGCGGCCTGCGCGGGCGTGGTCGGCGCACTCGTGCTGCTGGTCCCGCTGCGCTCGGGTCAGGCACCGATGAGCCGCGCCGTCATGCTCGCGGTGGCGTGCGCCCTGCTGCTCCCCGGAGTCGCCGCTGTGCTGATGGTCACCCGCGGCCTCGGCCCGTTCGCCGCGCCCTACGAGCCCGCGTCCGCCACCGTCTCGCGAGCCCGTGCGCACGATGCCCAAATGCAGGACCAGCAGGTCATCGAACAGCTCGCCTCGACCTACGGCACCTCGATCCCCCTCGCCACCGACTCCTCGATCCTCGCGGCCCCGTTCATCCTCGCAACCGGCCAGGGGATCCTCCCGATCGGGGGCTTCCAGGGCGGGATACCGGCCCCAAGCCTCTCCCGGTTGCGCCGCTACATCGCCGCGGGCGAAGTCCGCGCCTTGCTCGTCCCGGTCCACAGCGACGACCCGCGCATCGTGTGGATCCACGCCCACTGCGCCCGACCCGCGGGAGCGGAAGGCAGCAGTGCGCCCACCGCGTTGTACGACTGCGGCGCCGCCGGGTCCTCATGAGACGACCGTCAGCTCCTTCCCCAGCCCGCTGAGCACGACGGCCCCGTCCTCGGTGACGACAAGCAAATCCTCAATGCGCACGCCGAAGCGGCCGGGGATGTAGACGCCGGGCTCGACGGTCACGACGTTGCCGGCGCGTAGAGGCTGCTCGCCGGCGGTGCGGGAGAGGCGGGGGGCCTCGTGGACCTCCATGCCGACGCCGTGGCCGAGGCCGTGGCCGAAGTGCTCGCCGTGGCCGGCGGCCTCGATGACCTCGCGGGCGACAAGGTCCACCTCTTTCCCGGTGGGGCCGGGGCGCACGGCGGCGAGGCCCGCGAGCTGGGCGCGCAGCACGAGCTCGTAGACCTCGCGGGCGCCGTCGGGGAGGCGCTCGCCGGTGGCGTAGGTGCGGGTGCAGTCCGAGCAGTAGCCCTCGTGCGCGGCGCCCCAGTCGATCGTGACGAGCGTGTCGTGGGGGATCGCCACGTCGCGCGGCTCGGCGTGGGGCAGCGCGGAGTGCGAGCCAGCGGCGACGATCGAGGGGAAACTGGGGGCGTCGGCCCCGAGGCGGCGCATCCGCAGCTCCAGGTCGATCGCCACCTCGCGCTCGGTGCGCCCGGCGAGCCCTCCTTCGAGCACTCCGCGCAGCGCCTCGTCCGCCAGCTGGGCGGCGGCGCGGATGCGGGCGAGCTCTGCGGGCTCCTTGACCTCGCGCAGCTCCTCGACGAGGCCGCCGCAGGGCACGAGCACCCACCCTTCCGGCAGGAGCTCGTGCAGCCGCGTGTGCTGCTTGACGGTGAGCGCGCCGTCCTCGAAGCCGAGGCGGCCGCTCTGCGCCTGCGCGAGCTCGGTCGCGGCGGCCTCGAACAGGTCGACGGGGACGATCCGCCGCTCGAACAGCGAGGGGACCTGCGCGGTGGACTGGGTGTCGTAGCGGAAGTCGGTGAAGAACCGCTGTAGACCAACCTCCGCGAGGTCGCTCCCGGAGCGGCCCGCGGCGCCCGCCGGCTCACCGGGGGCGATCAGCGCGAGGCCGTTGGTGCCGGTGAAGCCGGTGAGATACCGCAGGTTGACGTGGTTCGCGACAAGCAGCCGATCGACGCCCCGCTCGCCCAGCTGCGCCGCGAGGCGCTCGGTGCGCGCGACCTCGGGTTCGTTGGCGGGCGCGGCGCTCACTCGCACACCAGCCCCGCCCGGCGTCTTGCGCCCACCTCGGCGAGCGGGGCGCCCGTCACGCCCCCGCCCCGTCGAGCGCGGCGCGCAGCCGTTCCAGCGCGACGCGGTACCCCTCGACGCCCTGCCCGCAGACGGAGGCGACGCAGAGATCCTCGATCACGGAGACGCGCCGCCAGGGCTCGCGGGCCTTGACGTCGGAGAGGTGGACCTCGACGGTGGGGAGCGCGGCGATCTCCAGCGCGTCGTGGATCGCCCAGGCGTAGTGCGTCCAGGCGCCGGGGTTGAGCACGATCCCATCGGCGTCCTCGCGCAGGAGGTGCAGGCGCTCGATCAGCTCGGTCTCGGAGTTGGTCTGGAAGAAGCGCGCGCGCAGCCCGAGCTCGGCGGCGAACCCGTCGATGCGGAGTTCTAGCTCGGAGAGTGTGAGCGTGCCGTAGATGGAGGGGTCGCGGTGGCCGAGCATGTCGAGGTTGACCCCGTGCATGACCTCGATTCGATAGGCGGCGTCGTTCACGCAGGAGAGCCTATATGCCCGCTCAGCCCAGCTCGGCGACGGCGGCGCGGAGCTCCTTCTCGGGCACGGCGCAGCCGACGCGCACCTCGCCGGGGGCATCGAGCAGCACGAACGGGGTGGGCCCGGCGAGGCGCTTCTTGTCGTGGGCGACGGCGCGCACCACCTGCTCGACGTCGCACCCCTGCAGCGTCACGGGCAGCCGGCGGGCGAGCAGCAGCTCGCGCACCTGGGCGCGCAGCTCCTCGCGGCCGGAGAGGCGCAGCGCGGCGAGCAGCCCGAGGCCGACGGCCTCGCCGTGGCGGTAGCGGGCGTAGCCGGTGGCGGTCTCGATCGCATGGCCGACGGTGTGCCCGAGGTTGAGCACCTGGCGGCGCCCGGCGTCGCGCTCGTCCTCGGCGACGACGGCGAGCTTGAGGCGCGCGCACGCGAGGATCGTGCGCTCGTCCAGGAGCTCCTCCGCGGCGACGCGCTCCCACAGCTCCCCGCCGGCGATCAGCGCGGTCTTCAAGACCTCGACCCAGCCGGCGTTCAGCTCGGCCTCCGGCAGCGTGCCGAGGGCGTCGGGGTCGACGAGCACCGCGGCGGGCTGGTGGTAGGCGCCGACGTAGTTCTTGGCCTCGGGGAGGTCCACCCCGGTCTTGCCGCCGTAGGCGGAGTCGACCTGCGCGACGAGCGTGGTGGGGACCTGCACGACGGGCACCCCCCGCTGGTAGGTGGCGGCGCAGAAGCCGGCGAGATCCCCCACAACACCGCCGCCGAGCGCGACGAGATGATCCGCGCGGGTCATCTCCGCGTGGGCGAGCTCGCGCCACACGAGCTCGGCGGTGGCGAGCGTCTTGTGGGACTCTCCGGGGGGAATCGCGATCGAAGCGGCGAGCGCCCCCAGCCGCTCCAGGTACAGAGCGCCGACCGTCTCGTCGGTGATGCAGAAGGGCCGCGAGGCGGCGCGATCGAGCGGCCAGACGCTTGCGAGACGCTCGTCATTCAGCAGGCCACGTCCGACGAACACGGGGTAGTCGCCCGAAGCCGACTCGGCCCACAGCAGCCAGGCGTCGGCCGCCTGCTCGTACAGCCCGCGGCGCTCGGCGTACAGCGCGTCGAACGCGGCGCGATCGCGTGCCAGGGGACGCTCGGCGCCGTCGTCGCCCCGCACGCGCTCCCAGGCGAGCGCGGGATCGACGTCCACCAGCACAGTCACGTGCTCATCGCGCGCCGCACGCACCCGCTCGGACAGGACGCTACCGCCGCCGAGGGCGATCACGTCGCGCGTGCCGGCGGCGCTCAGCACCCGGCAGACGAGCTCCTCCTCGGCCGCCCGGAAGGACTGCTCGCCGTGCAGCTCGAACTCGCGGGCCACCGAATGCCCGAAGCGCTCCGCCAGCAGGGTGTCGCTGTCGAGTGGAGTGCGTCCGCGCTGCTCGGCCAGCCGACGGGCGAGCGTGGACTTGCCCGCCCCCATGAACCCGATCAGGACGAGCGCCAACCGATCCTCTCCTCGTAGGCGCGCAGCGCCTGGCGCACGTCGTCGATGTGGTCACCCCCGAACTTCTGGCGGTAGGCGTCGGCGAGCACGAGCGCGACCATCGCCTCGGCGACGACGCCGGCGGCGGGGACGGTGCAGGAGTCGGTGCGCTCGCGCAGCGCCTCGGCGGGCTGGAGGGTGGCGATGTCGACGGAGCGCAGCGGCTTGGTGAGGGTCGGCAGCGGCTTCATCGCGCCGCGCACGATCAGCGGCTCGCCGGTGCTCATCCCCCCCTCGAGGCCCCCGGCGTGGTTGCTCTCGCGAAAGTACCCGCGCTCGGGGGAGTGGAAGATCTCGTCGTGGGCCTCGGAGCCGGGGACACCGGCGAGGTCGAAGCCGTCGCCGATCGAGACGCCCTTGAGCGCCTGGATCGAGAGGATCGCGAGCGCGAGGCGCCCGCCGAGGCGCTCCTCCCAGGAGACGTGCGAGCCAAGCCCGGGGGTGAGGCCGAAGGCCTGCACCTCGAAGACGCCGCCGAGCGACTCGTTGGCCTTGCGCAGGGCGTCGATCTCGGCGACCATCGCGCGGGAGACGTCGGGATCGAGGCAGCGCACGGGCGAGGCGTCGACCTCGGCGAAGTCGGCGAGGGAGAGCGGCCCCACGCGCTCGGGCGCGCGCACGGAGGCGATCTGCACGACGTGCGAGCGGATCTCGACGCCGAGCGCCCGCAGGAACGCCTTCGCAAGCGCCCCGCCGGCGACGCGCGCGGCGGTCTCGCGAGCGGAGGCGCGCTCGAGGATGTTGCGCACATCGCTCTGCTTGTACTTCCAGGTGCCGACAAGATCGGCGTGGCCGGGCCGCGGCAGGTGGACCTCGGGGATCTCCTCGGCGACCGGCCAGGGGCTCATGCGCGCCTCCCAGTTGGCGTAGTCGCGGTTGGCCACCTGCAGCGCGATGGGCCCGCCAAGCGTGCGGCCGTGACGAACGCCGGCGGTGACGAGCGCAGCGTCGCGCTCGATCTTCATGCGCCCGCCACGCCCGTGGCCGAGCTGGCGGCGCGCAAGGTCGGCGTCGATGTCCTCGGGACGCAGCTGCAGGCCCGCAGGCAGCCCCTCGACGATCGCGGTGAGGCCGGGCCCGTGGGACTCACCGGCGGTGATCAGGCGGAGGATCATGTGCGGCCCCTAGCTTATGCGTCGTACGACAGAGCCGCCGCCTCCGCAGGGTCGAGTGGTGGTGTTTGGGGATCGTCCGCGCGAGTGGTGGGGAGCATCGTGCACGTGCGCGCGGGGCCTCCGTGCCCCGCATCCAGGGTTCATTGCTTCGCCCCGGTCAGGGGCCTGCCCCGACTGTGGCGGACCATCAGGGTCTAGGGCCACCGGTACACTGGTGGTACACTAGCCAAATCGCCACCTCCCACCCCCGTATCCAGGTCACCGAGGACCCCGAGCTCACGCGCGCATTGCGCTCCGCTGCACCGCACCTGCCGCCGGGTCTCTCACGCTCGCGACAGGTGCGCGAACTGGCGATCGCCGGAGCGCGCCACATCGCCGAGGAGCCACCGACCGAAGAGCAGCGCAGGGTGCTGCTCGAGCGTCTCGCCGAGCGTTTCATGAAACCGGAGACCGCTGGTATCGACTGGGATCAGTTGCGCGACGGCAAGCTCCGTGCCTGGCCCATCCCATAGCCCCTCCGCCTGGGGCGAGCTGCCGCTCATCATCGACACCTCCGCGTTCGCGCGCGCCCATCACCCACGGGTCCGCAGGGACTGGGAGCATGCCCTGCACGCCGATCGCCTGCGAATTTCCCCGATCGCCCGGCTCGAGATCCTGCTCAGCGCTCGCAACGGCGAGACCTTCGACAAGCTCGGGGAGGAGCTCTCGGTGCTGCGGTCTGCCCCGCTCACGACCGCGGTGGCCCGGGCCGCAGAGGACTCGATGCGCACGCTCGCCAAGCGCTCGGCCGGTGCCCAACGGATCCCGATAGTCGACTACCTCGTTGCAGCCGCCGCACAGGAGTCCGGTGCCGCGGTGATCCACTACGACCGTGACTACGACACGCTCGCCGAGGTCATGGCGTTCGAGTCCATCTGGCTCGCTCCATCCGGCTCGCTGTCATAGCCGCGGGCGGGACTAGGCCCGAAGCTCAGGCGCCGTGGTGGGCGACGAAGAACAGCACGCCCTTGGCGCCGGAGAAGTGCAGTTCGCTCTGCACGGGCGGGGCGAGGCGGCGCAGCAGCGCGGCTCCCGCGCGGCTGCCGCGATTGAGGCGCGCGGCGGCGGCGACAGAGACTTCGTGCGATGTGATCGATTCCAGCTCTAGCTCGTAGGCGACGGTCTGCCCGTCGGGTTCGAGATAGCTGAGTTCCTCGCTCTGCTTGGACGCGAGCTTGATCGCTTCGCACTGGGAGGCGTTGGGCAGGCAGACCGCGTTGCCTTTGAGGATCGCTTCGCGGGTGAGCGTGAAGATCGCGCTCTTGCGGTTCGAGCTGACGCCCTCGAAGATGATCAGCGGATTGCTCGTGGAGGGCAGCGGTTCGAGGCGCTTGACGGCGGAGTAGGGCGTCAGTTGGGAGAGCTGCCCGGGGGTCGTGGGCGCGAGTCCAAACAGCACACTGACCGTCGCGACGACCTTGTGCACGACCTTGGGCTTCTTGGGCGCCGGGGTGGATGGCTGGGAGGGCGTGGTGCCTCCGCCGCCGGACGAGGTTGTCGAGGAGCCGGTGTTGCTTTCAGGGGAAGACGAAGAGGATTTCGAGGACGAGGCGTTGCTCGTGGTGGCCGCGAGCGTCTTGGAGACGGGAGAGGGGAGCGGGATGAAGGGATCGTGCGCGCCGGCCTTGTGCTGGTAGCGCACGCCGTCTGTGGTCTCCGCGACGGCCGCGTGGGGGTTCGCGGCGGCTTCCTGGACCGCCAGAGCGGGGCCCTGAGTGGGAGGCGGCGCGATCGAACCGGTCGCAGCCACTGGCCTGGGCGATGAGCCGCCGCCTCCGAGCACGGCGTAGGCGACGGCGCCCGCCAGGGCGAGGCCGAGCAGCACGAGGATCGGCAGCAGCCGCCGGTCGAGCAGGTCCGACTTCAGAGATTGCAGGATCTCGCTCATGGGGTCACCTTCACGACGGCGGGAGTGGTGGGAGTGCTGGCCGAAGAGCTTGTGGTGCCGGGGATCGCGGGCGTGGCGCCGCCGGTCAGCCCCTGGCTGGCGGGCAGCACGTAGGCGGTGGCGGTGATCGTCGCGCTGAGCGGCGGGGAGTGCGGCTTGGAGCCGGCCTTGGAGCCTTCCGAGCTGGAGCTGTTCGCGTTTTCGACCGTGATGTCTGCCCCCTGGACCGTGAGCAGGCGTCCACTGACCAGCATTTCACCGGCGGTCTTACGCTGGACGAAGCCGTCGATCTGCCCAAGCAGGTGGGCGAGCCCCTTGAAGCTCCCTTTGAAGACGAACGTGAACGGCATCTGCGTGAAGCCCGCGGGGGTCGGCGAAGCCGCCGCGGCGGCAGCGGCGGAGCTGGACGCAGCGCCGCCGGCTGAGCCGCCGGTTCCGGTCGAGATCGAGTTGAAGTTGACGTCGCGCTGGTTGGAGGCCCGGTCGAGCTCGTAGATCAGCGAGGGCACTTCCGTGACCGGCGGCACCGCCTTGCCGAGACGCACGACGGAGCTGTAGGCGGCGGTGTAGCGCCGCTCGGCGGAACGTGCGGTGGCGGCCTGTGTCTGCGCGGTTTCGAGCTGCTGGCGAGCGCTCTGCACCTGCGCCTGGGCCTGGGCGGCCTGCTTGCGCTCGGGCGAGACGACCAGCAGATAGCCGCCGGCGAGCACCACCAGCACGATTACGCCGATCAGCACGAGGCGGTCGCGGGTGGTCATCGGTTGGCTCCCCTGGGAGAAGTCGATACGGGGCTCCGCCCGCCCTGCGTCGAGGACGCGGAGGCGGTGGACTCAAGCGCCTGGATGCTTGAGCTCGGCGGGGCGGGCAGCGGTTCGAAGCTGACCTGCACCGAGAAGGCGGGATCGCCGCCCGGGCATCCACCGCTGCCGGCGCCCCCACTGCTTGTGGACTTCGTGGAGCTCTGCAGCGTGACATTGCCTACGCCGCCGACCAAGCGCAGGCGCACGAGCATCTGCGCGACCACCGACTGGCTGGTCGCGCACCCGGCGAGCGTGAAGGTGGGGACGGTGCCGGGGGGCGTCGCAGAGATGACCGACGCGGATGCAGCGGTGGTGGTGGAGGAGGAGGAGGAGGAGGCAGAAGCGGCAGCGGCAGATGAGGAGGCTTTGGAGCCGGTCGCGCTCCCGGTGGTGGAGCCGACCGTGCCCTGCATCGTGCTGAGCGAGACGTCGCTCGGCAGCACGCGGCTCAGTTCGCCCATCGCGGCGGACCAGTCGAAGCGGGAGCCGACAAGCTGGGAGATCGCCTGCAGGCGATCTTCGCGCATCGCGACGAAGCTCGTGTAGGAGGCGAGCCGCGCGGCCTGCGCCTGGAGCTGCTGCGCGCGCGCGGTCAACGAGGCCGCTTCGGCGCGGCGGCTCGCTGCCTGGTGGTGAGCAACGCCGTACAGGAGCGCGAGGATCGCGAGGCCCGCTAGCAGCACGGGCACGGCGAACGCGGCGCCCTCGGAGCGCGCCCCGACTGCGCCCCCGGAGCGCTGCTCGGAGGGGATCAGGTTGACAGCCCTCATCGGGGCGCCTCCTCGGTGGCGAGCCCAGTGGCAATCGCGAGCCGATGAGCGGAGATTCCGTTCAGATTCTGTCCGCCGGCGAAGTGCACGGCCTCACGGCGCACGGCGATCCCGAGGTCGGCTTCGAGCGCCTCCGAGAAGCCGCGCAGCTCGAGTGCGGGACCGCTGAGCACGACGCTCTGCACCTCGCCGCCGCCCTCCTGAGAGCGGTGGAAGTCGAGCGAGTTGCGCACCTCCCCGACGATTTCGCGGATGCCGTTCTCGAGCACGAGGCGCACCTCAGCCTCCAACCGGTGGACGGCCGTCGAGCTCGGTGGAGCGGTCTCCGGGCGCTCGGCGGGCTCCTGCGCCGGCGGCGCGGCGGCACCCTGGGCGAGCGCCCACGTCTCGACCCGCTCCGCCTCCTGGGGCGGGGAGCCCTCGTCGGGGTCTCCGGACGGCTCGCGCTCCAGCTGGCCGACCTCAGATCCGTCGGCATCGATCGCGGGAGGCTCGGGCGCGCTTGGAGCGGGCTCGGGAAGCACGGCGGGCGCGGGCTTGTTCAGCTCAAACGCGGCCAGCAGCGCGCGCGCTTCGACGAGCGGGATGCCGCCCCGCTCGGCGATCTCGCTCGCCATCGCCTCCAGGCCCCCGCCGACTACGCGGGTGAAGCGGCAGAGGGTTCCCTCGGCGATCGCCATGTTCGTCAGGCCGCCCACGTTCAGGTAGAGCACGCGCTCCTGCTGCACCGGTCCATTGGCGCCCTCGCCGTCCGCGCCGTGCGCGGCGGCAGGCGCGGGGCCTGGGCGATAGAGCGAGCGGATCAAAGCGAACGCGGAGAGGTCCACGCCCTCGGCCCGCAGGCCGGCGTAGCGCACGGCGCGCAGCAGGCGCTCGACCATCTCGCGCTGGGCGGCGACGACGATCACCCGCTGGCGCGGGCCCGCGGGGGTGTCGAAGACGCCGAGCGAGTGGAAGTCCAGTACGGCGCTCGCGAGCGGCATCGGCACCTGGTCCTCGGCCTGGAAGCGCACGGCGGCAGCGAGCTCCTTGCGGTCGGTGACGGGCGGTAGGTCGAGGGTGCGCAGTACCGTGCGCTGGTTGGCGAGGCCGACCCGCACGCGCTTGCCGAGGCCGGCGTCTTGGAAGAGCTCCTGCAGCGCCTCGCCGAGTCCGCGCTCGTCGAACACCTCGCCCTCGCGCACCGTGTCGGGCGGGAGCGGCGCGCCGGCCGCACGCTCGACCACGATCCCGCCGTTGACGTGCGCCTGCACGGCGGCGACGTAGCCGGGCTGGATGTCCAGGCCGACGACGTCCGCGCCGCGGCGGCCGCCGAGCGGGAGACGGAGATTGGTCAGTGCGCTGAGATTGGGCATTGGAAGTGTTCAGGTGCGTCCGCGTACGCCTAAGAGCGGGAGCGCTGCGCGCGACGGTGGAGCTGCATGACCCGTCATCGACCCGAGCGGGCGATCGCTGAAGGGGCAATTCAGTCGATTGCTCATCCGTCCAGAACCGCGGCCGGATGCAAGGCATCGTGCTATGGGGCTGAAGGGCGTCATCAGTGGATGAAGTGGTTGGCGTACCAGCTGACGATCGGCTGCCCCGCGAAGACGGCGACGACACCCCCGAACGCGAGGAACGGACCGAACGGCACCGCGGTCTTGCGCCCCGCGCGGGCTCCCTTGCGGGCGACGATCACGGCCCCGACAAGCACGCCGGAGAGCAGCGCGATCAGGATCGCGGGCGCAACCGCGGCCCCAAGAAACAGCCCCATCACCCCGGCGAGCTTCACGTCGCCCATCCCCATCCCCCCGGGGTACGCGAGCGCGGCGAGCAGCAGGAAGCCGCCCGCGGCCGCCCCGGCGATCAGCCGCGCAGGCTCGCCAGGCAGATCGAGCGCGCTCCCCAGTCCGAGCGCGAGCAGCGCGCCGGCACCCGTGAGCAGATTGGGGATGATGCGGTACTCGAGGTCGATCAGCGCCGCGGGCACGAGCAGCAGGATCAGCACCACCGACAGCGCGATCCCAGCGGCAGTGTCGTGGGTCAGAACGGCGCCGGCGCACAACAGCGCGGTGCCCGCCTCCACCAGCGGGTATCGGGGCGAGATGGGCGCCGCGCAGCTGCGGCAGCGCCCCCGCAGCAGGAGCCACGAGAGCACCGGCACATTGTCGTACGGCCGCACATGCGCCCCACAAGAGGGACACCGCGAGCCCGGCTTGACAAGCGACTCGTGCCGGGGCAGGCGGTAGGCCACCACGTTCAGGAACGAACCGAGGACAGCGCCCATCACTCCGGCGAAGGTTGCCTCCATGAGGCGATGATCGGCCGCCGCGGGCAGCGGCTTGAGCGCCGTCGGTGCGTGGCCTCTGCTGCTGTCCATACCTATTCATGCAGGAACCGCTCCTTGCGGGGTTCACGCAACCGGGCACATGGTGTCTCGGGTGTCGTCCGAGTCGTTTACGACACTGGGGCGGCCATGGCCGCCCCAGTGGTGCTCGTTGGATTTTGCTGCGGCTCCCTTACCATTTTCCGGTCTGACAGCCGCCTTTGTTGGCTAGTTTGGTTTCGCAGGTACGGGTTACTTCCCCGGTGGCGATCTTGACGATCGTGAACGTGTCCCCGTTGAGCGAGGTCGCCACGATCTTGTAGCCCTTGCCGGCTTCGGTCGCTTCCGCGGTACTGACGTAGGCGTTGCCTTTGCCCGGTTCGGTCACGATCGCCGACTCATATTCGTTGAGGACGTTCGGTTTGATGCCCGTGTATTCACCGTTGTGGTCGGTCGAGTACGTCTCGGTCGCCGTCTGGCCGGTGCGGACCATTTCCTTCGCCTGGGCGTCGGTCGCCTTGCTCTTCTGACTGAGGAGCGAGGGAATCGCGATCGCGGCGAGGATGCCGATTATCAGGATCACGACCAGGAGCTCGATCAGGGTGAAGCCCTGATCCCCCTGCGCGTGTCGATGTGGTCGGTTGAGCATTGGAGCTCCCATATCGTCAGAGGGGTGGCCGATCGGCCACCCCGCTATCGGCTTACCTTGAAGGCTTGTATCCTCCGGGCGCCAGGGCCCGAGAGGAGCGACTTGCCTACCAGGTGCCGGACGCACAGCCTTTACTGCCAACTGCCTGCACGCACGTGCGAGTGATTTCGCCGCCCGCGGCCCTGGCGATCGTGAACGTGTCGCCGCTGGGCGATGTCGCAGTCACCGTGTACGTGGTAGGGGTGCCTGCAGCTGCGCTCAGGTAGGCTTCGTTTTTGGTTGCTTTGATGATGATCGACGACTCGTATTCGTTCAACTTGGCCGTCGTCACTTCTTTGTATTCGCCGTTGAAGTCCGTCGAGATGGTCTCCGCCGTCGTCTCTGCCGTGCGTGCGAGCTCCTTCGCCTGGGCGTCGCTGGCCTTGCTCTTCTGACTCAGGAACGACGGAATCGCAATCGCGGCAAGGATGCCGATGATGAGAATCACGACCAGCAACTCGATGAGCGTAAAACCACCCTCATCGCTGGTGCGCTGGCGCAGTCGATACAACATGTGAATCCTCCTAGGATCCGGTTATTGGGGCGCCAGCCCTGGTCCCATCGCCCAAAATGGCGATACGCCCCCCGTCGGTCGATCATCGATCGCCTGCGAGAGTCGCCGGCTTTGCTACGCACCCAATGGGTACTCTGCCCTGGCACCTCGACTGGCTTTATTGGCCAGAGCATCGGCGCGCGCGCACCGCGCTTGAGGCGTGCAAGTGCCCTTGGACACATAGGCGGAACTCGATGAGCGGGGCCTGGCCCCTTTGCGACCGCACGGGGCGATTGGCCTGCGTGCCGTCCCTACGCGACCGCGTCGGCGGGCGAGTCATCGCCGCCGGGACCCGCTCCCTTGCCGCCGTTGCCGGCGGCCCTCTCCTCCAGCCACGCGGCCTGCGCGTCGATGCCGGTGAGGCGCAGGCCGCCGCCCTTGCACCATGGGCAGGCAACCTGGCTCGGCTCGCCGCCGAGGTTGGAGATCGCCCTGCCGGTGCCCCGGCAGGGCATGCACGCTTCGGGCTCGCGATCGGCCATCGGCTGGCGAGAATAGCGTTACGTGGATGAAGGCACCCGCGCGATGGGCCGGCTGGGCCGCCGTGGCCGCGATCACGCTGCTCGCCGCGGCGCTGCGCTTCGCGCATCTCGGGCAGGTGCTCAGCGACCCGTTCTACGACGGCGCGGTCAGGAGCATGGCGCTCTCGTGGCACAACCTCTTCTTCGGGGCGGTCGAGCCGTCGGGGGCCGTGGCGATCGACAAGCCGCCGATCGACCTGTGGCTGCAGGTCGCGAGCGTGAAGCTCTTCGGCTTCGGATCGACCGCGCTGAAGGTGCCCGAGGCGCTTGCCGGCACGCTCGCCGTGCCGCTCCTGTTCGCGGCGGTGCGGCCCGTGTTCGGCGTGCGCGCCGGGCTCGCCTCGGCGCTCGCGCTGGCGGTGCTCCCGATCGCGGTGATCACGGCGCGCAGCGACACGATGGACGCCGTGATGATGGCGCTGACCGTGCTTGCGCTCGCGCTCGCGGTTCAGGCGGTTCAGAGCGGGCGCGCCGTCTGGCTGCTCGGGGCCGGCGCCGCGCTCGGCGTGGCGTTCGACGTGAAGCTCTTGGAGTCGCTCGTGGCGCTGCCCGGGCTGGTCCTGCTCGCCTGGCTCGGCCTGCCCGGAAGCTGGCGCCGGCGGGCGTCGCAGCTGGCGCTGGCGGGGCTCGTGTTCGTCGCAGTTGCGCTCTCGTGGCTCGGCGCCACGCTCCTCTACCCCGCCCACGACCGCCCCTGGGCGTACGGGTCGAGCAACGGCAGCGCCTGGGATGCCGCGTTCGTCTTCAACGGCCTGGAACGCCTTGAGGGCAAGGCCGTCGAAGGCCCCCAGACGGGCTTCAAGCCGGGATACCCCTACCCCGAGCGCACCCGGGCCCAGCGCGACGCGATCCCGATCGTCCCCCCCTCCCCCACGCGCCTGCTCGCCCGCATCGGCCCGCTCTCCGGCGAGCGCCTCGGCCTGGAGGTGCTCGCCGGCCTGCTGCTCGGCGGCGCCGCGCTGGGGGCGCTGCTGTTGGAACGTCGCGCGGCGTTGCGCGAAGCGCGTGCCGGTGGCGAGACGGGCGATCCCACCCCCCCCGGTGCGGCTGGCACCGCGGCTAAGGCGGGACCTGTCGGAGATCGGTCGGGTTCGCCGGCGCGCGACGATCTGCGCCTACAGCTCGCCCTGGCCGCCGGCCTGATGCTCTGGCTGCTCGCGGGCATCGTGCTGTTCAGCGGCATGGGGCGCCTGCACCCCCGCTACACCGAGGGCTTCACGCCCGCGGTGGCGGCCACGCTCGGCGTCGGCGTCGCGTGGGCGACCGAGCGCCGCAACACCGCGCGGCTGATCGCGCTCACGGTCACGCTGCTCGCCGTGGCGATCTACGCCGAGCCGCTGCTGTTCGGGACGACCGCCGCGTGGTGGATCACCACCCTCGCCGGCGCCGCGGCGCTCGCGCTCGCCTGGAGCGGGCGCCCCCGCGGCGACACGCCGCGCGCCGCCACGCTCGCGCTCGCGCTGCTCTGCCTGCTGGCGATCCCGCTCTCCGCCTCGCTACGGGCCGTGCGGCTGAACGTGTCCGACACCAACCGCCTCGGAGTGCTGCACCCCGGCGAGCTCGAGCCGCTCAGCGCCTACCTGCGCGCCCACCAGGGCTCCGCCTACTACGAGGCCGCGTTCGACTCCGGCACCAAGATGGGCGAACTGGTCGTGCGCGATGCCCGCCCAATCCTCGTGCTCACCACCCTCAACGGCCGCGTCTTCACCCCCATCGCCCGCCTGCGCGCGCTCGCCGCAGCGGGGAAGGTCCGCTACGTATTCACAAGCGGCGGCTGCGGGCCACACTCGCTACCCACCAACCCCGACTGCTCCGCGCCCGCCCGCTGGGTCCGCGAACACGCAACCGACGTCTCCGCCCAGGCCGGGATGCCACACGGTGGGATGCTGTGGCGATTGCCGTGACGTGTAGCGTGCGAGCGATGAGCACCGTCGAGACACCCCTATCCCTGAAGATCCTCGTGGTGGATGACGAGGAGACGCTGCGCGAGACGCTCACGCGCTCGTTTTCGCGGGAGGGACACACCGTCGAGGCACTCGCCGGCGGCGCGGAGGCGATCGAGCGGGCTAGCGCGGAGCCGTTCGACGTGATCCTGCTCGACGTGGCGCTCGGCGCGGGACCCAACGGGTACGAGGTCTGCCGCACCCTGCGTGAGCGGCGCAATGTGGTCCCGATCATCATGCTCACCGCGCTCGACACCGAGGCCGATGCGGTGCAGGGCCTGGAGGCCGGGGCGGACGACTATGTCACCAAGCCGTTCGGCCTCGCCGAGCTGCGCAGCCGCGTGCGCGCCGTGCTGCGCCGCTCCGGGCCCCACGCGCTGGGGCGCGAGGTCCTCGGCGTCGGCCCCGTGGCGCTCGACCGCGGCCGGCGGGAGGTGTCCGTGAACGGCCGGCCGGTGCGCCTCACCTTCTCGGAGTTCGAGATGCTCGCGCGGCTGATGAGCGAACCCGGCCGCCTGCTCAACCGCCAGGAGCTCCTGCGCGCGATCTGGGGCGACTCCGCCTACCGCGACCCCCGCGCGATCGACGTGCACATCCGCCACCTGCGCGAGAAGCTCGAGGAGCACCCCGAGGAGCCCAGGCTGATCCTGACCGTGCGCGGGGCCGGCTACCGCTTCGCCGAGCCGTGATGGCACCGCGCGCGCGCCGCCGGCTCGCACTGCCCCCCGGACTGCTCGGACTGCGCACCCGCCTGCTCGCCGCGCTGCTCCTGACCAGCGCCGTGACGCTCGCCGTCGCCGCGCTCGCGCTGCTCTCCCCGCTCGAGCAGCGGCTGCGCCAGGACGGCGAATCGACCGTCAAAACGGCGCTCGGCGCCTCGCGCACCGAGTTCGCCGAGATCACGGTCGAACCATCCATCGGGCAGCTCAACGCGGAGGAACTGCACAAGGCCACGAGCGCCCTGCGCCGCCGCTCGGACGCCGCCGTGACGGTCCTCGACAGCCAGCTCGACGTGGTCTACCCAATCCCCAACACGAGCCAGAATGTGCCCGACTACTACGGCCAGGTGCGCCGCGCCCTGCACACGCACGTCGCCGTCCACACGCTCGTCGGCAACCAGCTCGTGGTCGCCCAGCCGATCCGGATCGCCGCCGCCGAGCGGCGCTACGTTGTGGTGCTCACAAAGCGCCTTGATTATGTCTCCTCCGCGGTGCAGGTCGTGCGCAACGCGTTCTTCAAGGCCGCCGCCGCAGGGCTCCTGATCGCACTGCTGCTCGGCGTGTGGCTCACGACCACGCTGCTGCGCCGCCTGGAGCGGCTGCGCGACGCCACCCGCGAGCTCGAGCGCCGCGGTCCGGAGGCGAGCCCACTGCCGGACGACCGCGGCCCCGACGAGGTCGGCGAGCTCGCGCGTGCGTTCGCGCGGATGCAGTCGCAGCTGCGCCGCCAGGAGGCCGCACGGCGGGCATTCGTCGCGACCGCCTCGCACGAGCTGCGCACCCCGCTCACCTCGCTCGACGGGATGCTCGAGCTGCTCGAGGACGACCTCGACCCCGCGCAGCTCGACCTCGAGGACGCCCGCACGCGCATCGCGCGCGCCCGGGAGCAGACGCACACTCTCTCCAAGCTCGCCTCCGACCTGCTCGACCTGAGCCGCCTCGACGCGGAGGTCGCCCTGCGCAGCGAGCCCCTGGAGCTCGGCGAGCTCAGCCGCGCGGTCGCCGCCGAGCTCGAGCTCGGCGCCGGCAAGCGCGACGTCGCGGTGGCTGTCTCACAACCCTCAGAGCCGTGCTGGGCGCAGGCCGACCCCGGGGCGGTCGCGCGGATCGTACGCATCCTCCTCGACAACGCCCTGCGCGTCGCCCCACCGCGCACGAGCGTCGAGGTGTACGCCGCCACCGACGGCCCCTGGGTGCTGCTCACCGTCTGCGACCACGGACCCGGCGTGGCGCCCGCCGAGCGCGAGCTGATCTTCAAGCGCTTCCAGCGCGGCTCCACCACCGGCGGGCGCGGCGGCTTCGGCCTCGGTCTCGCGATCGGGCGCGAGCTCGCCTCACGCATGGGCGGAGCGCTCGAGCTGGCCGAAACGGGGATGCGAGCCGAAGGCGAGTGTCTACCGGCTTCGGTCGACCGCGACGACGGCGCCTGCTTTCAGCTGCGCCTACCCGTCGCCCACGAGGACGATGAGATGCCCACCCGTCCCGAGGCCGCATGACGGCGCTCGCGGAGGTTGCCGAGCAGGCCCGGCGCAGCGGCCGCCTCGCGCTCGATACCGAGTTCATGGGCGAGGGGCGCTACCGCACGCTGCTGTGCCTCGTCCAGCTCGCGGTCCCCGACCACACCGCCGGGCTGCGCATCGAGCTGATCGACCCGCTGCGCGAGGATCTCGACGGGGCGCCGCTCGCGCGCGCGCTCGCCGACCCCGAGGTCGAGCTGGTCGTGCACTCAGGCCGCCAGGACATCGCGCTCCTGCGACGCCGCTTTCAGACGCCCATATGCAACATCTTCGACACACAGGTAGCCGCCGGTTTCGCCGGCATGGCCGCCCAGACCTCCTACGAGACGCTGCTCGCCGAGCTGCTCGGCGTCCGGCTCGCCAAGAGCGCGAGCTTCACCCGCTGGGACGCGCGGCCGCTCTCCCCCGAGCAGCTCGCCTACGCCCGCGAGGACGTCGTGCACCTGCTGGAGCTCGCCGAGGAGCTCAAGCGGCGGCTCGCTGCGCGCGGGCGTCTGGAGTGGGCGCGCGAGGAGTGCCGCGCGCTCGAGCAGGCCAGCGACGAGCGCGACGAGCAGACGATCTTCGCCCGCCTACCCCGCATCCGCAACCTCAACGCCGGCTCGCAGGCAGTCGCCCGCGAGCTCGTCGCCTGGCGCGAGAGCAAAGCCGCCGCTCAGGACCGCACAGTCCAGTCCGTGCTCGCCGACGCGGTACTGGTCGAGGTCGCCAAGCGCCGCCCCGCCACCATGCGCGAGCTCGAGCAGATCCGCGGAGTGGCCCAGGGCAGCCTCCGCCGCCGCGGCACCGAACTGCTCGAGGCCGTACAGGACGGCGCGAAGCGCTGGGCGGGCGGGGATCAGATCCCCCTTGAGCGCCTCCCACGCCACGAGGCGCCCGACCCCGCCGACGCGCCGCTCGTAGCCCTCTGCGAATCCCTCGTCCGCGCCCGCGCACGCGAAGCCGACCTCGCCTACGAGCTGATCGCCGCCCGCGCCGACCTCCAGGCGATCGTCGCCGCCCAGCGCACCAGTGGGGCGGGCGAGACCGATGTCGACGTCCGCACGCTGCGCGGCTGGCGCCGGGAGCTGGTCGGGGCCGAGTTGCTGGATCTGCTCGACGGGCGCGTTTCGCTGTCCGTGCGCGGCGGCCGGCTCGAGATCGGCCAGCATTGAACTTGGAGCCCCCTGCTAGAGCTGTGTGCTAAGTTGTGGCCATGCGTGTGCACATAACGTTGGACGACGAGTTGGTCGATCAGCTCGATCGCCGCGTCGGGCGGCGTCGCCGCAGCGCGTTCATCTCGGCGACCGTCCGCATGGCGCTCGACGACGAGCGCCGCTGGGAGGACATCGAAGCTGGCTTTGGAGCGCTCGCGGAGCGCGAGCACGATTGGGACGCCGACCCCGCGGGCTGGGTGCGGGCACAGCGGTCCGGCGACCTCGCTCGCGTCGGCTGACGCTTGCGGCTGCTGCTGGACACGACCGTGCTGATCGACGTGCTGCGCGGACGCCCCGCCGCAGCGCGGGTGCGAGCTCTACGTGACACCGCAACGTCCCCGTGGATATGCGCGATCAACGTCGAGGAGGTCATGCGCGGAACGCTCCAGGACGAGGAAGCGGCCATGTTGCGCTTCCTGAGAGGTCTGCGCCTGGCGCCGCTCGATCACGCCGCGGGCGAGCTGGCCGGACGCTGGCGCAGAGACTTCGCACGCAAGGGCATCACCCTCAGCCAGGCCGATTGCCTGATAGCAGCAGCAGCAGTCGGTATGAGCGCAAGGTTGGCGACGGGCAACCCGAAGCACTTCCCGATGGGCGAGCTCGAGGTCGAGCACTGGCCGGTCGGCGCCTGACCGCGCCTTCGCCTATTCGATGTGGTTGTAAACCGTGAACAGCCTCGTCGCCCTTGGGCTCCCACCCGCGGGAGGCGGGCGGTGGGTTATTCGATGTGGTTGTAAACCGTGAACAGCGGCATGTACATCGAGATGACGATAAAGCCGACGATGCTGCCGATGACGATGATCATGATCGGCTCGAGGATCGAGGTGAGCGCCTTCACCGAGGCCTCGACGCGATCCTCGTAGAAGTCGGCGACCTTGTCGAGCATCGAGTCCAGGGCGCCGGTCTCCTCGCCGACGCCGACCATGTGGGAGACCATCGTGGGGAAGATCGAGGCCTGGCCGAGGGGGGCGGCGATCGTGCCGCCGCGCTTGACCGAGGCGATCACTCCGTCCATCGCCTCCTCGACCGCGATGTTGCCGCCGGTCTTGCCGGTGATCTCCAGCGCATGCAGCAGCGGCACGCCGGCGCCGGTGAGCGCGGCGAGGGTGCGCGACCAGCGCGCGATCGCCACCTCCTGCACGATCGTCCCGATCTTCATCGGGATGCGCAGGCGGAAGCGGTCCCACTGCTTGCGCCCCCAGGAGCTGTTCTTCCACTTGACGAACGACACCGCGACCGCGCCGGCCAGGCCGAACATCAGCCACCAGTAGCCGGTCACCATGTGCGAGAGGAACACCGAGACCTGGGTGATCTTGGGCAGTTCGCCGCCGAACTGCTTGAAGACGCCCTCGAAGACGGGGACGAGGAAGGCGACGAGCGCCATCATCACGGCGACGGCGAAGATGATCACCATCGTCGGGTAGACCATCGCCGATTTGATCTGGCGGCGCAGCGAGGCGTCCTTCTCGAGCTGGTCGGCGACGCGCAGCAGCGCGCCCTCGAGCACACCGCCGGTCTCCCCCGCGCGCGTCATCGCGACGAACAGCTGGTTGAAGACCTTCGGGTGGCGCTCCATCGCGTCGCTCAACGGCAGGCCCGCCTCCACGTCCTTGCGGACCGCGACGAGCGTTTCCTTCAGGAACTTGCTCTCGGTCTGCTCCTCCAGCACGTACAGCGCGCGGAGGATGCTCATCCCCGAGGAGATCATCGTCGCGAGCTGGCGCGAGAAGACGGCGAGGTCGCCGGCCTTCACGCGCTTCATGAAGGCGAGCTCGATCTCGCGCGAGGCGTGCTTGTCGGCGATCTCCAGGACGATCAGACCGCGCGCCTTCAGCTGGTCGGAGACCGCCTGCTTGGATTCGGCTTCGACCTCCCCGCGCGCCTTCACGCCGGCCAGGTCCATCGCCTTGAAGACGTAGGTGCTCATCGCGCCGCCTCTACGCCGCCAGCGAGCCCGCGCCGAGCAGGCGCCGCAGCTCTTCGGGGGTCGACGAGCGGGATTCGGCCATCTTCTGGGAGATCGTGCCCGCGCGTATGAGCGTCGCCAGCGAGGCGTCCATGGTCTGCATCCCGTGCGCCGTGCCGGTCTGCAGCGAAGAGTAGATCTGGTGGGTCTTGCCCTCGCGGATCAGGTTGCGCACCGCCGGCGTCGGCACCAGCACCTCGCACGCCACCGCCCGGCCGGAGCCGTCCGCGGTGGGGATCAGCTGCTGGGTCATGATCCCCTGCAGCGCGACCGACAGCTGCACCCGCACCTGCCCCTGCTGGTGTGAGGGGAAGACGTCGATCACGCGGTCGATCGTCTGCGCGGTGTCCTGGGTGTGCAGCGTGGCGAACACGAGGTGGCCGGTCTCCGCCGCGGTGAGCGCGGTGGAGATCGTCTCCAGGTCGCGCATCTCGCCGACGAGGATCACGTCGGGGTCCTGGCGCAGCGCGGCCTTCAGCGCCTCGCCGAAGCTCTGCGCGTCGGAGCCCAGCTCGCGCTGGTTGACCAGGCAGCGCTTGTGGGGGTGCAGGAACTCGATCGGGTCCTCGATCGTCATGATGTGCTCCTCGCGCGTTTCGTTGATCTCGTTGATCATCCCCGCCAGCGAGGTCGACTTGCCCGAGCCCGTCGGGCCCGTCACGAGCACGAACCCGCGCGGCTTGCGCGTGAACTCGTGCACCGTCGCCGGCAGGCCCAGCTCGTCGATCGAGGTCAGGTCGACAGGGATCAGGCGGAACGCCGCGCCGATCGCGCCGCGCTGGTAGTAGGCGTTGACGCGGAAACGGGCGTGGCCCGGCACCGAGTAGGCGAAGTCCAGCTGCCAGTCCGTCTCCAAGCGCTGGCGCTGGTCGCCGGTGAGGATCGAGTAGACGATCTCGCGGGTGTCCGTGCCCGAGAGCTTCGGGTAGTCCTCCAGCGGCGTCAGGCGCCCCCGCACACGCACCGTCGGGTGCGCCCCCGCGGACATGTGCAGATCCGAGGCGCGGCGGGAGACGACCTCCATCAAAAGATCTGCGAAGTCAATGCCCATCGCCTGCTCCATCGACCCCCGCCGTCCCGGCTTCGCGACCCCTTACAGCGCAGTGGACGAAAATACGAGTCTTGCCCCACAGAGCGCCCCTAGGGCATCGCTGGGCAAGCGATGCCAGGACGCAGTGAGGGAAGTGTGCTCCAGCACACGACCGATCGAGGACGCCGCAGCGCGCTGGCCGAAACGGGGATGCGAGCCATAGGCGAGTGTCTCCCGGCTTCGGTCAGCGGCGTCCTAGCTTCCGAGGACTCTGGAGAGCTCGGCTATCGAGGTGCGGCCCTGGCGGACCTTCTCGAGGCCGTCGTCGCGTAGGCAGCGCATCCCCTGCTGCATGGCGACGTCGCGCAGGTCCTCCGCGGCCCTGCGCTCGAGCGCGAGGCGGCGGATCTCGGGGGTGACGCTCATAACCTCGTAGATCCCCGCGCGGCCGCGGTAGCCCGAGCCGCCGCAGCGCCGACAGCCCCCCGGCTCGTAGGCCTCGAGGTCCACGAGCGCCTTGTAGCCGTTCTGGCGCAGCACCTCGGCGGTGATGATCGTGCGCTTCTTGCAGTGCGAGCAGAGCGTGCGCACGAGGCGCTGCGCGAGCACGCAGTCCAGCGCGGAGGCCACGAGGAACGGCTCGATCCCCATCTCGATCAGGCGCGTAATTGCGGACGGCGCGTCGTTGGTGTGCAGTGTGGAGAGCACGAGGTGGCCGGTGAGCGCGGACTCGATCGCGATCTGCGCGGTCTCGTGGTCGCGGATCTCGCCGACCATGATCACGTCCGGGTCCGCGCGCACCATCGCGCGCAGGCCCGTCGCGAACGTGAGGCCCGCCTTCGGGGAGACCTGCACCTGGGTGATGCCCTCCACCTGGTACTCCACGGGGTCCTCGACGGTGATGATGTTCTTCTCCGGCGTGTTCAGCGCCTGCAGCGCCGCGTACAGAGAGGTCGACTTGCCGGAGCCCGTGGGGCCGGTGACGAGCACCGCGCCGTGGGTCTGGTGGAAGGCGTGCTCGAAGCGCTCGCGGTCCTCGTCGCCCATCCCGAGCTTCTCGAGCTTCATCACCACCGACTCCTTGTCGAGGATGCGCATCACGATCGACTCCCCGTGCACGCTCGGGAGCGTCACGACGCGCAGGTCGACGTGGCGCCCGTCGACCGTCAGCCCGACGCGGCCATCCTGGGGCAGGCGCCGCTCGGAGATGTCCAGTTCGGCCATGATCTTGATGCGCGAGACCACCCCGGGCCCCATCCGTTTTGGCACGGTGGTGATGTCCGCGAGCACCCCATCCACGCGGAAGCGCACCCGCGTCTCCTTGCCGTCGGGAGTTATGTGAACGTCGGAGGCGTGCTGCTCGACCGCCTGCGCGACGATCTGGTTGACCAGCTTGATGACCGGCGCGTCGTCGTCGGTCTCGCGCAGATCGACGACTTCGGCCTGGGCCTCCTCGCTCTCGGTGAGCTCGGCAGTGCCGGCGACCACGTCGTCGAGGCGGTCCAGGCGGGAGATCAGCGCAACGATGTCCTCCGGCGCCGCGACCGCCACACGCACCTCGTAGCCGGTCATGATCGCGATGTCGTCCACCGCGAGCACGTTCGAAGGGTCGGTCATCGCCACGAGCAGCGTGCGCTTGTCCACGAACGCCACCGGCACCGCCTGGTAGCGCTTCGCCGCCGCGGTCGTCACGAGGTTCGCGGCGCCCATGTCCACATGGAAGACCCCGAGGTCGAGGTGGTCGAGGCCATAGCGCTCGGCGAGCGCGCGCGCGAGGCCGTCGTTGCTGAGCACCCCTTCCTCGACCAGCACCCGCTCGGGCGTCGTCCCCGAGCTGCGTGAGGTCGCGATCGCGTCGTCCACCCGCTCGCGGGCCACTAGGCCCATGTCCACGATCACGTCCGTGAGGAAGCGCGAGGAGGAGCCGCGGCGCGTGGGCGAGGTGATGCCCACCCGGCCCTCTCCCTGTCCGGGGGCGGCGGGCATCCGATCGTCTCGCCCGGCGGGCGTCTCGGATACGGACGGGGAGGCCGAGACCTCGATCGTGTGCTCGGACAGGCCGCCTTCGCCGCCGTGGTCGCGTTCGCCATCCTTGCCGCCCGCCGGCCGCTCCGGAAGCGCGACGACGACCGGGGGGACCGGGGAGTCCATCCCAAAGATCTCGTGCAGGTCGGTGCTCTCGTCGGGGTGCCGGGCGCTCATCGCCCCAACCCTTCGTTACGACTCGGCGGGCGCCTGGAGCACTGCGGCGCGCATGACCTCGATCGGCGCGGGGCGCCCGGTCCACAGCTCGAGGCTGAGCGCGCCCTGCGCGACGAGCACCTCCAGCCCATCGAGCGTGGGCACGTTGTGCTCTCGCGCAGCAGCAAGCAACGGCGTGGAGCCTTCTCTATAGACCAGATCGATGACATACGAGTACCTACCGAGCAGATCGTGCGTTAACCCCAGCAGGTTGAGGGCGCTCTCCCCCCCTCTAGCCGGTCGTACTAGAGGGTGGCGCAGTCGGCCGGAGGCCGACGAGCCGGGCCCCTCGCCCATTCCGGTCAATGCGCCGGCCAGGCCCACCGAAGTGCAGTTGATCAGAATGTCGGCCCTTTCGGGCAACTCGACCGCCCGCGCGTCGAGTGCGCTCGCAAGCTCCACCGCGCGCGCGTGCGTGCGATTGCAGACAGATACCTCCCGCGCCCCCGCTTCGCGCAGCGCCCACACCGCCGCGCGCGCGCTCCCCCCTGCGCCGAGCACGAGCGCGGTGAGGCCCCGCGGGGAGTGCCCCGCCCGCTCCATCGCCGCGATCAGACCCGGGGCGTCGGTGTTCTCCGCGGCGATCCCACCACCGGCGGCGAAGGTGAGCGTGTTTGCCGCCCCGATCTCCCGCGCGGCGGCGCTCGCGCTGCCGGCGAGCGCGAGCGCCGCCTGCTTGTGTGGGATCGTCACGTTCGCACCCACGAAGCCAGCGCCAGCGAGCGCGCGCACGGTCTCCTCGAAGAGCTCCGGCGGCACCGGTAGCCGCTGGTAGCTCCACTCCCCGAGGCCGAGCTCCCGCAGCGCCGCGTTGTGCATCGCCGGCGAGCGGCTGTGCGCCACCGGCCAGCCCAGCACGCCCAGGCGCGCCATCAGCGTCCCCAGCGGCGTGCCGGCGCGACACAGCACCAAGCCATCAGCGCCTCCCACGGCGGGCCGTCGTCACTCCGAGCCGCGCCATCAGTGCCTCCGGCAGGTGGGCACCCGCCCGCCGTTGCGACTGAGCGCCGCCTGGTAGGCGGCCGCGTTGCGTTCGAATGCGGCGCTCGTTTCGGAGAACACCAGATCCCCGCAGCCGTCGGCGCCGTTGACGTAGTAGAGGTAGGGCACGTGCGCGGGGTGCGCAGCCGCCTCGATCGAGGCCATCCCCGGGTTGCTGATCGGCGTCGGCGGCAGCCCGCGGTGGGTGCGCGTGTTGTAGGGGGAGTCGCTGTGCAGCTGCGCTTCGGTGAGCGGCGCCGAGAAGTCGTGCAGGGCGTAGCGAATCGTCGCGTCGATCCCAAGTGGCATCCCAGCGCGCAGGCGGTTGTAGATCACGGCCGCCACCCGCGGGCGGTCGCGCTCGAGCAGCGCCTCGCGTTCGACCATCGAGGCGACCGTCAGCAGCTGGTAAGGAGTTATGTGAAGCGCGCGCGCCCGGCGGACCTCGGCGCGGCCGAAGTTTTCTTCGAATGCGGTGAGCTGCTCCGCCACCAGCCGCCGCGCCGGCGAGCCCGCGAACAGTTCGTAGGTCGCGGGGAACAGGAAGCCTTCAAGGCTCGGCGTCCCCCGCGGCGCCCCGTAGTGCGCGGGGTCGAGCGGTGGCGAGTGGCGCGACGAGGCCAGGTAGCTGCCCGTCAATCCCTTCGCGGCCGCGATCCGCGCGATCTGCGCGCGCGTCTCCCCCTCGGGGATCGTGATCTTCACGATCTCTAGCGGCGCGGGCGCCGGCACGGGTTTGGAGCTCGGCAGCGCCTTCGCCAGCGCGAACGCCCCCACCGCCACCACCGCGAGCGCGGCCAGCGCGAGCGCCGGCCACCGCGGCCGCCGGTCTCGCCTGCGTGGAGCAGGGGCGCGGGGCAGCGCCGAGACACGCAGCGGCGCAGACGCGGAGGGAGGCTGCACGGCGGGAGGACGCTCGACCGGCGGCACGGACGCAGATTGGGGCTTCTCGGCAGACGGTGGCTCGGCCGGCGGCACGGACGCCTCGATCGCCGGCGCCTCCGGGCTGCCCGTCCCCGCACGTCGCAGTTCGCGCTCTTCGCGGGCGCGTTCGCGCTCCTCTGCGGTGCGGTTGCCGATCGACAAGAGGCTTAGCCTAGAGGGACGAGGCGGTCCGGTTGTTGCTGTTCGATGCAGCCAACCATCCCTCGAGCATGTGCGCCGCGGCGCGCGAGTCCTCCGCGGAGGTGGCGCCCTCCATCCGTTGGGCCATGCGCGTGGTGAAACGCTCGTCGTACAGCTCGACCGGCACCTCCTCGCCCAGCCTCCGGCCGAGGCGCTGCGCGAAGCGCCTGGTCTCACGGGTCTGCTCGCTGTCCTCGCCGCTGAGCGAGAGGGGGAGGCCGACCACCACACGCTGCACGTCGCGCTCGGCGACGAGCGCGGCCAGCGCATCCATCCCGCGGCGGCTCGCTGGACGCGCGATCGCATCGATCGGGGTGACGATCGTCCCGGTCGGATCGGCCAGCGCGCAGCCGCAGCGGGCGCTGCCGTAGTCGAGGCCGAGCACGCGCATCAGCCCTTGAGGATCTGGCCGATAGCCTTCTGGGCTGCTTCGATTGCCTCGGTCAGCTTGTCAGGTCTGCTGCCCCCGGCCTGCGCCATCGTGTCGCGTCCGCCGCCGCCCCCACCGACGATCTCGGCGGCAGTCTTCACCACAGATCCTGCTTTCACCCCTCGCTCCACGAGCTCGGGAGCAACGCTGGCAACCAGATGCACGCGGCCATCGACGGCTGTCCCCAGCACGATCGCCGCCTCGGGCAGTTTGCCTCTCAGCCGGTCCACCACGTCCAGCAAAGCCTTGGCGTCCGCGACCTCGACCGTGGCCGTCAACACCCGCGCCCCCCCCAACTCGACTGCTCTCTCTGCCAGAGCCTCGGCGTTCACATCCGTCGTGACAGCCGACGTCGCCCCTGACTTGGCTTTGGCAGTCGCCAAGTTCAACATCGCCGGTATGCGCTCTGCGGGAGCCTTTGCTGCAGTCTCAAGAGCCAGCAACTGACGGTCGCGCTCGCGCAGCAGCTCCACCGCCACCGGCCCGGTGACCGCCTCCATCCGCCTTACGTTCGCCGCACTCGATCTCTCACTCAGTATGTGAAAGACACCGATCTCTGCCGTGGACCGCACATGGGTACCCCCGCACAACTCGCGCGAATACTCGCCTTCGCCGATCTGCACCATGCGCACGACATCCCCGTACTTCTCACCGAAAAGCGCCATCGCGCCCAGCTTGCGGGCCTCATCCAATGTGGTGGTGATCGGGCGCACGGGGTCGTTGGCGAGGACCCACTCGTTCACGCGGTCCTCGACGTCGCGCAGCTCCTCGGCGCTCAACGCCTGGCTGTGACTGAAGTCGAAGCGCAGCTTGTCGGGGCCGACATAGGAGCCCGCCTGGCGTACATGGGCACCAAGGCGCTCGCGCAGCGCGGCATGCAGGAGGTGGGTGGCGGTGTGGTTGCACTCGGTGGCGTGGCGTGCGGCGTGGTCAACGCGCGCGAGCACAGACTCCTCGTGGCTCAGCGACCCGCGCTCCACCACCACGGCGAGTGCCTGGTCGTCGCCGAGGCGGAAGACTCCCTCAACGCGGGCGCGGCAGTCCCCCTGCTCGCATTCGATCGTGCCAACGTCGGAGACCTGGCCGCCGCCGGCGGGGTAGAAGGGGGACTCGGCCAGCTTGAGGAGGTAGCGCTCGCCGGCCTGCTCGCCCGAGGAGCTCCGGCCGGCTGCGCCTTCGCCCGCCGCGGCGCCGTTGGCGGAGGTCGGCGCGAGTGCCCCGACGGTGGTGCGCTGCAGCTCGGTCTCGTACCCGGTGAAGCGAGTCTGGAAGCCTGCCTGCGCGGCCAGCTCGCGCGCGTGCTCGCGTGGGTCGGCGCCCGTGTCGTGCTGCCCGCCGGCGGCCGCACGCGCACGGGCGCGCTGAGCGTCCATCAGCCGCTCGAAGCCATCCGCGTCGACGCCGAGGGCGCGCTCGGCGAGCAGTTCCCGCGTGAGGTCGAAGGGGAAGCCGTAGGTATCGTGCAGAGTGAAGGCGTCCTGCGCGGCGATCGCCTGCTCGCCGGCGTTCACGGCGCGCTCGATCAGCTCCTCCAGCAGCCGGGTGCCCTGCTCGAGCGTCCGCCCGAAGCCCTCCTCCTCGGAGGCGAGCCACTCCTCGATCGCCTCGCGCTGCTCGGAGAGTTCGGGGTAGGCGGACCCCATCAGCTCGCGCACGACGGCGGCGTAGCGCACGAGGAAGCCGCCCTCCATGCGCAGGACGCGGCCCTGCTGGATCGCGCGGCGCATCACGCGCCGCAGCACGTAGCCGCGCTCCTCGTTGGAGGGGACGACGCCGTCGGCGACCATGAACGACATGCCGCGGGCGTGGTCGGCAAGGATCCGCAGGGCGCGGTCGGCGGCGGGGTTCTCGCCGTAGCGCCGCCCAGAGAGCTCCTGGCCGAGGTCGAGCAGCGGCTGGAACTGGTCGGCCTCGAAGACCGACTCCTTGCCCTGGAGGATCGCCGCCATGCGGTTGAGCCCGAGGCCTGTGTCGATGTTGCGGGTGGGAAGCTCCGTGAGGGTGTCGTGCGGCTCCTGGTTGTACTGCATGAACACGAGGTTCCAGAACTCCAGGAAGCGCTCGTTCTCGCCGCCGGGGAGATCGTCGGGGGCGCCGAAGTGAAGGCCACGGTCGAGGTAGAGCTCCGAGCAGGGCCCGCTGGGGCCGACCGGCCCGGCTTCCCAGAAGTTCTCCGAGCGGGGGCAGCCGACGATCCGCTCGCGCGGCACCCCCACGGCCTCCCACAGCTCGATCGCCTCCTCGTCGGGCCCGAGCCCAAGCGCCTCGTCGCCCGCGAACACCGTGACCCAGATGTCCTGCGCGCGGAAGCCGAAGACCTCCAGGGAGAGCTGCCACGCGAGCTCGATCGCGCCCTGCTTGAAGTACTCCCCGATCGAGAAGTTGCCGAGCATCTCGAAGAAGGTCAAATGGCGCAGCGTGCTGCCGACCTTCTCGATGTCGGGCGTACGGAAGCACTTCTGGCAGCTCGTGAGCGTCGGCGCGGGCGGCGCTTCGCGCCCCAGGAAGTACGGCTTCAGCGGCTGCATCCCGGCGGTGGTGAGCAGCACGGTGCGATCCTCGGGAGGCGGCACGAGCGAGGCGGAGGGCAGCCGCCGGTGGCCGCGCTCCGCGAAGAAGGCGAGAAAGCGCTCGCGGATCTCATCCGAAGTCATGGTCGGGTGATCTTCCCAGTTTGACGGAGTCGAGGGTCGAGCAGGGCAAGGACGCAGTGAGCGAAATGTGCTCCGCACATGAGCGATCGAGGACGCCGCCATGCGAAGGCCGTCGGCTCCGTCAGGTGATCGTGCCGTAGCCGAGGATGACGTCGCCCTCGTAGAGGCAGGCGATCTGCCCGGGGGCGGCGCGCACGATCGGCTCCTCGAGCTCGACCTCGACGGCGGGATGCACGCCGGGCTCGGGATCGCGGGCGAGGCGGCAGGGGTAGAGGCGCCCGTGCGAGCGCACCCGCACCCCGTCCACGCGGGCGCCGGGGCGGCGCAGGGTGACCTCGCGGACGGCGACCGTGCGGGTGAGCAGCGCCTCGCGGGGGCCGACGGTGACGGTGTTGGCGCGAGGATCGGTGCGGAGCACGTAGAGCGGCTCGGGGCCGCCGATGCCGAGGCCGTGGCGCTGGCCGACCGTGAAGGCGTGCGCGCCGCCGTGGGCGCCGAGCCGCCGGCCGTCCAGATCGAGGATGTTCCCCGGCTCGCGCGGCACCTCCCCATGGCGCTCGAGGAAGCGGGGCAGCCGGGTGCCCGCGAGGAAGCAGAGATCCTGAGAGTCGGGCTTGCGCGCGACGGAGAGCCCCCCCTGCTCGGCGATCTCGCGTACGTGCGTCTTCGTCATGCCCCCCAACGGGAAGCGCAGACGGGCGAGCGACGCGGGATCGAGGCCGGCGAGCACGTAGCTCTGGTCCTTGACGGGGTCGCACGCCATGCGCAGCAGCGGCGCGTGGGCGCCGTCCAGCGCAGCACCACCGTCCCGTCCGGGGTCGCACCCTCCATCGCTCTGCCCGACACGATCCTCATCGACGTGCATACGCGCGTAGTGCCCGGTGACCAGCGTCTCGCCGCCGAGGCGGCGGGCGAGGTCGAGCATCGCGTCGAGGCGGACATTGCCGTTGCAGCGCACGCACGGGTTGGGGGTGTGCCCGCGGGCGTAGCCCGCGAGCCAGCCCTCGACGACGCCGGCGCGGAACTCCTCGCGCAGGTCGATCGAGAGGTGGGGCAGCCCGAGGCGGTGGGCGAGCGTGCGGGCGCCACGGACGGCCTGCGCGGAGCAGCAGCTGCGGTCCCCGTCGTTCTCGGCGTCCGCCCACAGCTCGAGCGTGACCCCGACGACCTCCTCGCCGCCGCGCGCTGTGAGCAGCGCGGCGACGGCGCTGTCGACGCCGCCGCTCATCGCGACAAGCGTGCGCTGCTGGGCACCGCTCGCGGGCGGTGCGAGCGCGGCCTGCGCGCGCGCAGCGCTGCCGAGCGCACGGTGCAGGGCGTCCGCGGCGAGCTCCGCGGCATGCTGCTTGGCGGGGCTGAGTCCCCCGAGCTCCGCGGCGATCTCCTCCGCCCCGACGCGCGCCGCGCACAGGAGGGGCGCGCCGCGCACGAGCGCGACGGCGGCGCTGCCGGCAGCGAGCGCGGCCCCGCAGCCACTCGCGTCGAAGCCGGCGTCCGCGACGACGCCCTCGGGGCTCGCGGGGTCGAGCGCGAGCGAGAGGCGCACGAGATCCCCGCACGCCGCTCCGCCGGCCGCCCCGGTGAAGGCGTCCGCGGGGGTATGTCCGCGCCCGGTTGGGTGCTCCAGATGTTCCGCGAGTGCCTCGGCGAGCATGCCGCCGAGTTTAGGGGGACTTGCGTGCTTCGGCGACCGCCTGTTCGATCGCGAAGCTGTCGGTGAACCCGGTGAGCGTGGTGACCTGCTTCTTGTGGTTGATGATCAGCAGCGTCGGGGTCTGGTAGACCTGGATGTCGCGCGTGATCGAGCCGAAGGAGTTGACCCGGTTGGCCTTCGCGAAATGCACCGAGACTTTGTGACCGAGTTCGTGCGCCGCAACCACCGTCTCGATCGCAGTGGCATCATCGTCGTAGGAGACGGGGTTCAGGAACAGCAGCAGCACCGTTTTTCCGTGCTTGAGCTCGCCGGCAATCGTCGCCTGCGAGGCCGGCGCCAGGTAGGACTTCATCTTGCCGATGAAGATGCGTTCCCAGGCAGGGACGGTTTTCGAGATGGCTCTGAGCGCGATACTCGGATGTGTCGCCGCGGTGAGGTGATGCAAGATCAGCGCAGCCGTCGGACCCGCGGCAGCCGCCGCAGGCGAGGGGTGCGCCTTGGAGTGTTGCGAATGCTGGGCACTCCGGACAGCGGCCGCGTGACGCTTGGCATCGCTCCCCGCGTGCGTTGAGGCGGTCCCCTGCGAGCCGCTCGCGGCGGCACCGGCAGCCCCGGCCTTCCCCCCGGCGGCGGCTTCTCCAGAGGCCTGAGCAGATTTCTGCTGCAACTCCTGGGCGTTGTGTTCCGAGGTGGCGACGGCCCCGTGCGCCTTGTTGATGTCCTTGCTCAGTCCTTCCACGCCGGGCGCGGCGCCGTGGTAGACCGAGCTGGAGCCGCCCGCCGAAGAGGAGCCCGAGGCGGAGCCGCCTCCCGCGGAGGAGACGCTCGGGGAGGAGGAACTCGTGGATCCCGCGCCGGGGCGGTGCAGCGCAACGAACCACACGAGCACAAGCGTGGCGAGCGCAAGCAGAGCGATCTGGTAGGGACGCGACAACTGGGCCATCCCCCCCAACTTCGGCATTTGCGCCGCACGAGTTGAGCCCCGAATCGGGCGCTGGACAGCAACGCCTCGACCGGCGTCGCCCTCAGAGGTCGCCGGGCGCGCTCGACCTCAAAGGTCCCGCAGCCCGCGGAGCACCGCGTGGACGACGGTATCGGTGGGGATCCTCGCCTGGGTGCAGGCCTGCATGTCCTTGAGCACTGTCTCCCCCGGGCTGTCTCCATCCCGGTCCCCAACTGGACCGCTGTCCGCGCCGCCGACGATCGCCACGTAGCGCGCGCCGAGACGCTCGGCGTGGCCGAGCTGGTTCTTCAGCGAGCGGCCCGCGAGCTCCATCTGCGCGGCGAGGCCCGCACTGCGCGCCTGGTGGAGGATTTTGAACGCGGCCCTGGCGGCCGGCCTGCCGGCCCCCACACGAACGCCCGCCCGGACCCCCTCGGGGGGGTCCCCATCCAAATCCTCAAACGCGACGTAGAGGTCGATCGCGCCCGCCCCCGTCACGGGCGCGGCCCCCGCCAGGAGGATCCGCTCGATCCCCGCCGCCCAGCCCATCCCGGGGGTGGGCGGGCCGCCGAGCTCGGAAACGAGGCCGTCGTAGCGCCCGCCGCCGCCCACGCCGCTCTGGGCGCCGAGCGCGTCGGAGGTGAGCTCGAACACGGTGCGGGTGTAGTAGTCGAGTCCGCGCACGAGCGTGGGATCGATCTCGTAGGCGACGCCCGCCTCCCCGAGCAGCGCACGGACCTCCGCGAAGTGCGCGGCGTCCTCCGCGTCGAGGTGGTCGAGCAGCCGCGGCGCGCCCGCCATCACCGCGCGCGTGCCTGGGTGTTCGGAGTCGAACGCGCGCAGCGGGTTGAGCTCGATCCGCTCGCGCACCTCCGGCGCGAGGCGCTCCTCGTGGGCCCGCAGGTGCGCCTGGAGGCGCTCGCGGTACTCCGCGCGAGCGCTGGGGCCGCCGAGGCTCGAGAGACGCAGGCGCACATCCGCGACCCCGAGCTCCTCGAGCAGCACCGCGAGCAGCACGATCGACTCGGCGTCCACCGCGGGGTCCTCCGAGCCGAGCGCCTCCGCGCCGACCTGCCAGAACTGGCGGTAGCGGCCCGCCTGCGCGCGCTCGTAGCGGTAGAAGCTCGAGAGGTACCACAGCTTCACCGGCTGGCGGAGCTTGTGCATTCCGTGCTCCACGTACGCGCGGCACACCGGCGCGGTCCCCTCGGGGCGCAGCGTAAGCGAGCGCCCGGAGCCGTCCTCGAAGGTGTACATCTCCTTCTGCACGATGTCCGTCGAGGAGCCCACCCCGCGCGCGAACAGCTCGGTCGCCTCGAACGTGGGTGTCTCGATCCGCTCGTAGCCCGCACCCTCCAGCAGCGCCCGCGCGCGCTCCTCCACCCGCGCCCGCGCGCGCGCCTGCTCGCCGAGCACGTCCGAGGTGCCGCGCGGGGCCCTGAGCTTCGGGGCGCTCAACGCGCGGGGGCGCCCGCCGCGGAGCGCAGCTCCGCGAGGAACGGGTTGGTCTGCAGCTCGCGGCCCAGCGTGGTGACGCCCATGTGACCCGGGTAGACAACCGTATCGGCTGGGAATCGTTCGATTAGGGTGGCGATCGAGCCCTCAAGCACGTTCCAGTCGCCCCCTGGCAGGTCCACCCGCCCAACGCTGCCCTGGAAGAGCACGTCGCCGGCGAGCAGCGCCCCGGGGAGCGCGTACGTCACGTGCCCCGGGCTGTGGCCGGGGGTGGACACCACCTCGATCTCCAAGCCCGCTAGGGTCAGGCGCTCGCCGCCTTTAACGGTGTGCTCGGGCTCCCAGTTCTCGAACGGGCCGAACCCTGGGGGCACCCACGACATGATGTCGCTCAACAACGGCCGCTCCATCTCCGGGCAGTACACCGGGGCGCCCGTCGCCCGCGCCACCGGGGCCACCGCGCCGATGTGGTCGAAGTGGCAGTGGGTGATCAGCACCGCCTCAATCTGCACTCCCAGGGCCTCTGCCGCCGCAAGCAACCGCTCTGGCTCTTCGCCCGGGTCGACCATCAGCGCCCGCCCACTCTCTCGGCCAGCCGTGACGATGTACGCGTTCTCCTGCACGGGACCCACCGTGAACATCCGCACGTCCAATAACCCAGGAAGAGGGGCCCGGCTCGCCGGCCTCCGGCCGTCTGCGCCACCCTCTATGGCGCTCACCGGGCGCCCGCCTTCGCCTGCTGGCGCAGGCGGCGCTTGTAGAGCCACATGTCGGTGTAGTAGCTGATCGGCACGTACATCGCGAGCACGATCGGGAACAGCGCGATCGCCTCGGTGGAGTTCTTGATCAGCACGACGCCGATCAGCAGCATCAGCACCGCGGCGGCGAGCGCGCGGTAGAACGCCCCCCGCCAGGTGGGCGGGCGGTCGTACCTCTGCAGACGCTGCTCGCGCGCCTTCGCCTTCTCCCGGCCGCCGGCGCCGCGCTCGGCGGCGGTGGGCGGACGCCCGGTGCGCCCGCGCGACTCCACCATCCCCACGGCGTTCCCGCGGTGCTTCGTCTTGCGCTTCGTCTGGGCCATCCCTACAAGCGTAGTGCGTTCTCCGGCCGGCGGGCGCGCAGGCCGAGAGCGCCTTCTCGGGCCAGCGGGCGCTCAGGCCGAGAGCGCGTTCTCGATCACGTGGCGCGCGGGGTCGAAGCCTGGCATCGGGAGGTCCTCCGGGAAACCCTCCAGCGCCACCGCGGGCGCGAGCCCGACGAGCTCCGCGCACGCCACCTCGGCGTGCCTGCGCACGGCCTCCACCACCGCC
>JBIOEY010000008.1:0-34234 GCA_044446505.1 Solirubrobacterales bacterium
GCGCGCGCACTGTCCAGGGCCGGCGCGCGTACGCCTCGGTGCGCGAGTTGCCCGCGCCGGTGGACCTCGCGGTGGTGGCGGTCCCGGCGGCGGGGGTCGCGGAGGTGGCGCGCGAATGCGGGGCGGCGGGGGTACACGCGCTGCTCGTGATCTCCGCGGGCTTTGCGGAGATGGGCGAGGAGGGCGCCGAGCGCCAGCGCGAGCTGCTGGGGATCTGCCGGGAGACGGGGATGCGGATGATCGGGCCGAACTGCCTGGGGGTGCTGAACACCGCGCCCGACGTGCACCTCGACGCGACCTTCGCGGCGGGCGCGCCGCTGCCGGGGCGCGTCGGCTTCCTCTCGCAGAGCGGCGGCCTCGGGATCGCGATCATCGAAGCGGCGAGCCGCCTTGGCCTCGGCCTCTCCTCGTTCGTGTCGGTCGGCAACAAGGCGGACATCTCCGGCAACGACCTGCTCCACTACTGGGAGCACGACCCGCGCACCGACGTGCTGCTGCTCTACCTGGAGTCCTTCGGCAACCCCCGCCGCTTCGCCCGCATCGCCCGCCGCGTGAGCGCCACCAAGCCGATCGTGGTCGTCAAGAGCGGGCGCTCCGCGGCGGGCGCGCGCGCCACCTCCTCGCACACCGGCGCGCTGGTGTCGGCCTCGGACGTGACCGTCGACGCGCTCTTCCGCCAGGCGGGGGTGATCCGCACGGACACGATGCACGAGCTGTTCGACGTCGCCTCGCTGCTGTGCGCGCAGCCCGTGCCGCGCGGGGGCCGGGTGGCGATCGTGACGAACGCCGGCGGCCCCGGGATCCTCTGTGCGGACGCCTGCCAGGCGGGCGGCCTGGAGGTGCCGCAGCTGCCCGCGAAGGTGCGCCGGCGGCTGGCGGGCCTGCTCGCCCCGGAGGCCTCGCTGGGCAACCCGATCGACATGATCGCGACGGCCTCCGCGGAGGCATACCGGCGCACGATCGAATTACTGGTGGCGGAGGAGGCGTGCGACGCGATCGTCGCGATCTTCGTGCCCCCGCTCCTGACCGCGGCGCGGGACGTGGCGCGCGAGCTGCGCGCGGCGGCGCGGCGCATGGGCGGGGTGGTGCTGAGCGCGGTGTTCATGACCAGCGGGGGCGCGCCCGCGGAGCTGAACGATGGTGTGCCCGCCCGCTCCGCGCGCGCCCAGCTTGGGTCGGCCGGCGAGCCCACCAACCCGGAACCTGCCCACACGCGGCGGCCGGGCCCGCCGCGGATCCCCACCTACTACTTCCCCGAGGACGCCGCGCGGGCGCTCGCCCATGCGGCGGGATACGCGCGCTGGCGGGAGCGCCCGCAGGGCGTGATCCCGCACCTGGAGGGCTGCCGCCCGGAGGAGGCGGCGGCGATCGTCACGCGCGCACTCGCCGCCGGCGGGGGGTGGCTGGCGCCGCGGACGCTCGCCGCCCTGCTGGACTGCTACGGCCTGCCGCTGATCCCGACCCGCGTGGCGGCGAACGCGCGCGAGGCGGCCGCCGCGGCGGCGCAGATCGGCGGCCCGGTGGCGCTGAAGGCGGTGGCGGAGGGACTGCTCCACAAGAGCGACGCCGGCGGCGTGCTGCTCGGCTTGGAGGGCGCCGACGCCGTGCGCGCCGGCGCGCGGCGGATCGGGCGCGCGGTCGCGGCGGCGGGCCACCGTTTGGAAGCGCTGGTGGTACAGCCGATGGTGGCGCCCGGCGTGGAGCTGCTGATGGGGGTGGTCCACGACGAGAGCTTCGGGCCGGTGATCGCGTGCGGCGCGGGCGGGGTCAACGCGGAGCTGCTGCGCGACGTGGCGGTGCGGATCACGCCGCTGACCGACCTGGACGCGGCGGAGATGCTCCGCTCGCTGCGCAGCTTCCCGCTGCTGGAGGGCTACCGCGGCACGCCGCCGTGCGAGCTGCCGGCGGTGGAAGCGGTGCTGCTGCGCCTCAGCGCGCTCGTGGAGGGCCACCCGGAGATCGCCGAGCTCGACGCGAACCCCGTGGTCGCGGGCCCCGCGGGCGCGGCGATCGTCGACGCCCGGGTGCGCCTCGCGCAGGCACCCTCGCCGCGCCCGCTCTCGGCGCTGCGGTAGGGGTCCTCGCCGCTGGCCGCTGTCGTCGTTGCGTGAGGCGCCCTCGCCCCGGCCGCTCTCGGCGCTGCGGTGGGAGTCCGTGCTTATCCGCAGGCGGCGGGCGGCTTTACCCGGTGGCCGGCGGCCCCGGCGGGGGCTAGCGTCGGGCTATGCCCCCCCGTCTGCGACTGGCGGGCGCACCGGTCCCAGCGGACACGACGCGACCCGCGAAGGAGCCCATCAGCGTGGTCATCGCCGACGACCACGCTGGCGTGCGCCGCAGCCTGCGGCTGCTGCTCGACGGCGAGGAGGGCATGGAGGTCGTCGCGGAGGCGGACGACCTCGAGGAAACCTCCCGTGCGCTGGCCACCCACCGCCCGCGGGTGCTGGTGCTCGACCTGTGGAGTACCGACGGGACCGCCCGCGCGACGATCGGCGAGTTGCGCGTGCAGGCGCCGGGCACGCAAATCGTGGCGGTGACGATGAACGACAGCCCGCCCTTCGCGCAGGCGCTGCTGAAGGCGGGGGCATCGGCCTTCGTGCTGAAGGAGCTCGCCGACTCCGATCTGCCGCGGGCGATCCGCGCGGCGGCGGGCGGCGGGGAGTACGTGAGCCCCCGCATCAGCGAGCGTCTGGACTGAGGGGGCGCGACGCGGATGTTCCAGGTGCGGATCCACGGACGCGGCGGCCAGGGGGTGGTCACGGCGGCGGAGCTGCTCTCGCTGGCGGCGTTTGTGGAGGGCCGCCACGCGCAGGCGTTCCCGAGCTTCGGCTCGGAGCGCACGGGCGCCCCGGTGGTGGCGTTCTGCCGCATCGACGACCATGAGATCCGCACGCGCGAGCCGATCGCCGCGCCGGACGCGCTGATCGTGCAGGACGCGACGCTGCTGCACCAGGTGGACGTCTTCGGGGGCCTGTGCGCGGAGGGGTACGTGCTGATCAACTCGACCCGCGGCTTCGCGGAGCTCGGGCTGGGCGAGTGGGCGGGGGCGTTCGCGCGCGAGCGCGTGATGACTGTCCCGGCCTCGGAGATCGCGCGCGAGCACCTCGGCAGCCCGCGCCCGAACGCGGCGCTGCTGGGGGGCCTCGCGGCGCTCGCCGGAGTGGTGACGCTCGAGTCGGTGACGCGCGCGATCCATACCCGTTTCGGCGGCGCGCTCGCCGCGGCCAACGCGGCGGCGGCGGGGGCGTGCTTCGAGCTCGTCGCCCGGGAGTTGGAGATGCTGACCCATGCTTGAGCAGCTGGAGGGCTCGCGCGCGGTGGCGCGCACGGTGGCGCTGTGCCGGGCGGAGGTGATCCCGGCGTACCCGATCTCCCCCCAGACGCACATCGTGGAGGCGCTCTCGGCGATGGTCAAGTCGGGGGAGCTTGCGCCGTGCGAGTTCGTCAACGTGGAGTCGGAGTTCGCGGCGATGTCGGTCGCGATCGGCGCCTCGGCGACGGGCGCGCGCACGTACACGGCGACCGCGAGCCAGGGCCTCCTGTATATGGCGGAGGCGCTCTACAACGCCTCCGGCCTCGGGCTGCCGGTGGTGATGACGGTCGCCAACCGCGCGATCGGCGCGCCGATCAACATCTGGAACGACCACTCCGACTCGATGTCCCAGCGCGACTCGGGCTGGCTGCAACTGTACGTGGAGTCCAACCAGGAGGCGGTGGACACGCACATCCTCGCGTTCCGCCTCGCGGAGGAGCTCTCGCTGCCGGTGATGGTGTGCATGGACGGCTTCATCCTCACGCACGCCTTCGAGCAGGTGGACCTCCCGAGCGCTGCGCAGGTGGACGCGTTCCTGCCCCCCTACGAGCCCCGCCAGGTGCTCGACCCCGACGAGCCGGTGACGATCGGCGCGATGGTGGGCCCGGAGGCGTTCACCGAGGTGAAGTACCTCGCCCATCTCAAGCAGATGCAGGCGCTCGACCTGATCCCCGAGCTGGCCACGGAGCTGGGGGAGACGCTGGGGCGCGAGCCGGTGGGGCTGCTGCGTAGCTACCGCGCGCAGGACGCGCGGACAGTGGTGGTGGCGCTCGGCTCGGTGCTGGGCACGATCGAGGACGCCGTGGACGAGCTGCTCGAGCGGGGGATGAGCGTGGGCGCGGTGGGGATCAAGGCGTTCCGGCCGTTCCCCCTGGAGGAGGTGCGCGCGGCGCTGGGCCACGCCGAGCGGGTGGTGGTGCTCGAGAAGGCGCTCGCGGTGGGGCTCGGGGGGATCGTCTCGCAGAACGTGCGGATCGCGCTGGAGGGCGAGGACGGCGCCGGCGGCGGGGCGCCCGGCGGGAGCGCGGATGGTGGAGCGGCGCATCGCGGCGGCGAGCTCGGCGGCGCCGCCACCGAAACTCCGGGCTCCGCCCGCCCCGGCCGCCCTCGCGTCCACACCGTGATCGCGGGCCTCGGCGGTCGCCCGATCACGCAGTCCTCGCTCGTGCGCCTACTTGAGGAGGCCGCCGAGCGGGGCCTGCCGCAGATGAGCTTCCTCGACCTCAACCGCGACCTCGTGGAGCGCGAGCTCGAGCGCACCCGCGAGCGCCGTCGCTCGGGGCCACACGCGGAGAACATGCTGCGCGACGTCGGCGCGATCGCCGCAGGGCCGGTGTGAGGGCATGGTGCGCGTACGACCCCCTGAGCGGACCGACGCCGGTGGGCCGTCGCCGGGGGCCCCTGCGGCGGAGCGGCGTGATGGCTGAACGACCGATCAAGTTCTACCAGGTGGGCTCCTACGCGGCGGGCAACCGCCTGCTGGACCCCGCGCAGCGCGCGGTGCAGGCCGACCCCAACCGCAGCAACGCGATCACGAAGGGCCACCGCGCGTGCCAGGGCTGCGGGGAGGTGCTGGGGGCACGCTACGCGCTCGACGCCGCGCTGCGCGCCACCGAGGGGCGCCTGATCGCGGCCAACGCGACGGGCTGCCTGGAGGTCTTCTCGACCCCCTACCCCGAGTCCTCGTGGCGGCTGCCGTGGCTGCACTCGCTGTTCGCCAACGCCCCGTCGGTGGCCACGGGGATCGCGGCGGCGCTGAAGGTGAAGGGCCGCGAGGACATCCGCGTGGTCGGCCAGGGGGGCGACGGCGGCACGGTGGACATCGGCCTGGCGTGCCTCTCGGGGATGTTCGAGCGCGGCGACGACGTGCTGTTCATCTGCTACGACAACGAGGCATACATGAACACCGGCGTCCAGCGCTCGGGATCGACGCCGCCGGCGGCGCGCACGATGACGACCCAGGCGGTGGGCCCAGCGCCGGGCCAGGCGTTCGGCCAGGGCAAGAGCCTGCCGCTGATCGCGATGGCGCACGAGATTCCCTACGTGGCGACGGCGACGGTGGCGGAGCTGCGCGACATCGAGGCGAAGGTCGAGTACGCGATGGGCCTGCACGGCCCGCGCTACCTGCACATCCTCGTGACCTGCCCGCTCGGCTGGAGCTGCGCGGCCGCGGACTCGATCAAGGTCGCGCGCCTCGCGAAGGAGACCGGCCTGTTCCCGGTGTTCGAGGCCGAGCACGGCGAGATCACGAACGTCTCGAAGATCCGCCGCCGCCGGCCGGTGGAGGAGTACCTGAAGCTCCAGGGCCGCTACGCGCACCTCTTCAAGCCCGAGCGCCGCGAGCAGGAGATCGCGCAGATCCAGGCGATGGCGGACCGCAACGTCGCTCGCTATGGGCTGGACCCCAACGGAGCCGGGTGATGGAGAAGCCCTTCGCGATCACGCTGGACGTCGGATCGAGCCTCGCGAACAAGACGGGCGCGTGGCGGGACGAGCGCCCGCAGTACGTGGACCGGATGCCCCCCTGCAACGACGCGTGCCCAGCGGGGGAGAACATCCAGCAGTGGCTCTACCACGCCGAGGGCGGCGACTACGAGGCGGCGTGGCGGGAGATCGTGAAGGACAACCCGTTCCCCGCGGTGATGGGGCGCGTGTGCTACCACCCCTGCACCACCGCGTGCAACCGCGCGCAGCTCGACGAGGCGGTGGGGATCAACTCCGTCGAGCGCTTCCTCGGCGACGAGGCGATCCGCAACGGCTGGAGCGTGCCGGCGCCCGCGGCCCGCTCGGGCAAGCGCGTGCTGATCGTCGGCGCGGGGCCCTCCGGCCTCGCGGCGGCCCACCACCTCGCGCTGCGCGGCCACGAGGTCGAGATCCACGACGCGGGCCCGCGGCCCGGGGGGATGATGCGCTTCGGGATACCCGCCTACCGGCTTCCCCGCGATGTGCTCGACGCGGAGATCGCGCGGGTTCTCGCGCTCGGGGTGACGCTGCGCAGCGAGACGAAGGTCACCGACATCCTCGCCACGATCCGCGCGGGGGCCTTCGACGCGGCGTTCCTCGCGGTGGGCGCTCACATCGGCCGCCGCGCCTACATCCCCGCGGGCGACTCCGCGCGGATTCTCGACGCGGTCTCGCTGCTGCGCGGGATGGAGCAGGGCGAGCGCCCGCGGCTCGGGCGCACCGTGGTGGTGTACGGCGGGGGGAACACCGCGATGGATGCCGCCCGCACCGCCCGGCGGCTCGGGGCGCACGAGGCGATCGTCGTCTACCGCCGCACCCGCGAGCGGATGCCCGCGCACGACGCCGAGGTCCGCGAAGCGCTCCAGGAGGGCGTGGAGATGCGCTGGCTCTCCACGATCCGCGGCGCCGAGCAGGGGCGGCTCACGGTCGAGCGGATGGAGCTCGACGAGCACGGCTTCCCCCAGCCCACCGGGGAGCTCGAGCAGCTCGAGGCGGACTCCGTGGTGCTCGCGCTCGGCCAGGAAGCCGACCTCTCGCTGCTGCAGGGCGTGCCGGGCCTGGAGTTCGAGGACGGGGTGGTGCGGGTCGCCCCCAACATGATGACCGGTCACCCCGGGATCTTCGCGGGCGGCGACATGGTCCCCGCGGAGCGCACCGTCACGGTCGCCGCGGGCCACGGCAAGCGCGCGGCGCGCCACATCGACGAGTGGCTGCGCCAGGAGGGCCGGGAGGAGGACGTTGCGCGATCGGTTGCCCCTCCCGCGGGCGCGCAGGTGCGCGCAGGGGGTCTCGACGCGAGCGCCCGCAACGGGCCGGGCACGCTCGACGGCCCGCTCCCCCGCCACGAGCTTGCGGGCTTCGACATGCTCAATACCTGGTACTACGCGGATGCCCCCGCGACCGTGGCGCCGCGCCTGGACGCGGTCCGCCGCCAGTCCACGTTCGAGGAGGTGCAGCTCGGCCTCGACGAGACCAACGCCCTGTTCGAGGCCCGCCGCTGCCTCTCGTGCGGCAACTGCTTCGAGTGCGACAACTGCTACGCGGTGTGCCCCGACAACGCCGTCATCAAGCTCGCCCTCGGAGAGGGCCACGAAGAGCGCGCGGGGGAGCGTCACGGGGAGGGCCACGAAGTGCGCTACGAGATCGACTACGACTACTGCAAGGGCTGCGGCCTCTGCGCGGAGGAGTGCCCGTGCGGAGCGATCGAGATGCTGCCCGACCCGGGATTGGCAATAGAGAGAAACACCGCTTGACAACACCAACGCACCTCGCCTACATTAGACATCTGATGGCGTGCTCGGCAGGGGGCTAAGGGATGGTGACTGGACGCTTGCAAGAAGACGGGGAGGAGAACGGGCGCGGCCGGCGCAGCATCGCTGTGAAGCAACCCGCTCCTCCGCGCTCGGAGATCGAACGCGAGCGCGTCGCGGAGATCCAGCGCGCGCGGATGCTGAGCGCGATGGTCGACCTCACCCGCGAGCAGGGCGCCGAACGGGTGACGGTGGCCCACGTCGTGGCCCGCGCGGGCGTCTCGCGGCGCACGTTCTACGAAATCTTCGCCGACCGCGAAGCCTGCCTGCTGGAGGCGCTCGACGACGCGATCGAGCGGATCGCAGCGGCGGTGCTCCCGGCCTACCGGAGCGAGCGCGGCTGGTCCGAGCGGATCAGGGCGGGCCTCACCACGATGCTGGAGCTGTTCGACGCCGAGCCCGCCACGGCGGCGCTGTGCGTGGTCGACTCGCTCGGGGCGGGCCCCATCGCGCTGGAGCGCCGCGCGGAGGTGATCGACTCGCTCGTGGCCGCCGTGGACCGCGGCCGCCGCGACGCCCCCGCCGCGAACGCCCCGAACCGCGTGACCGCCGAAGGCGTGGTGGGGGCGGTGCTGGGTGTCCTCTACGCGCGCCTGCGCGAAGCAAACCCCAAGCCGCTGCTCGCTCTGCGGGGCCAGCTGATGAGCATGATCGTGCTCCCCTATCTCGGCCCCGCGGCCGCCGCGGGCGAGCTCTCGCGCCGCCCGCCCCGCCCGCGCCGGGCGGTGCGGGCGCAGGACCCGCTGAAGGGCCTCGACATGCGCCTCACCTACCGCACGATGCGCGTGCTCACCGCGGTCGCGGACCGCCCCGGCCTGAACAACCGCCGCGTGGCGTACGAGGCCGGCGTCGCCGACCAGGGCCAGATCTCGAAGCTGCTCGCGCGCCTGGAGAGCCTCGGCCTGCTCTCCAACACCGGCGAGCAAGGGCCCGGCGAAGCGAACGCCTGGAGGCTCACCGACCGCGGCCGCGAGCTCGAGGAAGCGATCCGCGCGCGCGTCGAGCACTAGCCGGGTGGGCGCGCGGATTCCGGTCGTTCGTGGTTACAAGTGAATCATTACGAGAGCACCCACTAGACAAACTGGCCTATCGACGTCTATAATCCGGCGATCGCGCGGGTCGGCGCGATTGAGGAGCTAGGGTCTGGGGGTCGTGCCGATGAGTACTACAGCTGGTGGTCGTACCGCGCTCGCAGGCGCTTTCGCCGGCGCTGCCCGCCGCTACTGGCTTGATGTGTTCCCGCGCGTCTGCGCCGAGCGCCGTCGGCGGGAGGCGCGCGCGCAGGAGATCCCCGACGAGCTGCTGCGGCGGGTTGTGGTCGATGCACTGCACAAGTGGGGCAACATCGAGGGGGCCACGGCGTTCGCGGCGTTCGTCCCCCGCCGCCGCCGCGGCGCGGCGGTGCGCGCGATGGCGTGCTTCCAGGCCGCCTACAACTACCTCGACATGCTCAGCGAGCTCCCGAACACCGACCCCGTGGCCAACGGGCAGCTGCTGCACCGCGCGCTCCTGATCGCGCTCGACCCCGAGGCGGAGCACCTCGACTACTACGCCCACCACCACCTGCACGAGGACGGGGGCTACCTCGCGGAGACCGTCGACGGCTGCCGCGCCGCGCTCGCCCAGCTGCCCTCCTACGCGGCGGTCGCACCCGCGGCGCGCCGCGCGGCCGAGCGGATCGTCGCCTTCCAGGGCTGCAACACCGGTGAGGTGCAGGGCGACTACGCGGCGCTCGAACGGTGGGCGCGCGCGCACACGCCGCGCGAGACCGGCCTGCGCTGGTGGGAGACCGCCGCCGCGGGGGGCTCCTCGATGTGCGTGTACGCGCTGATCGCCGCCGCCGCCCAGCCGCGCGTGGAGCTCGCGGAGGTCGCCGCGATCGAGGGGGCCTACTTCCCGTGGATCGGGGGGTTGCACTCGCTGCTGGACAACCTGATCGACACCGCCGAGGACTACGCCACGGGACAGCGCAGCCTGATCGGCTGCTACGCCTCCCCGCTCGACGCCGCCACCCGCATGGGCCTCCTCGCGGAGCGCTCGATGGCCGCCGCGCGCGCGCTGCCGAGCGGTCGCGGCCACGCGCTGATCCTGGCGGCGATGGCGAGCTTCTACCTGTCCACGCCCGAGGCCCGCACGCCCGAGGCGGCGCCGGTGACCGCCGCGGTGCTGAACGCGCTGGGCGAGCCCGCCGCGTTCTCGATGCTGGTCTTCCGCGCGCGGTTGAGCCTGCGGCGCATCGCACCCAGCGCGCCCGGGGCGCCCGCGCGGCGCGGCGGCGGAGCCGAGGTCGTGATGCCGCCCGTGGTCGGAGAATTGGCGCCGGGGCCGCTGGGCCCCGAGGCGCATGGTGTGAAGTAGAGTCGTGTCTGATCTGGTCACACATGGGAGCCGCGTGAGCGGGCTCCGCGGCGGTCTGCACCACCCACGATGCTCGACGTGCTGGCCGATCTCCGATCGGTGGCACCCCTGCGCTCGCGGGCGGCGCATCCCATCCACGGACAGATCCGCCATCTATTGTGGCGAGAGCCCTAAGGAGAGCAGTCTTGCTTGAGTTACGCGATCTCGTAAAGCACTACCCCGAGGTTGGGGGGGAGCCGGTGCGCGCCGTCGACGGCGTCTCGATGACGGTGGAGCCCGGCGAGATGGTCGCGCTCTACGGCCCCAGCGGCTCGGGGAAGACCACGCTGCTGCTGATGGTCGCCACGCTGCTGCAGCCCACCTCCGGCGCTGTGCTGATCGGCGGGCGCGACGTCTCCTCGCTGACCGAGCGCGAAGCCTCGCACTTCAGGCTCTCCGAACTGGGCTTCATCCGCCAGAACTTCGATCTGCTGCCCGGCGTGAGCGCGATCGACAACGCCGTGCTGAAGCTCCTCAAGAGCATGCGCTGGCGCGATGCCCACCGCAAGATCGCGCCGCTGCTCGAGCGCCTCGGCCTCGGCGGGCGCCTGGAGCACAGCGCGGAGACACTCTCGATGGGCGAGCGCCAGCGCGTGATGATCGCCCGCGCGCTCTCCACCGAACCGCGCCTGCTGCTCGCCGACGAGCCCACCGGCAGCCTCGACACGCAGCGCGGCCGCGAAGTGCTCGAGCTGCTCACCGAGCTCTGCCGCGAGCACCAGGTCGCGATCGTGCTCGTCAGCCACGACCCCCAGGCGGCCGCCTACGCCGACCGCGTGTACGCGCTGCGCGACGGGAAGCTCGGGGAGTACGAGCCCGATCAGTGGGCCGCGCGGGTCGCCCAGTAGGGTCGCCGCGGTGAAGCCCGGGAACGTCCTCCATCTCTACCGCGTGCGGCTGCGCGCGCGCCTCCTGCAGGAGCTGTTCGCGGTCGTCGGGATCGCGGCGGGGGTCGCGCTGCTGTTCGCCTCGCAGGTCGCGAGCTCGAGCCTCTCGAGCTCTGTGGCGCAGCTCTCGAAAGGGATCGTCGGGAACGCCACCCTGCAGCTGATCGCGCGCGACGCGCACGGCTTCGACGAAGGGCTCGTCAAGCAGGTGCGCGCGATCCCCGGCGTGCGCACCGCGGCGCCGCTCTTGGAAGGGAGCGCCAACGCGAGCGGCCCCAAGGGGCGGGCGTCGGTCGAGCTCGTCGGCGCCGACGCGAGCCTCTCCCAGCTGGGGGGCTCGCTCGTGCACAACACCCAGCTCTCCCCGGTCGCCGGCATCGGCGCGATCGTCCTGCCCACGCCGCTGGCGAAGAAGATCGGGGTCACCAAGTTCGGCGAAGAAGCCACCCTCCAGCTGAACGGGCGGGTGGCGCAGGCGCCGCTCTACGAGCAGCTCACCGCCAGGCAGATCGGCCCGCTGACCGCGAGCCCGATCGTGGTCGCCCCGCTCTCCTTCGCGCAGGAAATGAGCGGCCTCACGGGGCGCGTCAGCCGCATCCTCGTGGAGCCCGCGGCGGGCCACGAAGCGCAGGTGCGCGCGGAACTGCAGCGGCTCGCGGGCGGGCGGCTGAACGTGGAGCCGGCGAGCTACGACGAAAAACTGTTCGCGCGCGCCGCCGCGGCGACCAACCAGTCGACGTCCCTGTTCGCGGTGATCAGCGCGCTGGTGGGCTTCCTGTTCGCGTTCAACGCGATGCTGCTCACGATCCCCCAGCGCAGGCGGCTGATCGCGGATCTGCGCCGCGACGGCTACCCGCCGCGGACGGTGATCGGGGTGATGATGTTCGACGCGGCGGTGCTCGGCCTGCTCGCGTGCGTGCTGGGGCTCGCGCTCGGGGAGGAGCTCTCCATCAACCTCTTCCACTCCAACCCCGGCTACCTCTCCTCCGCGTTCGCCGTCGGCTCAGAGCGGGTGGTGAGCGCGCAGAGCGTCGCGGTCGCCGTGCTCGGAGGGATGCTCGCCGCCTCGGTCGCGGTGCTGAGCCCCTTCAAAGACATCGTCTCCCGCCAGCCGCTCGCGGCGATCACCCAGAAGGAGGGCGGGGGCGGGGGCGGCAACACACGCTGGCTCGCGCTCGCCGGCACCGCCTGCCTCGCCGCGGCCACCGCGATCCTGCTCGCCGCGCCGAAATCGGCGGTGCTCGGCATGGTCTTCCTCGTCGCCGCGCTGCTGCTGCTGCTGCCGATCCCGCTGAACGCCACGCTCGCCCTGGTGCGGCGGATCGCGCCTGGAATCACGAGCGCGGTGCCGCACGTCGCGGTGATGGAGCTGCGCGCCGGGCGCGCGCGCGCCGTGGCGATCGCCGCGACCGGCGCGGTCGCCGTCTTCGGCAGCGTCGCGATCCAGGCCGCCCACGGCGACCTGCTGAAGGGCCTGGAAAACGCGGGGCACGACATGAACGCCTTCACCGACGTGTGGGTCTCCCCCGCGGGCTCCTACAACCTCCTGAAGACCACGCAGTTCAAGCCCACCCAACAGGCGCAGCTCGCGCGCCTGCCCGGCGTACGCGCGGTGCGCCTGTACCGCGGCGGCCTGCTCGACATCGGCGAACGGCGCGTGTGGGTGATCGCCCCGCCGCGCGAAGCCACCCCGCTGCTGCCCTCCACGCAGATCGTCGAAGGCGACGTGGCGCGCGCCACCGAAGAGGTCCGCGGCGGCGGCTGGGCGGTTGTCTCGCAGGCGATCGCCGACGAACACCACCTCCACATCGGCGACCCCTTCACGCTGCCCACCCCGATCCCGACCACGTTCAAGGTGGCCGCGATCGGCACCAACATCGGCTGGGCGCCCGGCGCGATCATCATCAACGCCACGGACTACGCCAACGCGTGGGGCTCGAGCGACGCGAGCGCCTACAACGTCCTGCTCGCCCCCGGCGTCTCCCAGGCGCAGGGGAGGCGCGAAATCGAACACGCGCTCGGACCCGGCTCGGGCTTCGCCGTCGAAACGGCCACCCAGCACGCCGACCAGCAGCGCGCGCTCAGCCGCCAGGGCCTCGAACGGCTCACGCAGATCGCCACGCTGATCCTGATCGCTGCGGTGCTCGCGATGGCCGCCGCGATGGGCAACATGGTCTGGCAGCGCCGCCCGCGCCTCGCAAAGCTCAAGCTCGAGGGCTTCCCCCGCGCCGAACTGTGGCGCACGATCCTCCTGGAGAGCCTGCTGCTGCTCGGCGTGGGCTGCGTCAGCGGCGCGGTCTTCGGCCTCTACGGCCAGCAGCTGCTCGACCGCGCGCTCGCCAACGTGATCAACTTCCCCGTCGTCTACTCCTTCGGCGCGCTCGTCGCCGTCTCGAGCCTCGCGCTCGTCACCGCCGCCGCGGTCGCGATCGTCGCGATCCCCGGGTACATCGCCGCCGGCGTACCCCCGGCCGTCGCCCTGCAGGACTGACCCCCGCCGCGGCCTACTGCGCCGTATCCCATCGGCGGGGGCTGGGCGGTCGCGGGATGATTACCCGACCCCCCGCCCGGCGGTTGGGCGTTCTTGTGCCCCCGCGCGGGGCAGGGGACGGTGGTCGACGCGGAGGCTTGCGAGCCGTCGTGGAAGCCGAAGTCGGCGGTGAACGGGAAGCCGCCCGGCGGACACTTTTCCGGCACGGAGATGCCGATCGGGTGGAAGTGCACGAGCCGGCCGTGGACGTGCTTGGTGTAGGTGAGGTGGCTCGGGCCGATCGTGGATTCCACGCTGACGATCGAGACGCCCGGCCCGTTGGGGACGCTCGGGATTTCCGGCACGAGCGTGGTCAGCTGCGAGCCAAATATCCCCGAGGCCGGCAGCAGTTCGCCGCGGAAGACAAGCTGGGCGTATACCGGGGTTTGCCCGTTGGCGTAGAAGAGCACGACGATGTTGCTGTTCTTGCTCGGCGGTCCCATCAGCGCCTGGATTTCGGGAAGCTCGTGGCCCGACCCGGTGCCGAACGGCACTTCCACGAACGCTCTCCCCGACCCGAGGCGCGAGTTGGCGGGACAGCCGCTGAGCCCGTGTTCCAACAGGGCCTGCGGTTTGCAGATCGCCAGGCCGAGCGTCGTCTGGGTGTAGTTCATGCCGGCCGGCATGTGCAGGTTGATGGTCGAGAGCGGCGGGGGCGCCACCCCTTCCACAGTGGACAGATGGAACCCGAACTGAATCGTGGTGCTGGCGCCGAGCCTGTCCGGTGAGAACGACGCCTGGAGCGTTGCGGTCTCCTGGACGGCGGCGGCAACCGCCGGCGAGAATCCGCAGACCAGCAGTGCCGCCCCGACCACCAGGGTTCTGAACTTGAGCATGGAGATCCCCGCCGCGAGGCGTTAGGCGGAGAGGTGGCCGTTGACCCGGACGGTCACGGCGCCGCTGGTGCGCTGGATCGTGCCGCTGAAGCTGATCCCGGACCCGTGGGCGTGGGAGTACTTGCCGGTCCCGTGGGTGATCGACAGCGTGCCCGAGAAGCTCGCGGTGGCGCCGTTGTTGCGGTAGGCGCCCGACGCGTTGCCGCTCATCGAGCCGCCGCTGGCGTGGACCGTGAGTTCGGCGGTCACGCGGTTGGTGGAGACCACGTCGAGGCGCATCGACACGGAACCGCGGATCGTGCCGGTCGCCGATCCCGACTCGTACAGGTTGAACCCCCGGTGGGAGGTCTCGTGCAGGCGCCCGGTGTCGTTCAGCGTGATTGTCCGTGCCCCCGAAGCGGTCGGCCCCGATGCGCCGGCGGTCCCGGCGACGGCGAACGTGCCGGCGGCCGCAGCGAGCGCGCCCGCTGCGGCAAGACTACGGTGAATGCGATTCCTCGTGACCACGATATCTCTCCTCCTCCAACGTTGTGTAAGACCCCAGCTGCAGCCTAGCAACCTATAGGTTCGCTGGGCTTTTAGTCAAGACACTGTTTATAAAGTGCCTCCGCCCGGTCTAACCCGCGACGGCGGGGCAAGTTGCTCCCACGGGGAGATGTTCCCGCGACGGCGGGGCAAGTTGCTCCCACGGGGAGATGTTCCCGCGACGGCGGGGCAAGTTGCTCCCACGGGGAGATGTTCCCGCGACGGCGGGGCAAGTTGCTCCCGCTGGGAGATGTTTCCATACTCAAGAAGTACAGACGACTGCCGATAGATGAGGGCATGTCTGCGCCGGGGCGAGATCCCTCGATCGAGGAGGAGCGGTAGTGGCGAGCGAACCGCTGCCCGCGCGCGCACCTCATGCGGACGATCTGCGCCGTCTCGGGGAAGCCCTCAAAGGCGGGACCGATGAGGTTGTTGCGAGGATGCTGGGCCGCTCGCGGGGGTCGAGCTGCGTGCTCGACATGCTCGTCGAAGACAGCTTCGCCCGCGTCGGCTCGGTCTCCACGATCGCCGTCGCCAGGTGGATGGCCGGCGACGGCGAGGAGGTCGCACGCGAGGTCGGCCGCGAGTCCTGGCGCATCTTCGGCCAGCTCGCCGCGCAGCGGGCCGCGCCGCTGAACGAGGTCACCAAGCGCTGCCTGCGCTGGCGCGACGCCGCCGAGGAGGTCGTGCAAGAGCGCGCCGTCGCGCTCGGGCTGGCGGAGGAGGTGCTAGAAGAGGCGCTCGGCATGCTGCAGCGCAGCCTCGACGTCACGCTCGTGCGGATGTGCGAGGCCTTCGAGGAGGAGCGCCGCAAAGCGCACGAGGAGCTCTCCCGACGCCAGGACGAGCTGGCCTTCCTCGCCACCCACGACCCCCTCACGGGCCTCCCGAACCGCACCCTGATCCTCGACCGCGTCGAGCAGATGCTCGTACGCTCGCGCCGCAGCCGCACGCCCGTGGCGGCGCTGTTCGTCGATCTCGACAACTTCAAGGGCATCAACGACACGCTCGGCCACGGAGCGGGCGACCGGCTGCTGAAGGCGGTCGCCGCACGACTCGGGGCCGCGATCCGCGAGACCGACGCGCTTGGGCGCCTCGGCGGCGACGAGTTCGTGGTGATCGCCGAGGGCATGTCCCTCGCGGCGGGCCCCGAGCTGATCGCCGAGCGCCTGCTCGCCGCGCTCGAGCAGCCGTTCAAGCTCGACGAGTCCGAGGCGGCGCGCCTCGCCGTCAGCGCCAGCGTGGGGATCGCGATGGGCGACAGGGACTCCGCCGAGGAGCTGCTGCGCGACGCCGACATCGCGATGTACCGTGCCAAGTGGGACGGCAAGAACCGCTACGTGGTGTTCGAGTCCACGATGCAGGACGCCGTGCAGAGCCGCATGGAGCTCGAGATGGACCTGCGCGAAGCGATGGAAAACGATCAGTTCTTCCTCGTCTACCAGCCCACGTTCGACCTGCAGAGCATGAGCCCCACCGGTGTCGAGGCGCTGCTGCGCTGGAACAGCCCGCGGCGCGGAGTCGTGCAGCCCGACGACTTCGTGCAGCTGCTCGAGGAGACCGGCATGATCACCGAGATCGGGAGATGGGTCCTGGGCGAGGCCTGCGGGCAGAGCGCCGCTTGGCGGGAGGCCGGGCACGCGATCGGGATGTCGGTCAACGTCTCCGCCCGCCAGCTCGAAACGGACGAGTTCGTCGACCACGTCCGGGGCGCGTTGGAGACGAGCGGCCTCGAGCCCGGCGCGCTGACGCTCGAGATCACCGAGACCACGATCATGCGCGACGCCGCCCAAACGGTCCGCCGGCTCGTCGCGATCAAGGCGCTCGGCGTGCGCATCGCAATCGATGACTTCGGCACCGGCTACTCCTCGCTCTCCCACCTCCAGCAGTTCCCCGTCGACGCGCTGAAGATCGACCGCTCCTTCATCGCGCGGCTCACGCAGAGCCCCGAAGGGGAGACGCTGATCCGCACGCTCGTGCAGCTCGGCAAGGCGATGTCGATCGAGACGCTCGCCGAGGGCATCGAGCGCCACCACGAGCTCAGCCTGCTGCAGGACGAGCGCTGCGACAGCGGGCAGGGCTTCCTGTTCGCGCGCCCCCTCGACGCCGCCTCCGCCGAGGCCTTCTTCCGGACCTGGAGCGGGGATCTCGCCGAGACCTTCGCCCAGGAGGCGCTGTAGGGCGGGCCGCTACGGCCAGTCGATCTGCTCGGCCAGCTCGCCCTCGCCGAGATCGATCAGCGCGCTGCGCTCGATCGGCACGTAGTCGCCATCCCGCAGCCCCAGCCAGTGGATCCTACGCTCGCGCGGGTCGACGATCAGCACCTCGTCGACGCCATGGGCGGCGTAAAAGGGCAGCTTCTGCCAGGACTCGTCGTTGGGGGAGGCGATCTCCACCAAGAGCGCGGCCGTGTGGTGCCAGACGCCGCGCAGCCGCTCTCGGTGCAGGCCGCCGTCGGGCACCCGGAAGTCGTGCTCCGAGTCGCCGAGGTTGAACTCGCCCATCGTCGGCCACAGTCCCGCGGCCCGTGCCCGCGGGCCGAGCAGTTCGGCCAGCTGCTGTGAGATGTCGGCGTGTTCGCCGAGGGGAGCGGGAACCATGTGCAGCACACCCTCCCACACCTCGTCGAAACGATCCAGCCCGGAGCGGCGCCGACGCTCCAGCATCTCGTCGAAGCTGGCCGTGGAGGGGTCCAGAACCACCGTGCGCATCGGATCAAGCTTAGCGTGGCTCGATCAGGACACCGCGTCAGCAGCGTGGCTCGATCAGGACACCGCGTCAGCAGCGCGACTCGATCAGGACACCGCGGCCTTCGCGTCGTGGTTGAAGGAGCCCACCTCCTGCTCGCTGAGCGAGGTGCTGGGCGGGTGCTTCTCCAGCGTGGCGAGGCTGCGGTGGATGTCGGCGAGCAGCAGGTCCGCCATGTCGCGGCTGAACCCGTGGCGCACGAGGATCCGCTGGATCGCTAGGTCCCCGAGGTGGGGGGGCAGCGTGTACGCGGGCACGAGCCAGCCGTGGGCGCGCAGCCTGTCCGCCAGATCGAACAGGTTGAAGCCGGGGTCCTCGCCCTCCTTGAGCTTCCATGAGACCGCTGCTATCCCCTCCTGGGGGTCCCCGTCGTGCACGATCTCGAACGGTCCGAGCTTCGCGATCTCCTCCGCGAGGTGGTGGCAGGTCTCATATGTGGCTCCGTGCACGCGGCCGTAGCCCTCGCGTCCCAGGCGGATGAAGTCGTAGTACTGGGTCACCACCTGCCCCCCGGGCCGGGAGAAGTTGAGGTTGAACGTCGGCATCTCCCCGCCGAGGTAGTTCACGTTGAAGATCATCCGCCGCGGCATGTCCGCCGCTTCGCGCCAGATCGCCCAGCCGCAGCCGAGCGGCGCGAGGCCGGTCTTGTGCCCCGAGGCGTTGATCGACTTCACGCGCGGAATGCGGAAGTCCCACTTGAGCTCCGGCGCCGTGAATGGCGCGAGCAGGGCGCCGCTCGCGCCGTCCACGTGCAGCGGGATGTCGAGGCCCCGCTCCGCCTGCAGCCGGTCGAGCGCCGCCGCGATCCCCGCGACGTCCTCGAACAGGCCCGTGAACGTCTGCCCGAGCGTCGCCACCACCATGATCGTGTTCTCGTCGCAGCGCTCCAGGCACTGCTCGGGGCCCATCAGGTAGCGCCCCTCCTCCATCGGGACCTCACGGATCTCCACGTCGAAGTAGCGCGCGAACTTCTCCCAGCACACCTGCACCGGTCCGCACACGAAGTTCGGCCGCTCCGTGGAAAGACCCGCTGAGGCGCGGCGCTCGCGCCAGCGGAACTTCGCCGCCAGCCCCGCCAGCATCGCCGCCTCGCTGGAGCCGGTGGTGGACGTGCCGAGCGTCGTGTCCGGGTGCGGGGAGTGCCACAGATCCGCGAGCATCCGCACGCAGCGCGACTCGAGCTCCGCGGTCTGCGGGTACTCGTCCTTGTCGACGATGTTCTTGTCGAAGGACTCCGCCAGCAGCGCCAGCACCTCCGGCTCCGCCCACGTGGTGCAGAAGGTCGCGAGGTTCATCCGCGCCACCCCGTCGAGCAGCAGCTCGTCGTGGACGAGCGCGTACGCCAGCCGCGGGTCGCTCTCGTGCGCCGGGAAGCGGCGCTTGGGTGCGCCCCGGCGCGCCATCAGGGACTCGTAGGGGTCCTCGTCCTCGGGATGCCTGCGGAGGTGCTCGTGCTCGCTCATGTCGGCGCTCCTTCAGTTGGGGTCCCCGAAGGATGGCGGATCGAGGCGTTCATGCCGGTGAACTCAAGTCGAGACCGGGTGCTCGCTCATTTTCGGCGCTCCTCGAGTTGGGGTCCCCCGAAGGATGGCGGATCGAGGCGTTCATTCCGGTGAACGCAAGTCGAGACCAACGGGCGATTGTGGGCGCTCCGCCGCCACCCCATCATCGCTGCCGGAACCCCAACCGGATTTCTCGGTACACGCAGCGTGAGGCCGGCGGCGCTCGGAGGGAGCGCGAAAGAGGGGTCACCAGAAATGGGAAACGCCAAACCACGGATGGAGGTGCCTCCGATGCTTACCACTACAAGGAAGGTTCAGGAGAAACAGCGGATCGGGTTGCGTGCTCGCACGACCCTCGACGAGTCGCCCGAGTCGATGCGCCAGGTGCGCCTCGCGATCGCGCGTGCCAAGGAGGGCGACCGCGACGCCCTGCGGCTGCTCTACGTGCGCTACTCCGAAAACGTCTACGGCTACGTGCGCAGCATCGTGCGCGACGAGAAGGAGGCCGAAGACCTCACCCAGCACGTCTTCCTCAAGCTGATCACCGTGATCTGCAAGTACGACGACCGCGGCATCCCCTTCTCGGGCTGGCTGCTGCGGCTGGCGCGCAACGTGGCGCTCGACCACCTCCGCCGGCGTCGCGCGACCCCCGCGGAAGAGGTCTACGGGGCGGACAGCCACGTCGACGAGGTGTCGCTCGACCGCGCGCGCAGCCTCCGCACCGCGCTCGCCTCGCTCCCTGAGGAGCAGCGCAACGTGGTGGTGATGCGCCACGTGATCGGGCTCACCCCGCCCGAGATCGCGGCGCAGATGGGCCGCTCGGAGAGCTCCGTCCACGGCCTGCACCACCGGGGCCGGCGGGCGCTGCAGCAGGAGCTGCTGCGCTTGGAGGCCGCCCCTGCGACCGCCGCAGTCGCGGTCTGAGGTCGCCATGTCCACGAGCACGATCTCGACCAGCCCGATGTTCACAGGCACGGTGCCCGCCAGCCCAGTGTCCAATCCGATGCCAACCACGCCCGCAACACACGACCCCGTCCGCCCCGCCGAGGTGCCGTTCGCGCGCATGGACTGCGCCGACCCCGCACTGATGGAGGAGCTGCTGGGGGCGGTGCGCGAAGTGGCCGAGCACGGCGCCTTCACGCTCGGCCACCACGTCGAGGCCTTCGAGCGGGAGTTCGCCGACTACTGCGAGAGCGACTTCGCGGTCGGCGTCTCCTCCGGCACCGAGGCGCTCGTCCTCGCGTTGCGCGCGCTGGAGATCGGTCCCGGCGACGAGGTGATCGTGCCCGCCAATTCGTTCATCGCCACCGCCGAGGCCGTCAGCGCGGTGGGGGCCACCCCGGTGCCGGTCGATGTGGATCCGGACTCGCACCTGATCACCGCCGAGCTGATCGCACCCAGCATTGGGCCGCGCGTGCGCTGCGTGATCCCGGTGCACCTGTTCGGGGGCACCGTCGACCTCGACCCGATCCTCGAGCTCGCCCGCGAGGCGGGAATCCACGTGATCGAGGACGCCTGCCAGGCGCACGGCGCGCGCCACCGCGGCCGGCGCGTGGGAACGCTGGGAACGCTTGGCTGCTTCAGCTTCTACCCCGCCAAGAACCTCGGCGCGTGGGGCGACGGGGGTGCGGTGGTCACCGGTGTGCCCGAGCTCGCCGATCGCCTGCGGCTGCTGCGCTCCCACGGGGAGCGCCCGCGCTACCACCATCGCGTGGTCGGCTCCACTGCACGGCTCGACGCCCTCCAGGCGGCGGTGCTGCGACGCAAGCTCACGCGCCTCGATCGGTGGAACGACGAACGTCGGAGCGCCGGCGCCGAGCTGCGCGAGCGGCTCAGCGGGGTCGTGGACCCCGTTCGCCTGGCGTTCCCAGCCGCCGACCACGTCTATCACCTGTTCGTGGTGCGCTGCGAGGAGCGCGACGCGCTGCGCCAGCACCTCGCCGAGCGGGGGGTCGCGACGGGAATCCACTATCCCGTCCCGATCCACTGCACCGGAGCCTACGCCGCCCTGCGCATGGGCCCCGAGAGCCTCCCCGTATGCGAGGCGCTCGCGGGGCGGATCTGCTCGCTGCCGATCTTCCCCGGGATCCGCCCGGAGGAGCTCGAGCAGGTGGTGGAGGCCGTTGCGGCCTTTACAAAAGACACGCCCTCTTTCACAAATCGGGAATCCACAAAAGACGGACGGGGAGGCTCGCGTTGATGATGTATATGAGCTTGGATTCATCAGGCGAGGGAGCTTCCCGGGGGATACGGGGCGATTGGGGCGCCCCGGCGGGGGATGTGCGCCGGCCGGGGCGAATCGTGCCCCGGCCGGCGCCCATCGGCGCGGCGGTCGTCGGCTGCGGCTACTGGGGCCCCAACCTCGCCCGCAACCTCGCCGAGCGCTCGGAGTTCGAGCTGCACGCGCTCTGTGACCGCGACCCCGCCCAGCTGCGGATGCTCGCTCAGCGCCACCCGCAGGCGCGCGCGGTGCACGAGCTCGATGATCTGCTGTGCGACGACGCGGTCGAGGCGGTGATCTTCGCGACGCCCCCCCAGACCCACTACCCGCTCGTCAAACTGGCACTGGAAGCAGGCAAGCACGTGCTGGTCGAGAAGCCGCTCGCCACCCGTCTCGACCACGCCCACGAGCTCGCCGACCTCGCCGAGGACTCAGAGCTCGTGCTGATGCCGGGTCACACGTTCATCTACAGCCCCGCCGTCAACGCGGTGCGCGACCTCGTGCAGAGCGGCGTCGTCGGCGATATTCACTTCATCACATCCTCGCGGATGAACCTCGGCAAGTACCAGAGCGACGGTGTCGTCTGCGACCTCGCGCCGCACGACCTCTCGATCCTCATGTACTGGCTCGACCAGCCGATCGTGGAGATCTCCGCTTCGGGGAGCAGTGTGTTTGCGCAGGGGGTGCCCGAGACCGCATTTCTGACACTCACCTTCGCGGGCGGCACCACCGCCAACGTACAGCTCTCCTGGCTGGCGCCCCGCAAGATGCGCCAGATGATCGTCGTGGGCAGCAAGCGCATGGTGCAGTACGACGACACCGCCTCCGACGAGCCCGTGCGCGTGTACGACCGCGGGATGGACGTGGGGCCGCCCAGCAACTTCGGCGAGCACCAGCTGATCTACCGCACCGGCGACGTCGTGATCCCGCGCATCGAACCGCAGGAGCCGCTGCGCCTCGAGTTCGAAGACTTCGCCCGTGCGATCCGCACCGGCTCCGAGCCCCGCTCGAACGTCGCGCTCGGGATCCAGATCGTCGCGGCCGTCGAGATGGCCTCCGCCTCGATCCGCGGCAACGGCGCGCCGCTCGCGCTCGCCGCGCCGCGTCTCGAACGCGCCGCCGCGTAGCCATGACGGACGAGCCGCGGTCGACCGAGGGTCCGCGGTCGGCTGAGGATCTGCGCGCCGCCGCGATGCACGGGGTGCGGTGGTCCTCGATCGCCCGGCCGATGACCGAGTTTCTCCTGCTGGGCTCGATGGTCGTCCTCGCGCGCATCATCCCCCCCGCAGAATTCGGCCGCTATGCGGTGGCGCTGATCGCCCAGGAACTGGGCTATGTGATCACCGCCGAAGGGGTCGGTAGCGCACTGGTCCAGCGCAAGGTCCTGCGCCGCGAGCACCTGCAGTCGGGGATGGCCCTGGGGCTGCTCACGGGCCTGGCGCTGGCTGGGGTGCTGCTGGTGGCGGCCAGTCTGGTCATCGACCCGATCTTCGGCTCGCGCACCGCCGAATTCGTGCAGCTCATCTCACCCCTGTGCCTGATCGCGGGGGCGGGCACGGTCTCGATGGCGCTGCTGCGCAGGCGGATGGCGTTTCGGCGCCTGAGCGAGATCGAAGTCGCGAGCACCCTGGTGCGCGTCATCGCCTGTGTCGCCCTCGCGCTCGCCGGCCTGGGCGGGGCGGCGCTGATCTGGGGGATGCTCGCGAGCACGCTTGCGATGACCACGATCGCGTGGGTCAGCGCGCCGCCGCCGCTGCCGCGCCTGCATCGTAGGGCCGCCCGCGAGCTCATGGACTACGGCTTCTCGGCGTCGATGGCCGCGGCGAGCTGGGTGGGGTTCCGCAACAGCGACTACGCGATCGTGGGCGCCCGCCTGGGGGTGGTGCCGGCCGGCCTGTACTTCCGCGCGTACACGCTGGCCGTCGACTACCAGAAGAAGGTCAGCATGGTGATGGGCCAGGTCGGCTTCCCGCTGCTGTCGCGCACCCGCAACGGCGCCGAGCTGGCCGAGATGCGCCGCCAGATGGTGCGCCTGCTGACGATCACCCTCTTCCCGCTGCTCGTGCTGCTGGCGATCGGCGCGCCGGTGCTCGTCCCGTTCCTGTTCGGGCCCAAGTGGGCCGCGGCGGTGGTGCCGACCCAGATCCTCGCGGTCGGCGGGGCCGCCACCCTCGTGATCGACGCCGCGGGGACCGTGCTGATGGCAAACGGTCGCACCCGCGCGCTGCTCGGCTACGGGCTGGGACACTGGATCGTCTACGCATGCTCGGTGTTCGTGGTCGTGCCGCTCGGGATCAACGCGGTCGCCGTCGATGCCGCCGTCGTGCACACGTTGTTCCTCGTCTTCGCCTACAGGCTGATGCTGCGCGACTCCGACGAGCGCCCGCTGCGCTGCCTGTGGAGCGATGTCGCGCCCGCCACCGTCGCCTGCATCGGGCTCGTCGCCGTGACCCTCCCGGCGAGCGTCGCGCTGACGGCGGCGCATCCGCCGCGGCTCCTGTGGCTGGCGGCGGTCGGCCTGATCGCCGTCCCCCCCTACCTGCTGACGCTGCGCGTCTGCTTCCCCGCGACGTGGCGCAGCCTGCGCGTGGTTCTGGCGCACTTCGTGCCGGAGCACAAGCGGTTGCGCTGGGTGCAACGGCGCCTGACCACGGCCGGCGCGCGATCCGCTGCCTGAGTGCGATGCGCGGCTCCCGCTACCTCGACACGCCGTCAGCGGCCTGAACGGCGATGCGAGGCTCCCGTTACCTCGACACGCCCCTCCGGCGCGCGCGCATCTGGAAGTACCGGGCGCTCTCCACGTGCCGGCGGGTGAGCGGCTCCCCGATCGTCCTGCAGCCCGTGCTGTTCCTCGGCGGGGGCGCGATCGTGCTCGGTCGCGACGTCGAGTTCGGTTGGCCTCGATCGACGTTGTTCTACACCGGCTACTGCCACCTCGAGGCCGCCACCCCCGACGCGGCGATCGAGATCGGCGACGAGGTGCAGATCAACAACAACGCGTTCATCAAGAGCGAGGGGCCCGGCATCCGCATCGGCGCGCGTGCGCTGCTCGGCTCGGGGGTCACGATCTACGACAGCGACTTCCACGACCTCCACCCCGACCGCCGCCGCGGCGGTCAGCCGCGCATGGGGGCGGTCGAGCTCGGGGAGAACGTCTTCGTGGGGGACGGGGTGCTGATCCTCAAGGGTGTGAGCATCGGCGCCCACTCGGTGATCGGCGCCGGCAGCGTCGTGACCGCGTCGATCCCGGAGGGCGTGATCGCGGCCGGCAACCCGGCCCGCGTGATCAGGCCGCTGGGCGACGACGCCGCGGGCAACCCGGCCCGCGTGATCAGGGCACTGGGCGACGACCCCGGCATTTGAGCACCCTCGAAAAATCGCCCCACCCGGGCGCGTTGAATGGTCATGAGCAATCCCACCATGCGCGGTCAACGCGCGCTAATCACCGGCGGTGCGGGCGCGGTCGGCTCGAACATCGTCGATCAGCTCGTGCAGGCCGGCGCAGAGGAGATCGTCGTACTCGACAACTTCGTGCGCGGGCGCCGCGAGAACCTGACCTGGGCGCTCGCCAACGGGCCCGTGCGGCTCGTCGAGGGCGACATCTGCGACCGCGAGCTCGTCGCCGAGCTGACGCGCGGCATCGACGTCGTCTTCCACCAGGCGGCGCTGCGGATCACGCAGTGCGCCGAGGAACCGCGGCTGGCGCTCGAGGTGATGGTGGACGGGACCTACAACGTGATCGAGGCCGCGCTGGCGGAGGGGGTGCGCCGGATCGTCGCCGCCTCCTCCGCGTCGGTCTACGGCCTCGCCGAGGAGTTCCCAACGACCGAGTCCCACCACCCCTACGCCAACGACACGCTCTACGGCGCCGCGAAGACGTTCAACGAGGGACTGCTGCGCAGCTTCCACGCGATGAAGGGACTCGACTACGTCGCGCTGCGCTACTTCAACGTGTACGGCCCGCGGATGGACATCCACGGGGTCTACACCGAGGTGCTGGTGCGCTGGATGGAGCGCATCGAAGCCGGCGACTCGCCGCTGATCCTCGGGGATGGATCGCAGACGATGGACTTCGTCTACATCGGCGACGTCGCCCGCTCGAACCTGCTCGCCGCGAGCGCCGACGTCAGCGACGAGGTGTTCAACGTCGCCTCCGGAGTGGAGACCAGCCTGCTCGAGCTCGCCCAGGCGCTGATCGAGGCGATGGACGCGGACGTGCCCGTCGAACACGGGCCCGAGCGCGCCGTCAACAAGGTGCCGCGGCGCCTCTCCGACACGACGCTCGCGCGCGAGCGCCTCGGCTTCGAGGCGCAGGTCGATCTCGAGGAGGGCCTGCGGCGGCTGGTGGATTGGTGGCGCGCCGAACGCGCCGCGACGGCGACCCCCGCGCTTGCGGCGGCGTCATGATGGAGATCCCGATCACCCGCCCCCACCTCGCCGGTGACGAGGGGGAGGCGGTCGCGGAGGCGATCGCCTCGGGCTGGATCTCGCAGGGGCCGCGGGTGAGGGCGTTCGAGGAGGCCTTCGCAGCCCGCGTGGGAGCCGCGGATGCCGTGGCCACCACCAGCTGCACCACCGCGCTCGCGCTTGCGCTCCACGTCTCCGGGGTGGGGCCCGGAGACGAGGTGATCGTGCCCTCGCTCTCGTTCATCGCGACCGCCAACGCTGTCTGGCACTGCGGCGCGCGCCCCGTCTTCGCGGACATCGATCCGCGCACCTACAACCTCGATCCGGCCGCCGCGGAGCGCGCGATCACGCCCGCCACCAAGGCGATCATGCCGGTCCACCAGCTCGGCCTTCCCGCTGACATGGATGCGTTCCTCGAGCTCGCCGAGCGCCACGGCGTCGCGCTCGTCGAGGACGCCGCCTGCGCGATCGGCGCGCGCTACAGAGATCGCCCGATCGGCTCGCTCGGCCCGCTCGCGTGCTTCTCGCTGCACCCCCGCAAGGTGATCACCACCGGCGAGGGCGGCATGATCGCCGTGCAGGACCCCGCGGTCGCGGAGCGGCTGCGGCGGCTGCGCGCGCACGGCATGGACACCTCCGATCTCGCCCGCCACGCCGCGCGCGACATCGTGGTCGAGGCCTACCCCGAGCGTGGCTGGAACAGCCGCATGACCGACATGCAGGGCGCGCTCGGCCTCTGCCAGCTGCGGGTGCTCGATGAGATCCTCGAGCGCCGGCGGGTGCTCGCCGAGCGCTACACCGCGGCGCTCGCGGGAATCCCCCACATCGAGGCGCCCTACGACCCGCCGTACGCGGCCCGCACCTGGCAGTCCTACTGCGTGCGCATCGCCGCGAACGCCCCCATCGGGCGCACCGAGCTGATGCGGCGCCTGCTGCACGACGGCATCGCGACCCGGCGTGGGGTGATGGCGATCCACGAGGAGGCCGCGTACGCCGAGCGACCCGCCGTCAGTGGGCGCGTCGGTCTGCGTCACACCGAGGCGGCGACCCGCGAGACGCTGATGCTGCCGCTGTTCCCCGACCTCTCCGAGGAGCAGCAGGACCACGTGCTCGAGCGGCTCGCGGCCTCCATGCTCGCGCTTGCGGCGTGAACGTGGGTGTGGTGGAAAACATGCCTGGAGCGAGGCCCCGAGCGCGCGCCCGATATGACAAAAGTTGGGGAGGGCCGGTGCGTTCCTTGGTTGTGTCGAGCAGTGCAATCGATCAACGTGTCCCGGCGCTCAGCCGTCATGGCGTGCTCGCGCAGGGAGCCGCCGGCGTGGCGGGCGACCGGGCGATCGGCGGCGTGTCGGGAGATCGCACGATCGGCGGTGTGTCGGGGGAGCGCACGATCGGCGGTGTGTCGGGAGATCGCACGATCGGCGGTGTGTCGGGGGAGCGCACGATCGGCGGTGTGTCGGGGGAGCGCACGATCGGCGGTGTGTCGGGGGAGCGCACGATCGGCATGTCCGGCGCGTCGGGGGACCGGGCGGCCGGCGGTTGGATGGTGGATCTGAGCTGCAGGGCGCTCGACATCCTTGGCGCGGCAATCCTGCTCGTTCTCCTTGCCCCCCTGCTCGCCGCGATCGCGATTCTCGTGCGGCTGGACTCCCCCGGTCCGGTGCTCTTCCGCCAGCGCCGCTGCGGACGGGATACCGTGCCGTTCACCGTCAACAAGTTCCGCACGATGCACGACGGGGTCCCGCACGACCGCCACCGCGAGTTCGTGCTCGGGCTGATCAAAGGGGAAGATCGCGAGCAGGACGCGCCCGGGCCGCGCTTCAAGATGAGCGAGGACGAGCGCGTCACCCGTTTTGGCAGAGCGCTGCGGCGCTCGAGCCTCGACGAGCTGCCGCAGCTGTGGAACGTGCTGCGCGGGGAGATGTCACTGGTTGGGCCGCGCCCGCCGATTCCCTACGAGGTGGAGCACTATCCGCCGCACTGGTTCGCCCGTTTCGCGGTCAAGCCGGGGGTCACGGGCCTGTGGCAGGTGAACGGCCGCTCCGAGGTAACGCTCGAGGAGATGGTCCGTCTCGACGTCGAGTACACCCAGTGCCGTTCGCTGTGGTTCAACCTATCGATCCTGGCGCGAACGGTGCCCGCGGTCCTGAGTGGAAGGGGAGCATCATGAGACTCATACGCTGGGCTGGAGGCCTGCTGACGGCGGCGCTGCTCGTGGTACTCGGACTGTTCTCGGTGGGTGCGGCGCCCGCGCTGGCCGAAACGGAATGCGCCTCCGCTCCCAACCCGGTCGTATGCGAGAACGCCCTCCCCGGCGATCCGCCGAGCGACTGGCAGGTCAACAACGTGGGCAGCGAATCGATCCAGGGCTACGCCACCTCGATGAGCGTCAACGTGGGACAGACCGAGTCCTTCAAGATCAGCACGCCCTCGACCTCCTACCACATCGACATCCTGCGCCTGGGTTACTACAAAGGCAACGGGGCCCGGATAATCGCCTCCAACATCAAACCGAGCGCGACGCTGCCCCAGAAACAGCCCGCCTGCCTGAAAAGCTCCGCGACCGGTCTGATCGACTGCGGCAACTGGGGCGTCTCCGCCTCGTGGACGGTGCCGAGCAACGTCGTCTCAGGGGTCTACATCGCGCACCTCGTGCGCAACGACAAACCGGGCGAAGACAGCCAGATCCCGTTCGTCGTGCGCAACGACTCGAGCCACTCCGACATCCTGCTGCAGACCTCCGACGCCACCTGGGAGGCCTACAACGACTGGGGCGGGAACAGCCTGTACACGTGCACCGTCTCCTGCCCCGCGGGCGAACCGGAAGCGTACAAGGGGGCGGACGCCGTCTCCTACAACCGGCCGTGGGAGGGCGCCTTCGAAGTCGACGGCGGACGGTCCTACCTTTGGTACGCCGAGTACCAGATGATCTACTGGCTCGAGGAGAACGGCTACAACGTCAGCTACACCAGCCAGGCCACCGTCGACCAGAGCGGCGCGCTGCTGAAGAACCACAGGGCGTTCGTCTCCAGCGGCCACGACGAGTACTGGTCCGAAGGCCAGCGGGCGAGCCTCGAATCGGCGCTCGCCGCGGGCGTGAACCTCGCGTTCTTCAGCGGCAACGAGGTCTTCTGGAAGACGCGCTGGGGGGCGAGCACCGAAGGCACGAGCACGCCCTATCGCACGCTCACCTCCTACAAGGAGACCCACTACAACGCGCCCGTCGACCCGCTGGACCCATCGATCTGGACGGGCACCTGGCGCGACCCGCGCTTCAGTCCCCCCGCCAACGGGGGCAAGCCCGAGAACGCCCTCACCGGCCAGCTCTTCCTGGTCAACGCTGGCACCTCCGACATCACCGTGCCCTCGCAGTACAGCAAGGACCGCCTGTGGCGCAACACCGCCGCCGCCGCGCTGAAAACCGGGCAGTCGCTGACGCTTGCGCCCGGGAGCGGGACGCTCGGCTACGAGTGGGACGAGGACGTCGACAACGGCTTCCGGCCCGCCGGGGAGTTCGATCTCTCCTCGACGACCGTCAGCGGGCTGCAGACGTTCACCGACTACGGGAGCCGCCTCGCCGAAGGCACCACCGCGACGCACCATCTGACGCTGTACAGGGCCCCCAGCGGGGGGATCGTGTTCGGCGCGGGCACCGTGCAGTGGTCGTGGGGCCTCGCCAACGTCAACGCCTGGGAATCGGAAACCACCGAGCCCTCCAACAAACCGCCGGACCCCAACCTGGAGCAGGCGACGGTCAACCTCTTTGCTGAAATGGGCGCCCAGCCCGGGTCGCTGATCGCGGGCCTGACGGCGGCGAGCAAATCGAGCGACAGCACCGCCCCCACGTCGACGATCGCCGCGCCCGCGCAGGGCGCCACGCTCCAGGACGGCAGCGCCGTCACGATCACGGGCACCGCGACCGACGCCGGCGGCGGCGTGGTCGCCGGGGTGGAGGTCTCCACCGACGGCGGCTCCAGGTGGCATCCGGCCACACTGAGCACGCCGGCCGAACAGACCGTCAAATGGTCCTACACGTGGGCCGCGCACGGCAACCCCACGACCACCATCAAATCGCGCGCCGTCGACGACAGCGCCAACCTCGAGAGCCCCGCCGCGGGCGTCACCGTTACAGTCGAATGCCCCTGCTCGATCTGGGGTGCGGCCGTCACCCCGGGCACCCCCGACGCGGGCGACCCGACGTCGCTGGAGCTCGGCATGAAGTTCACCTCGGATGCGTTCGGCACGGTCAACGGGATCCGCTTCTACAAGTCCGCCCTGAACACTGGCACGCACGTCGGCGGCCTGTGGACCGCAGGCGGCACGCTGCTCGCCTCCGCGACGTTCTCGGGCGAGACGGCCTCCGGCTGGCAGCAGGTCAACTTCTCGACGCCCGTGCAGATCTCGCCGCACACGACCTACGTGGTGAGCTACTTCGCGCCCAAAGGCCACTACTCGGGCGATCCCTACTACTTCTACAACCCACCGCCGACCGGTGGCAACATGCTCAACAGCCCGCCCCTGCACGCGGTGGGAGCGAGCGCCACGAGCACCAACGGCCTGTACGCGTACGCCGGCGCGCCGATGTTCCCGACGAGCAGCTTCAACGCGACCAACTACTGGGTGGACCCGGTGTTCGTCCCGGCGGCGATCCCGGGACAGGTGACCGGAGTGAGCGCCACGCCGCAGGCCGGCGCGGCCACCGTCACGTGGTCGGCGCCCGCGAGCGGAGTCGTGAGCAGCTACACCGTCACCCCCTACATCGGCTCCACCGCGCAGTCGGCCACCACGGTGACCGGCACTCCGCCGGAAACCTCGGTCACGATCACGGGCCTCACGCCGGGCACGACCTACACGTTCACGGTGCAGGCCTCCAACCCCAACGGCGCCGGCCCGGTGTCCGCGCACTCGAACCCCGTCGTTCCGCCGGCGACCGCGCCGCCCTCCCCGCCGCGCGGGGTGTCCGCCGCGCCCGCGACCAAGCAGGCGCTGGTGAGCTGGAAAGCGCCGACGCTCGAAGGCGGCAGCCCGATCACGGGGTACACGGTGACCCCCTACATCGGCTCCACCGCGCAGACCCCGGTGAGCGCGGGCCCCTCGGCGACCGCGGCGACGGTGAGCGGTCTCGCCAACGGCACCGCCTACACGTTCAAGGTGGCGGCGATCAACGCCGTCGGGACCGGCGAACAGTCGCAGGCCACCCGCGCGGTCACACCGCAGGACACGATCTTCGACTTCGCCACCCCCGCGCTCCCCGACGCCGGCGACCCCAGCTCGGTCGAGCTCGGCGTCAAGTTCACCGCCAGCACCGAAGGCTGGGTGACGGGGATCCGCTACTACAAGGCCGCCGCCAACACGGGCTCCCACGTGGGCAGCCTGTGGAGCTCCACCGGCACGCTGCTCGCCTCTGCGACGTTCACGAGCGAATCGGAATCGGGCTGGCAGCATGTGACGTTCTCAGAACGGGTCGCGGTGAAAGCGGGCACGACGTACGTGGCCGGCTACTTCGCCCCGTTCGGGCACTACTCGGCGACCGGCTTCGGCTTCGGCTCCTCCGGGGTCTCCCACCCGCCGCTCGAAGCGCTCGCCAACGCCGTGAGCGCCGATGGGGTGTACGCGTACGGCTCGAGCAGCGCGTTCCCCTCGAACAGCTACAACGCGACCGACTACTACGTCGACGTGCTGTTCGAACCCGTGCCTCCCTCTGGGCCGCCCGCGCCGCCCACGGGCGTGTTCGCCGCCGCCGCGGCGGGCCAGGCGCAGGTGAGTTGGAAGGCGCCGAGCAACGAAGGCGGGGGTCCGATCGCCGGCTACACGATCACCCCCTACATCGGCGCGAGCGCCCAGACCCCCGTCAAAGTGGGGGCCTCGATCACCTCGCTCGATCTGACGGGTCTCTCCACCGGCACCACGTACACGTTCAAGGTCAGCGCGACCAACTCGGCCGGAACCGGCGAACAGTCGCAGGCCTCGAACGCCGCCACGCCGCAGGACACGATCTTCGAATTCGCGACGCCGGGGATCGCCGACGCGGGCGACTCGAGCTCGGTCGAGCTCGGGGTCAAGTTCACCTCCGAAGAAAACGGCTTCGTGACCGGCGTCCGCTTCTACAAGTCCACCGCGAACACGGGCACCCACGTGGGCAGCCTGTGGAGCTCCACCGGCACGCTGCTCGCCTCTGCGACGTTCACGAGCGAATCGGAATCCGGCTGGCAGCAGGTCACGTTCTCGAGTCCCGTTGCGGTCAAAGCGGGCACCACCTACGTGGCGGGCTACCTCGCCCCGAAAGGCCACTACTCCGCGACGGCGGCGGCCTTCGCCTCCTCCGCGGTGAGCAACCCGCCGCTGCGGGCGCTCGCGAACGAAACGAGCGTGGACGGGGTGTACGCGTACGGCGCGAGCAGCACCTTCCCCACGAACAGCTTCAACGCGACCAACTACTGGGTTGACGTGCTGTTCGAGCTCGCCGTGCCCTCCGCGCCCGAAGCGCCCGAAAACATCTCGGCAACCTCGGCGACCAAACAGGCGCAGGTGGGCTGGAGCGCCCCGAACGCCGACGGCAGCCCGATCACCGGGTACACGATCACCCCCTACATCGGGACCACTGCGCAGACCGCTGTGAAAGTGGGCGCCTCCGCGCGCAGCGCGGTGGTCACGGGCCTCACCAACGGCACGAGCTACACCTTCAAGGTCTCCGCCACCAACTCGATCGGCACCGGCCCGCAGTCCCAGGCCTCGGCTGCGGTCACGCCGCGGGACACGATCTTCGACTACGCCACGCCCGAAGTGATCGACTCCGGCGACCGCGGCTCGATCGAGCTTGGGGTCAAGTTCACCGCCGCAGAAAACGGCTCGGTGACGGGGATCCGCTTCTACAAGTCCGCCGCGAACACCGGCACCCACGTGGGCAGCCTGTGGAGCGAAAGCGGCACGCTGCTCGCCTCCGCGACCTTCACCGGCGAGACGGAATCGGGCTGGCAGCAGGTGACGTTCGCAAGCCCAGTGGCGGTCACTGCGGGCACCACGTACGTGGCGGGCTACTTCGCCCCGAACGGCCGCTACTCGGCGAACGCCGCCGCCTTCGCCGCCGCCGGGTTGAGCAACCCGCCGCTGCAGGCGCTCGCGAACACCACGAGCGCCAACGGGGTCTACAACTACAGCTTCGAAAGCACCTTCCCCTCGAGCAGCTACAACGCGACCAACTACTGGGTCGACGTGACGTTCGCGCCGGGCCCCTGAGCGGCCTTGAGGTCCGGCGATCCGGCGACGATGAGCGTGGTCCGGCGAAACGACAAAGGAGTGTCGAGCATGAGTGAGTCCGGAATGTGGTCAGGCGATCGGGCGGATCGGGAGAGCGCATCGATGCGCTGCGCCCGCAGGAGCGCGTGCGTGCTGCTGCCGACCGCAGCGGCGCTGCTCCTCGGCGCGTGCGGGGGGTCCTCCTCGTCCTCGTCCTCGTCATCCTCCTCCGCGTCCGTCCCGCAGGGGGTGGTCGGCGCGCGGGTGCAGGCCGCGCGCGATGTGACGCCCGCCCGCAACGCGACGTTGGCTGGCAACGCGATGCCCGCCCGCGGCGCGACGCTCGCCCGCAAAGCGACGCCGGCCCATCGGCTGCTCCGCGCCGGCCACGTGGGCCCGACTCCCCACCACCCGTTCAAGGCGCGCACCCAGGCGGGGGCGATCAACGACGAGGTCAGCGCCACGGGGGCCAGGAGGCTCGCCGCGTGCTCGCTCGTGAGCCGCGCGCAGGCGCAGGCAATCCTCGGTAAGCCGGTCGGCCGGCCCGCCGAAGCGCCCCAGGGCCCGACGTGCCTCTACAGGCCGCAGGGCGCCAAGCGCCTCGTCACGGTCGCCGTGATCTCCACCAACTTCTCCTCGATCGAGCCGCAGGCGCACCTCAAGGACCGGATGTCGGTCACGGTCAGCGGCCGCGTCGCCTACTGCGGCGTCGCCGGCGCCCCGACGATGATCGTCCCGCTCACAACCGGCCGGTTCCTGACCGTCGCCGCGCCCTGCCCGATCGCCGCCTCGTTCGCGGCCGCGGCGCTGAGCCACATCAAGGTTTGAGCGCGGCTGAACGACGGCGAGCTTATTGGATGAGCCGCCGGATCTCCTCGCGGCTGAGCCCAGCGGTTCGCAGGATGTTGCCGAGTGTTCCCCGCTTGATCGGCTGATTGCCGTGCACGGGCACCGGAATAGCGTCTGGAATGGTCGGGTGGCGCAGGATGTGATGGCTGCCGCGGATACGCTTTACGTACCAGCCTTGACCAGCAAGGATCTTGATGAGCTGCTTGCCTGTGACGGCTGGGGTCTGGCTCACGCTGCCTGGACCGCTATGCGGTCGCGATGCACCGAGGGGATGGGCAGGCCGTCTTCGTGCATGACCTCCAAGTAACCCTCGATCGCCTCCCGAGCGTTGGCGCGCGCCTCCTCGATCGTCTCGCCCTGGGTTGCGACGCTGGGCAGGTCGGGGACGAGCACGCTGTAGCCGCCTTCGGGCTCGGTCACGATCACGACATCGAATTCGCGTTCTGCGCTCATAGCTCCAGTACACGATAGCGTCGCCCGACCCGCCAACCCCCGGCCCCGCACCAACCGAC
>JBIOEY010000009.1:0-34104 GCA_044446505.1 Solirubrobacterales bacterium
GCACCGTCACCTCCCCGCGCAGGCCCTCTCCGCGTAGTCGCCCGGCGTGCAGCTGCGAGAAGCAGAACGCGCGCTGGGGTAGGCGTGCGCACAGGAGCTGAACCGCATAGCCGATCTCCCCGCCGAGGCCCCCCAGGTACTCGCGCCAGTACGCGCGGCTCCACACCTCGTGCCAGTCCACCACCAGCCCATACCCTCCGAGCGGCCGCGCGAGCGCCGCGCTGAGCAGCGAGAAGTACGGGAACGAGCACGTGTGCACCACCTCGTAGCGGCGGCCGTGGCGCAGCAGGTGCCACAGCACCCCCAGCCCGAACACCAGCGGCGGCGCGATCCGCCGCCGGCCGCCCTCGGTGTACAGCGCCATCCGCGGCCCCGCGCTCACCACGCGCACGCGTCCGTCGATCTCCGGCTGCGCGCCCTGCTCCCACTGGCGCAGCGTGAGGTAGGTGACCTCGTGTCCCTCCGCCGCCAGGCGCTCCGCCAGGTTGCGGTACCAGCGCTCCGCGCCACCGACGGTGTACGGGAACAGGCAGTCGTAGACTAAGCAGATCCGCATCCCCGGGAGACTGTCAGGAATGAACCCAACAAGGCAATGAGCACCGCGCAGAAGACCAGGCCCACGACCGCCGAGCAGGCTCGCTCGACGCTGGTCTCGGTGGTGATCCCCTGCCTCAACGAGGCGGAGAACATCGAGCGCTGCGTGCGGACCGCCCGGGGGGTGCTGTCGCGCACGGGCATCGAGGGGGAGGTGATCGTGGTGGACAACGCCTCCGAGGACGACTCCGCCGCGCTCGCTGCCGCCGCCGGCGCGCACGTGGTGCACGAGCCGCGCCGCGGCTACGGCTCCGCCTACCTCGCCGGCTTCGCCGCGGCGCGGGGGCGCTACATCGTGATGGCGGACGCCGATTTGACGTACGACTTCAACGAGATCCCGCGCTTCGTGACGGCGCTCGAGGAGGGCGCGGAGCTCGTGATGGGCGACCGCATGGACAACATCCAGCCCGGCGCGATGCCCTGGCTGCACCGCTACGTCGGCAACCCGATCCTCACCGGCCTGCTCAACATGTTCTTCAGCACCGGCGTCAAGGACGCCCACTGCGGGATGCGCGCGCTGCGCCGCGACGTGCTCCCCCGCCTCGACCTGCGCACCACCGGGATGGAGTTCGCCTCGGAGATGGTGATCCGCGCCGCGAAGGCGGATCTGCGGATCGCGGAGTTCCCGATCGAATACCACCCCCGCGGCGGGGAGTCGAAGCTCTCGAGCTTCCGCGACGGCTGGCGCCACCTGCGCTTTCTGCTCGTGCACAGCCCCACCCACCTGTTCATCGTGCCCGGCGCGCTGCTCGCGGGCCTCGGCACGCTGATCGTCGCGCTCGTCGGCGGCGGTCTGGACGTGGCGGGACGCTCGTGGGGGATCCACGCCCTGATCGGCGGGTCGCTGCTGATGGTCGTCGGCACCCAGGTGCTCGCGCTCGGCCTCTGCGCCCACGCATATGGGACCTACTTCATGGGCGAGCGCGACCCCTGGTTCGACCGGATGCGCGCCCGCTTCCGGCTCGAGCACGGCCTGCTGCTCGGCGGCGCCTTCATGCTCGTCGGGCTGGCGTTGGGCGGAGTGATCGTCGCCACCTGGATCTCCCACGGCTTCGGCTCGCTCGCCGACGAACACCTCGCCGTGGTCGCCGCCACGTTCCTGATCGTCGGGATCCAAATCTTCTTCTCGTCGTTTTTGCTGAGCATCCTGGGCCTGCGCCGCCGGTGAGCGCAACCGCCTCAGAGGCGCCCGCGCCGGCGGAGCGGGTGGACTCTGCGGGCCGAGACAGCGCCGGAGCGCCGGGACCTCCTCGACTCGGCGGCGCACGCGCGGTGTGGTGGCCGGCGGCGATCCTCGGCACGGTCATCGCCGGGTTGATCCTCTGGCAGCTCGCGATTCCCCGCGACTTCTACACCGGGACCGACAGCGTGGGGGTGCGCAGTGTCGTGGCCAACCTCGAAGCCCGCCAGACGCTCTGTGTCCCCGGCCTCGACCTGCCGGCCGGCACCGGCGGCGTGCAGCTCGCGGTGTTCGCCCACCGTCCGCGCTTCACCGCGCGGGTGCGCGTCCTCGCCGCCGGTGCTGCCGTGTCCTCGACGATGAGCGGCCTCCCCGGGCCGACGTCGCTGGTCTACGCCCGCGCTGCGATCCCGAGGCGTCCCTCCTCGCCGGCATCGGTTCCGGCGACGGTGTGCGTGACCCCGCTCGATGGGCCGATCGCGCTCGGGGGCATGATCGGCTTGCAGGCGAACCAGCTGCCGGCGACGCTCGACGGCGTGTCCCTGGCGAACCGCGTCGGGGTCTGGTTCCTGCCGCCAGCGGGGGAGCGGCGCTCGCTGCTCGAATCCGCGGGCTCGATCTTCGCGCGCGCCGCGCTCTTCCGTCCGGGCATCGTCGGCGCATGGACCTATCCGTTCCTGCTGTTCGTCGTGCTCCCGCTCACCTGGGCACTCTCGCTGCTGCTGCTGGCGCGCGCGGCGGCGGGCCGTCCGCTGCGCCTGCGGGGACGCACGCTGCGCCCCGCCGTCGCCGTCGCGCTGATCGCGTTCGCCAACGCGGCCTCGTGGGCGCTGATCACGCCGGCGTTCAACGCGCCCGACGAGCCCGACCACTTCGCCTATGCCCAGTACGTCGCCGAAACCGGTCGTGCCCCCGCTCGCGTGCCGGATGCCCGCCCGCCGTACTCCTCCGACCAGGCGCTGGCGCTCAACGCCGTCGACGTCTACTCGCAGGTCGGGCTCTCAGACGGGCGCCCGCCGTGGCTGACGCTCGACCAGCGCGCATGGGAACGCGAGCGGGAGGCGATCCCCCACCCGGCCGGCAACGGCGGGGGCGTGACCGCGGCTGCCTCGCCCCACCAGCCGGCCTACTACGCCCTGCTCGCGCCCGCCTACGAGGCCGTGCGCTCGCAGTCGACGTTCTCGCAGCTCACGGCGATGCGGCTCGTCTCCGCGCTGCTCGGAGCGCTGGTCGCCCTCTGCGCGTTCGGGGTCGTGCGCGAGCTGCTACCCCAGCAGCCTCTCGCCGCCGCCGCCGCCGGCCTGCTCGTCGCCTTTCAGCCGATGTTCGGCTTCATCGCGGGTGCGGTCAACAACGACAACGGCATCAACGCCGCCGCCGCGCTGTCGCTCTACCTGGTGATACGCGGGCTCAGGCGGGGACTCACGTGGCGTATCGCGCTGGCACTCGGGGCGACGCTCGCCGTCGCTCCACTGATGAAGGAGACCGGCTATGAGATCTACCCGGCGGTGGCGGTCGGGCTGCTGGGGATCGGCTGGCGCCACCACCGGCTGGGCGATGCGCGCGCGTGGGTCGCGCTGGCGGGGGCGTTCGCTGCCGTGCGCGTGGGGTGGTCGCTGCTGCAGTCGGTCTTCTACCCACCCGTCGCCGGCCACCCTCCCGGCGGCGGGATCGCCGCGGCGGGTGCGCTCACCACCGCCGAGCACATGCCGGGGCGCTTCCTGGTCTACCTCTGGGAGCTGTTCCTGCCGCGGCTGGGGTTCATGGGCTCCCTGTTCCCACCGGGCTGGCCGTTCAAGTCGATCTACATCGTGCGCGGCTGGGGCGCGTTCGGCTGGTACACGTGGGTATTCCCGAATTGGGTCTACAACGCGATCATTCTCGCGATCGGCGTGGTGGGGCTGCTCGCGCTGTCGGGCGCCGTGCGCGAGCGCCTCGCGGTGCGCTCGCGGACCTTCGAGGTGGCGGTCATCGCGCTGTTCCCGATCTGCGTGCTGGTGGCGGTGGAGGCCGCCTTCTTCGCGCCGAACGGCGGCCGCACGGTGGTCGCCGAACAGGGCCGCTACATCTTCCCCGCGATCGCCGCGCTCGCAGCGATCGCGGTCGCCGGGACCTTCGGCCTCGGCCGCCGCTGGCACGCGCCGCTGGCCACGACGCTCGTGGTGGGGATGATCGGCCTGAGCTACGCCTCGCAGCTGCTGACGCTGTCGAGCTTCTTTACGTAGCGACCCTCTCGGCGTCGAGAGCCAAGCCTGGCAAGGACGCAGGGAGCGAAGTGTGCTCAGCACACGAGCGACCGAGGACGCCGCCAGGCGCCGGCTATCGACGCCGAGATTCGCGCTCGCGCAGCGCGTGGCGCAACCCGGCTTCGACCTCGTCAGTGGCGTGCTCCCAGGTGTGGGAGGCGACGAACTGCAGGCCCTCGCGCGAGCGGCGCTCCCACAGCGCGCGGTCGGCGAGCAGGCGCTCGAGCTCGTCCGCGATCCGCTCCGGGTGCAGCGGGGCGAGCGCGAGCGGGCCGTCCTCGCCGAAGATCGACTCGGCGCTGACGCCCGCGAGCTCCACGCAGGGCAGGCCGCAGGCGAGCATCTCCTTGGGCATCAGCGAGAAGTTGGTCAGCGACAGGCACAGTCCCACCGTCGCTTCGGAGTACAGCCACGAGAGCTGGGTGGGATTGAGCACGCTCATGTGCTCATAGGGAAACGAGGTGTGCAGTACCTCGTTGGTGCCGAACAGCACGATGCGCACGTCCGGCCGGCGGCGCTTGAGCTCGGCGAGCGCCATCAGCCCGATCGGGACGGCGCGCCGCGGGGTGGTGTAGCGGGCGTAGTAGACGATCGTGTCGGGCCGGCGCGCATTGGGGCGCGGCCGATAGACGTGGTGGTCAACCCCGAGCTGGAAGGCCTCGGCCGCGGTGTCGTAGCGCTCGATCAGCAGGTCGCGCAGCCAGGGGCTGGCGGCGATGCAGTACAGGCCGTGGCGGTAGGTGTCGGCGGCGAGCACGTGCTCGGTGGAGGCGGGGTGGAAGTCCGGCTCGTGGTCGTTGACGATGTAGGCGCGGGCGCGGCAGTGCTCGAGCGCGAGCAGCGGGTGGACGGTCTGCCAGCCGGTCGCGATCGCGATGTCGGCGCCCTGCCAGCGCGCGAAGCCCTTGTAGACGGGGCCATTGAAGGGCGCGAAGAACTCGTTGATGTCGTGGCGCAGGACGGCGGGCCAAACGGCGTTGGCGTAACCGTGGTGGTCGGCGAGCCACACGCTGCAGGTGTGGCCCCGGCGCTCCAGGCGGGAGAAGATCTGAAAGAGCGTGTTGTGCCCGCCACTGCCGCGGCTGAAGGGCGGGATCACCATCGCAAGGCGCAGGCGCGCGCGCTCGGCCATGCCCGGCACGGCGTCCAGCAGTGGCGCCGGCCCGTCGCGCCAGAGCCGGGCAACGGTGCTGTAGCCCTCCTCGGAGAGCTCGCGCTCGACGTGCCGGGGAGCGGGGACCGGCGAGGCCGTATCCACGCCGGGCCTCGCGCCGGCAACGCGGTCGGCCTCGCCGGCCCCGGGGGCTCCGCCGTGGGAGCCGCTGTCGCCGTGGGTCGCCCCCGCGGCCCCGGTCTCCTCGCGCCCCTCGAGCGAGATCCTGCGGCGCAGCGGCGCGGGCACGCGCTCGGCGCGGGAGCCGAGGGCGGAGAAGACGCGCCGGCCCCCGTAGTGGACCGCCGCGCGAGCGGTCCACCGTGCCTGCTCCAGACCCTGGATGTCGCGCTCGGCCAGCCAGCGGCGGTCGTCGGCGACGTTGCGGCGGACGTAGCGGGCGGTGTCGCGCAACCCGAGGCGCTCGACGTGTCCGGTTGTTTGCTGCAGGCCGCGGTACTCGTCGAAGTAGCGGCGCATGAACTCCACGGCGCCGTAGTCGTGCGCGTGCAGGACAGCCGCGCCGGGGTGGTAGACCTTGGCCCAGCCCGCGGCGAGCAGGTCGACCCCGAAGGCCTGGTCCTCGGAGTAGGGGACCTCGCGGAAGCGCAGCTCCTCCCAGCACGCACGCGCGTAGCAGGCGTTGACGTTCGAGAGGAACGTCGGATCGCCCGCGCGCTGGAGGACCGGCGCTCCGCCGACCGCGAAGGTGGCGAAGAACTCGGTCAGCTCGCGCGCGATCATCGGGCTCGTGTTGGGCCGCGGCAGGTGCGGTCCGTACGCGGCCCCGACGCGCTCCTCGAGCGCGAACGCCTCGCGGTAGGCGTCCAGCCAGCCGGGGCACGGCGTGGCGTCCTGGGTGAGAAAGCAGATCAGCTCCCCCGCGGTCCGTTCGGCGCCGAGGTTGCGCGTGCGTCCGTGGCCGAACGCGCCGGGGTCGATCTCGAGCAGCTGCGCGCCGGCGGCGCGGGCGATCTCGGGCGAGCGATCCCGGGAGCCCGAGTCGATCACGAGCACCTCCTCGACGCCCTCGCGCGCGAGGGCGTGCAGCAGCTCCTCCAGATAGCGCTCACCGTCCTTGACGGGGATCACGGCGCAGGCGGTGCTCACGATCGGCCGAGGCCGCGCTTGAGCCGCTTGAAGGCGCGCGCAACCGAGCGGACGGCGCGCAAGGCGGCACGAAACTCCGCGGCCCCGCGGCGGCGCATCAGCGCGTTCAGGTCGAGGTGCCAGCGGTCGAGCCAGTAGGCCTGCTCCTGCCACTCGGCGACCGCGGCGTTCGCCCGCGCCTGCACCTCCACGAGCTCCGCCTCGAGCGCCTCGAGGCGGGCGCGCAGGCGCTCGTTCTCGGCCTCGATCGTTTGCTGTCCGTTCTCCACGCCGGCGGCGGGGTGGGTGGAACTCATCTCACAGATTCTCCGCGATCCGCGCGGCCGCGCGGTTGAACACCGCGAAGCCCACGACGAAGATCGCCACCACGATCGCGAGCGCCCCGAACAGCGCGCTCCAGCTGCCGAGCACCTGACCCGCGCTCGGGGTGGCGTGGGTGATCATCGCGTGGCGGAACTGCTGGAAGATCACCGCGAGCGGATTGAGCATGTAGACGTGCAGCAGGGTGGTGCTCACTTTGCTGATCACCGTCTGGATCGAGATGATCACGGGCGAGGCGTAGAAGAGGATCTGGGAGACCACTTCCCAGATCGGCTGGATGTCGCGGAAGTGCACGAACAGCGCCGAGAGCAGCATCGCCATGCCGGCGGCGAAGGCGATCAGCGCGCCGACGATCAACGGCAGCTCCAGCCAGCTGAGCATCGGCTGGACGCCGGCGCTCACGGCGAAGATCGCGACCACGATCAGGTTGAGCCCGAGGTTGAACAGCGCGAGCAGCACGACCGAGATCGGGATCACCATCCGCGGGAAGTGGATCTTGCGCACGAGGTTCTCGCGATCGACCACGCTGCGCACCGCGCCGGTGGTGGCTTCCGCGAAGAATGTGAACAGCACGATCGACCCGAGCAGCTGCGCGCCGTAGAACTGTTCCCCCGGCTTCGTCCCGTCGTTGACGTGGCCGACCTTGGTGAAGAACACCCACAGCACCCCGAACAGCAGCAGCGGGCGCATCAGCGTCCACACGTAGCCGAGCACCGAGCCGTAGAAGCGCAGCTTGAATTCGGTGCGCGCGAGCGTGAACGTGAGCGACCAGAAGCGGCGGAGATCCCCCCCGAGCGCGGAGGGGCCATGCACGCCGTGGCTCGCCGGCGCGGGCCTCAGAACCGGAAGGCGCACGCCCTGGCCGGTGCTCATTGGCGTTCGATCCTCACGTCGATCGGCAGCTCCAAGATCCCGCCGCTGGTGGTGCCGTGGACGACCACCGAGGTCATGTCCTCGACCAGCGCGAGGGCGTTCTCGCCGGTGCCCTCACGGGCGAGCGAGGGGGTCAGCATGTAGCGGCTGGGGGTGAGCCAGTTGGGGATCGCGAACCTCGCGATCGCGGTCTCGCCGGCCTTGAAGGAGCCGCTGTCGTGGCCGTGCTGGTCCGAGCGCGCCACCACGATCGTGTGCCCGAGCTCGGTGCGCAGCGTCGCCGCGAACACCGGATCGGCGAGGTCCTCGCCGAAGCGGACCTCGAAGCACATGCTCAGGGAGTCCTCCTGGCTGCAGCTCGTGACGCGCTCGCCGCTCGCGCTCTGAAACCAGGCGTCGGCGATCACGGTGCCGGTGGCGGAGCGGTCCTCGGCGGGCGCCTCGTGGGGGAGCTGGCCGAAGTTGAGCTTGTGGTAGGCGCGCCCGATCGCGCGCGGCTCGCCGATCTGCACCATGCTGCCCCGCTCCATCAGCATCGCGCGGTTGCAGAAGCGCTCGACGGAGTACATGTCGTGCGAGACGAACACGATCGTGCGGCCTTCGCGCTTGAGCCGGTAGAACTCCTCGAAGCACTTCTGCTGGAAGGCGGCGTCGCCCACGGCGAGCACCTCGTCGATCAGCAGGATCTCGGCGTCCACCTGGATCGAGGTGGCGAACGCGAGCCGCACGAGCATCCCGGAGGAGTAGTTCTTGAGCTTGAGGTCGATGAACTCCTCGAGCTCCGCGAACGCGATCACCTCGTCGAAGCGCGCGCGCGCCTGGCGGCGGCTGAGCCCGAGCATGATCGCGTTGATGATCACGTTGTCGCGCGCGGTGAGGTCCATGTTGAAGCCGACGCCGAGCTCGATGAACGGAGACAGTCTGCCTGCGATCGATATCCGGCCGCTGTCGCACCCGTAGATCCCGGCGATGCACTTCAGCAGCGTGCTCTTGCCGCTGCCGTTGCGCCCGACGATCCCGAAGAACTCCCCGTCGGCGATCTCAAGCGTTATGTCCCGCACGGCGTGCAGCTCGTCGTAACCGGTGCTGCGCAGCGGGTGCAGCGCGCGCTCCTTGAGCGTCGAGTACTGCTGGTGGGGCAGGCGGAAGGTCTTGCTGACGCCCTCGATCGAGACCGCCGGGGGAGCGCTCGGAGTGGTGGCCGTGGGCGCGGCGGTGGAGGGCGCGGCGGTGGTCGTGACGGTAGACAAGGGCAGGTGAACGCTACCAATCGCGTGCTCGGTTCCCCGCCACATCTATCGCTCCCTCGCTAGCCACTTGACGTACCGATCGGGACAAGCTCGCCGGTTGGCGGCCATCTGGAAAGAAAATATCCCGATCAGGAACTTTTCTTCTTCTGCGCCCATTTTCCGCTATAATTATCCCGATCGGTAAATATGTCCAGTTCGATCCGTACTCCCACCGAGCTTGGCTCCGCCCTGCGCCGCGCGCGCAAGGCGAGAGCGTTGCGCCTGGAGGACGTCGCGCTGGCGGCCGGAGTGGGAATCAGGTTTGTCAGCGAGCTGGAGCGCGGAAAGGCGACGGCTCGCCTGGCCGAGACGCTGCGCGTCGCCGAGGCGCTCGGGGTCAACCTCGTCCTGGAGGACCCACTTGAGCAGCCGGACGCTTGAGGTCGTGTGCTCCGATCGGCTGGCGGGGACGCTGAGCGATACCCCGCTCGGCCTGAGCTTCGCCTACGCCCCGACCTGGGTTGCCGACGGTGGGCACCCTCTGTCGCAGTCGCTGCCTCTCAACGGCGACTTCGGCCCTGCGCAGGTGGGGGCGTTCTTCGGAGGGCTGCTGCCCGAGGGCCCGCCCCGCCAGCTGCTGGCGCGCCAGCTGGGGGTGAGCGCCGGCAACGATTTCGGCCTGCTCGAGCGGCTCGGCGGCGACACGGCGGGCGCGGTGAGCCTGCTGGCACCGGGGGAGCCGATCCCAGACCAGCCGCCCAGGCGCCGCGTGCAGTGGCTGAGCGAGGAGGAGCTTGCGCAGCTGATCGCGGAGCTCCCCTCGCGTCCCATGCACGTCGATGCGGAGGGCGAATACCGGCTGTCGCTCGCCGGTGTGCAGGACAAGCTGCCGGTGGTGGTGGGCGAGGACGGCCGGGTGGGGCTGACCGAAGGGCGCACGCCCTCCACCCACATCCTCAAGATCCCGATCAGGGGTCTGCAAGACACGGTCGCCAACGAGGCGCTGTGCCTGGAGATCGGACGGCAGCTCCAGATCCCCACTGTCCAGGTAGAACCCCGCCGCGCCGGCGATCGAGAGTGCCTGCTGGTCGCCCGCTACGACCGTGCGGTGAGCGGCGGTCACACCCGGCGATTGCACCAAGAGGACTTCTGCCAGGCGCTCGGCATTCCCAGCGACCGCAAGTACGAGGTGGAGGGCGGCCCTGGGCTGGCCGACTGTTTCGCGCTGTTGCGCCGCGCCGTCGCGGTCCCCGCGCGCGAGGCACCACACCTGCTGGACTACCTCGCATTGAGCTTCCTCGTCGACAACCACGACGCGCACGGCAAGAACCACTCGCTGCTGTACCTCCCCGACAGCGACCGGGCCACTCTGGCTCCGGCGTACGACATCGTGTCCACAGTCGTCTACCGCAAGGTACGACCGATGTCACGCAAGCTGGCGATGAGCATCGGCGGCGAGTACCGGCCGGAGTACGTTCGTCCCCGCCACCTGCAGCGGGTGTTCGCCGAGGCCGGCCTCGGAGCGGCGCCGTCCCGTCGCAGGCTGCGCGCACTGGCGCAGCGCGCCCCCGCGGCTGCCGCCGAAGCACACGCCGTGCTCGCCGATGCCGGCTGGGAGTCGGATGTCCTGGAGGCGATCGTCGATGTGGTGGGGCGGCGCGCAGGCCTGCTCGGCGAGCTGGCGGCCTAGCCTCACACGCGCTGGAGCACGTACACGTCCTGATTGTCCTGGTTGCGTCCGGGCGCGAACTCGAGCACGCGCCAGCGCGGGCAGAGCTGCGCGAGCAGCCATTCCGCGGACAGGAAGGCGGTGCCCCAGTCGGGGTTGACGACCCCCCAGTCGCCGTTCGCGCCGAACTCCTGGGCGTACCACCAGCCGCTGCGGTAGAGCGCGCCGACGATCTCGTCGGACTGCTCGGGGGTGCGCAGGCTGTTCTTGGCGTAGAAGTCGACCGAGGTGAAACCGTGGGTGGTGCACACGAGGTGCCCGCCGGGGCGGATCAGGCGGCGCATCTCCTCGAACCAGCGCAGGCCGAGCTCGGGGGCGAAGTGCGACCAGATCGAGATCGCGCACACGAGGTCGAGCGAGCCCTCGGGCAGCGCGAGCGGGGGCTGGTTGGCGCTGAGAAAGAGGTTCACCTGGGGGTAGGCGCTCCTGGCCCACTCGATCGCGGGCCCGTTGGGGTCGCACCCGTGCCAGCGGACATCGGGATAGGCGGCGGCGAGCACCCGCACGAGGCGCCCGGAGGAGCAGCCGAAGTCGAGCGCCTCCGCGGCGGACTCGATGCTCGCCCCCACGCTCGCGAGCGCGCCCGCGACCATGTCCGCCTCGTAGAGCCCCCCGGCGGCGGCGAGCGGCCCGCGCGCCATCGCGTGCACCTCCTCCGGCGGCTGCTCGGCGCCGAGCGCGGCCTTCTCGAGCACCGCGGGGATCCGCAGCCAGACGCCGAAGCTCAGCAGCAGGAAGACCCGGTGGCGAGTGTCGTGGACGCCGCCGTAGTAGGCCTGCAGCTGCTCGTCGCCCGCGATCGCCGCCTCGATCTCGCGCACGTCCGCCTCGGAGAGCCGCTCGTAGAGCCGGCGGCTGACGATCTGATCCTCCTCGGTGGGTCGCACCGGCTCGAGCTCGCGGGCGAAGCGCGCGGGCGCGCCCGGAGGTGGGGAGATCGCCGGGGGTGGCGGCTCGCCCGTCGCTCCACTCCCGTTCCCAGCAGCTCCGGCGGGAGCCTCCGCGGCCGCCGTGGGCCGCGCGGCCCCAGGCTGGCCGCCCGGCGTAGTCAGCCGCCGCAGCCATCGTGTGCCCGCCGAGCCTCTCACCGGACGGAACGTATCAGCCGGGGTGCGGAAGGTCCGCGGTTGGGGCTCGCCGCAGGCCGGCAGCGGGGCTTGCAAGGTTGAGTTCGTCCCCCGTCTTTCCAACCTTGAGGGCTAAGGTGGGAATGTGTCTGGGAAACCTCAACCTTCGCGGGGACGCTTCGAGCGTCGCATATGGCGACCGGAGCGGGACTATGGCGCAGGTCGGCGACATCGGGGGCCGCAAGCGATCGACTGCTTCGCGCCGGATCCCATCGCCGAGTGGGACCCACCCTTGACGGGGGCGGTTGCGGCGACGCTCGCCGAAGCCGATGCAGCCGTCCGAGACCTCAACGACGAGGCCCCGCACCTTGCGAGCCTCGAGGCCCTCTCCCGTCAGCTGCTGCGACAGGAGTCGGTCGGATCGAGCCGGATCGAGGGTCTCGTCATGGGACAGCGACGGTTGGCGCGTGCCGCGGCGGGTGTCGGCGACGACGATACCGCGCGCCAGATTGTCGGCAACGTACGCGCGATGGAAAGCGCGATCGCGCTCGCCTCGGAGCCTCGCGACTTCGAGCTCGGCGACCTGCTCGAGGTTCACCGGAGACTGCTGCGCTCAACCCGCGACGAGCACCTCGGGGGCGTCGTCCGCGAGGAGCAGAACTGGGTGGGGGGCAGTGCGTTCGGCCCGGTGGGCGCAGAGTACATCCCGCCTCCCGAGGAGCAGGTGCCTGGGCTGCTCGATGATCTCGTGGCGTTCGTCAACCGCGATGACCTGCCGGTGACGATGCAGGCGGCGATTGCGCACGCCCAGTTCGAGACCATCCATCCGTTCGCCGACGGCAACGGCCGCACCGGCCGATGCCTGATTCACGTGATCTACCGTCGCCGGGGACCGGCACGCGCGGTGGTCCCGCCGATCAGCCTGGTGCTGGCGACGCGCGCCAGGGAATATGTGGGTGGCCTGGAGGAGTATCGGTTCGCCGACATCGCCAAGTGGCTCGTGTTCTTCGCGGAGGCGGCGATGTCCGCCGCGCGCAAGGCCAGAGCGCTGGCGGCCCGCGTTGAGACGCTGTACGAGGAGTGGCTCTCGAGGCTCGGCAGCCCCCGATCCGACGCGAGCTCTCGCCGGATCGCCAGTCAACTCTCCGCAGAGCCCATCGTCACCGTGGCCCGCGCGGCCGAGGTGGCAGCGGTGAGCAACACGGCGGCCGACAAGGCCGTTCGCGCACTGCAGGCGGCGGGAATCTTGAAGCCGCTGAACGCGAGGAGGTGGGGTCGCCTGTGGGAGGCACCCGACGTCTTCCGGCTCCTCGATGACTTCGAGCGCGAGCTCGCCACTCCCGAGGGCACCCGCAAGCCGGCTCGTCCTGCGCCCTGGTCTGGAGGCGACATCCTCTGACTGCGCTCATGAGTCTTTCGACGATGGCGGGTGGGTGAGATAGTCACCGAGCATCTGGCCCAGGACGGCGGCCATGAGGGTGTGCTGGCCTGACATCGACGCGAGCGCCGCCGCTGCGTAGGACAGTCCCGCGGGTCGGGGCTTGAGGCGGATGAAGGGCGGCAGGCCGTAGCGCGCGGCGACCCACAGTACCCACAACCGCGCGATGCGCCCGTTCCCGTTGGCGAACGGGTGAATGCGGACCCACTCGCCGTGCAGGTTTGCCGCGAGCAGCAGCACCGAGCGCAGCTCAAGCGGGGTCGCAGGGGGCTGGCCGACGGGCATCGCGCGGTCCGGTCCGGCGATGGCGTTGCGCGCGCGGGTCTGCAGGAGCTCGAGCTCCGCGGGCACCTGGGCCGCCGGGACGCCGCGCAGATGGCCGATCTGCACCTCGTAGTCGATCAGATCCGGGAAACGTGGGTCGCTGTCGCGCACCTCGCCCGCGTAGTAAGGCACGGGCAGCGGCACGCCCTCGTAGATCGCGCGGTGCCAATCCTGGGCGGTGGCGAGCGAGGGCGGCTCACGCCGGGGCGCCTCGGTGTAGATCTGCGCGCCCACCGCGCGGATGTTGGCTGCGATCCGCGTCTCGCTGCCGGCCGGGTCCTCGTTCCAGGCAACCGCCATCCGCTAGCGGAACGCCCCGGCCACCCCAAGGGCATCTGCGACCTGGGGCTGGGAGACCATCCGTGCCTGCAGCGGATCGGGCTGCTCGACCTCGGCCTCGGCGAACGCGGAGAGACCGGCCTCGATGTCCTCTGTGCGGTAGCGCTGGAGCAGATCGAGCGTGCCGTAGAGGTCGTGCTCGATCGCCAGGCCGATCGCCTGCAGCTCGCGCGAGATCATGTCCTCGGCGAGCGCGTTCATCGATGTCCCGAAGTGGTCCGCAACCACGCGCAGCAGCTCGTGGGTCTGCTGGTGCTCGAAGCGCAGGGTGAACTTGGGTGACGCAGTACCGGCCATCGGGGACTCCCTTGCCGTCAAATACGGTATCTGACGGCATAACTTTAGCACGCTGGCGTAGGCCGAAAGGCGAACCGCGAACGCGAGCGCGGCGACTTTGGGCGCCATCCACCGACCGAAGGGCAGAATCTCCTTGACATTGCGGCGGCGTTCCTGGTTGACTACCGCTCCGCGCGGGACGACCCCCCGCTTCCCAAGGTCAGAACGAACCTGGCATAGACAGAGTGTCATCTATTGGTGGCGAGGCGGCCGCGGCCGACGCCAAGCGTAACGGCGCGCGTCGAGCGCGCACGGTCTCGCGCGAGCAGATCGCCGAGCGCCAACGCGCGCGCATTATGCGGGTGGAGGCGCTCGCGGCGGGCCCCGCCGCACTGAGGTACCGGGCGCGCGAGCTGGAGGTGCTCAAGCACATGGTGGACGCGGCCGCGGGGGCGGCGCCGGGTGACCGCCAGGTATCGATGATGAGCGCGGAGGCGGTGGTGGCGTCGGTGGCGGGGATGCTCCACACGCGAATGGTCAGGGGCGAGGCTCCCCCGTTTATGAATCTGCTGAGCCCGATGGTGGAAGTGGCCCTCGTGCCCTACCTCGACGCGCAGACGGTCGCGCGGGAGGTCGAGCGGGCGCGGGGACTCGCAGAGGCGCTCGCCGAGGAGCGCTCCGCGCAGCCCCCGACCCCACCCGCGGGGGTGGCGATCCCAAACGGGCTGGCCAACCCGCGCGCGCACCGGGCGCGGCTCTGCCTGCTCCACCTCGCGGATAGCCCGGGGGCGAGCAATCGCGCGGTCGCCGAGGCGATCGGAGCACCGGACTTCATCGAGATGGCGGGATCGGTTGTCGTTCCGGTCGCCAAGCGGGGTACGCCGTGGGATGAGGTGCTGCGTCAGACGCGTCGGGCGCGCGCGGAGACGCGCCGCTGAGCGCTTTCCTCGAAACGAACGTCCTCGTTCGGCATCTCACGGGCGACCCGCCGGAGATGGCTGCGCGGGCGACCGCGGCGCTGGCCGGCGGGGGGGAGCGGCTGTTCTTGGCGGATCTGGTGCTGGCGGAGTGCGTGTATGTCCTCGAGTCGTTCTACGAGGTCGGGCGAGCGCAGGTCGCGGCACTGATGCGCGCCGCGATCGCGTTGCCGTCGGTCGCGGTGATCGACGCGGGGGTGTTGTTGCGTGCGCTCGAGGTCTACGAGGTCGAGCGGCTCGACTTCGCGGAGGCGTATCTCGTGGCCAACGCGGAGGCCACGGGTGTGGGGAGGATCCTGTCCTTCGATTGCACGATCGACCGGGTCGAGAGCGTCTTGCGCGTCGAGCTGTAGCAAGGGACGTTGATCGCGGTCGCGTGCCCGTAGATCGAGGGCGCTTCTCCTCGAGAGCGACCATCGGGGGGCAAACGCTACGGGTGCCCCGAACAACCGATTGACGGGGTGTCTTGCATCTCCTCGACGTTCTGTGCTGCGACTGCTATGAGCTACGGCGCGGGGGCGTTGTTCCCGATTGATGAGATGCACAGCCTCGACGCCTCCTCGCTCGCCGCGATCTGCCTCGCGCTCCAGGCGATCAGCCGCCACGGCCTGCCGGTCCCTCTTCGCCGAGTACCTGCGGGACTACCATCCGCTGGGAGGGTTCGAGGAGTGAGGGGCCTCTCCAGCCCCTGGCAGCCACAAGGCGACCGTCAAGGCTACGATCCGGCTGGAGCGGCGAGTGAGATGGAGCGTATATGGAGATAACGAACGCCACAACCGAAGCTGGCGGCGAGCCGCTCGAAGAGGACCCCACGGAATCCGTGGCTAACCCCGAGAGACCCCCGGAGGCGGACTCGCGCGCGGAGCAGGCCGAAAGCTATCAGTACGACTTCGCCGTCGACCCCGACTCGGACAGCACCCACGCCCACGTGATCGGGTTGGTGGGCGAGGGGCGCAGGGTGCTGGAGCTGGGGCCGGCGTCCGGATACATGTCGGCGGTGTTGCGCAATCGCGGCTGCACCGTGGTCGGGGTGGAGCTCGACCCGGAGATGGCTGTGCAGGCGGCGCGGTTCTGCGAGCGGGTGATCGTGGGCGACCTCGACACGCTCGATCTGGAGGCGGAGCTGGGCGAGGACCGCTTCGACGTGATCGTGGCGGCGGACGTGCTGGAGCACCTGCGCGACCCGCTCGCAACGCTGCGCACGCTGCTGCACTTCCTGAAGCCCGAGGGCTGGTTCGTGGTGTCGCTGCCCAACGTCGCCCACGCCAGCGTGCGCCTGGCGCTGCTGGAGGGCAGGTTCCAGTACCAGGATCTCGGCCTGCTGGACCGCACTCACCTGCGCTTCTTCACGCACGAGAGCATTGCGCAGCTGTTCGACGAGGCGGAGCTCGCGATCGTGGAGATGCACCGCCAGGAGGCGCCGATCGACACCACCGAGATCGCCGTTCATACCGACGCGGTCCCGGCGGAGGTGATTCGCGAGCTGGAACGTGATCCCGACGCGCGCACCTACCAGTTCGTGATCAAGGCGCTGCCGCTCGCGGCTCCGGGGATGCGGGAGCTGCAGGGCAGGCTGCGCGAGCAGGCGCTGGCAACGGACGCGGCTGCACAGAAGCTAGGCAGGGTCGAGCGTGAGCTCGAGCCGCGGATCCGCGAGCTGGAGCAGGCGCTGGCCGACCTCGCTGGCCGCGAGGGCCAGGTGCGAGTTGCGCTGATCGAGGCCCACGATCAGATCCTGCGTCGCGACGAGCAGATGGATGATCTGACCGGGAGGCTGAAGCGCCTCCAACGGGATCTGAAGGACGCACAGGAAGAGCGAGCCTGTACGCAGGAGCAACTCGCAGCCCACGCCGGCGTCGTGGCCGCGCGGGATGAGGAAATTCGCCGGCTGCGAGTGCGCCTGGAGCGCATCCTGAACAGCCCGCCGGCCCGTCTTTACGCGAGCATCGGGCGCCTGCCGCTGCTGCGCAGCGTGGTGAAACGCCGCACCGCCGGCTACGAACAGGCGGTGCAGGACGCCCGGCGCACGGGCGAGTGAGCGAATGACGCGAATGGCGCCCACGTGCGCGGTGGTGATCCCCACCTACGAAGGCGCGCTGCTGACCCGCGCCTGCTTGAAGGCGCTGCTCGAGCACCCGCCCGCCCGCTGCCGGATGCGGGTAGTGGTCGTCGACGACGCCTCCAGTGACGGCACGCGCGAGCTGCTCGAGCAGGAGTACGGCGCGGCGGTGACGGCGGTGATACACGAGCGCAATCGCGGCTTTGCGGTGTCCTGCAACGACGGCGCGCGCGCGGCCGGCGATTGCGAGTACCTGGTGTTCCTCAACAACGACACGATCCCCACGGCGGGGTGGCTCGACGCGCTGATGGACCTCGCGGCGAGGACTCCCGCCGCCGCGGCGGTGGGCGCCAAGCTGCTCTTCCCCAACGGCACGATCCAGCACGCCGGCGTCACGATCTCCAGGGATGGCTGGCCACGCCACCTCTACGCCGGCTTTCCCGGCGAGCACCCCGCCGTGAACCGCTCCCGCGCGGTGGCCGCCGCGACCGGCGCCTGCCTGCTGGTGCGCAGCGAGGACTTCGAGCAGCTCGGCGGCTTCGACAGCGCCTTCCACAACGGCTATGAGGACGTGGACCTGTGCCTGCGGCTGGGGCAGCGGGGCCGCGAGGTGTGGTACTGCCACGACAGCGTCGTTTACCACCTGGAGTCGGTCACCCGCTGGCCGACGGGGCGCGCGCAGGATCTGGAGGGCAACGAACGGCTCTACGACGAGCGCTGGCGCGGGAGGGTGGCGCCGGACGATGTCCAGCACTACCTCGACGATGGTCTGTTGGAGCTGGAATACGGCTCCAGCTATCCGCTGACCGTTGCGGTGGCCCCCGATCTGGGCGTGGTGCGCTCCGACAGCGAGGAGCTGGCGGGCTTGGAGCGCTCCCTGAGCGCGCGCTCGCGCCAGGTGATGGAGATGCAGGCGGCCCTGACTCGCGCGATGCTGAACGGGGGTGGGGGGCAGCCATCGGCTCTCAATGGAGGTGCGCGTGCGAGGGCCACACCGCGGGTGCTCGCGCGCGGGGGCATCCACCGGCTCGACGATGGAGGGGCGGAGCGTCTGGTGTCGCTGGTGCTGCCGGTGAAGAACCAGGAGCGCGACGTGCGCGAGCTGCTGCCGCTGGTGCTCGCCCAGCGGGCGAACGCGCGCCTGGAGATCGTGGCGGTGGACTCCGGCTCGCGGGACGGCACGGTGGCCGCGTTGGCGCAGGCGGGAGCCACGGTGGTGGCGATCGACCCAGCCGACTTCGACCACGGGCTGACGCGCAACCTCGCCGTGGAGCACGCCGCGGGGGAGGTGCTGGTGTTCCTCAGCGGACGCAGCCGCCCCGCCGGTGCAAACTGGCTGGCGCCGCTGCTGAGCGTGCTCGACGAGGACCCCCACGCGGCAGGGGTGTGCAGCCGCGTGCTCCCCCGCCCCGACGCCGACCCGCTGAGCGTGCGCGATGGGGAGCGCGAGCTGAGTGGATCCTCTGAGCGTACGCGCAAGGCGATCGAGGACTGGGAGAGCTATCGCGCGCTGGGGGCGTCGGAGCGCCGTGTGCTGCTGAACTTTCACACGGTCGGCGCTGCGCTGCGCCGGGACGTGTTCGACCAGATCGAGTTCCGCTCGGTGGCCACGCTCGGCGAGGATCTGCTGTGGGCTCGGGAGGTGCTGGAGGCGGGGTGGTCGCTGTGGCACGAACCGGCGTCGGTGGTCTACCACTCCCACGACTACACGTTGCGCGAGCTGTTCGCGCGCAACGTGGACGACGGCGTGGCCAACCGCGAGATCAACGAGCGCGCGCTGGCCGAGGGGGAGGTGGCGCCCTTGATCGAAGCGCTGGTCGCGGACGACTGGGTCTACCTGAGAGACCAGCTCGGGTTGGAGGAAGAGGAGCTTGACCGCCGCCGGCTGGAGTCGGCGCTGCGGCGCGTCGCCCAGGTGGTGGGCCAGTGGGTGGGCGTCAACCACCGCGAGCTGCCCGAGGGCATGGCCACCTACTTCTCGGGCGTGCGACGGGCGCGGGCGAGCGTGACGCCAGGCAGCGCAGTGGCAGGCAGGGCGGCCCAAGAGAGCGTTCCCGACAGCACGGTTCCAGGCAGCGCGGAGGCGAAGTAGGCCGGTGCGGATCCTGATGGTCAGCCACGGCTACCCCCCCTGGGGGCTGGCGGGGGTGGAGCGCGTCACCCAGCAGACCGCACGGGCGCTGGGCGAGGCTGGGCACGAGGTGACGGTGCTCGCGCGCAGGGCCACACCGGCTCCACCGCTGCCCCGCGCGGAACGCCCCCGGCGCAGCGAGGGCGTGCGGGTGGTGATGGTCGGCGGTGGCGGGATGCCGCGTGGGGGACCCTTCCCCGGGCATGAGGACCGCATGGAGCGCATCTTCGAGCAGCTGCTGCTGGAGGTGCTGCCCGACGTGGTGGTGATCGGCCACCTCCTCGGGCACTCTCCCGGCTACGTGCAGGTGGCGCACCGCTGGCGCATCCCGGTGGTGCTTGAACTGCACGACTTCTACACGGTGTGCGAGCGCGCGCACCTGGAGCGCCCCTCCGGAGAGCTGTGCCAGGGCCCCGAGCGCGGGCGAGCCTGCGCGCAGCACTGCTTCGCCGAGCAGGAGGACGCCGCGGGCCGTTGGGCGCTGCGCACACATCTGTTCAACCTCGCCGCGACCCACGCCGACGCCCTCGTGTGCCCCTCGCGGTTCGTGGCCGACTACTACCTGCGCGAGCTGGGGGCATCGCACGAGCGCATACAGGTGATCCCCAACGGCCTCGTCCTCGCCGACCGCACGGTGGCGCGCGGCGCACGTGGCGCGCGCGAGAGCGAACAGGTGGATCGCCCCCATAGCGAGCCGCTGCACCTGGCCTCGCTGGGTGTGGCGACGCCGCACAAGGGCCAGCACGTCGTGGTCGAGGCGCTGCGCAAGGCGCGCCTGCCCGCGGCCCGCTACACGCTGTTCGGTGCGCTCACGCAGCCCTACACCAGCGACCTGCGCGAGACCGCCGACCGCAGTGCTGGCATCGAGCTGCGCACCTACGGCCCCTACGATCCCGCCTTGCTGCCCGGGCTGCTGGCCGATGTCGACGCGGTGATCGTCCCGTCGCTCGTCTGGGAGACCTTCTCGATCGTGGCGCGCGAGGCGCTGGCCTGCGGCGTCCCCGTGATCGCCTCGCGCCTGGGAGCGCTGCCCGAGGCCGTCAGGGAGGGCGAGAACGGCCTGCTGTTCGCGCCGGGCGCCACCTCGCAGCTCGCGGAGCTGCTGCAGCGCCTCGACGTCGACCGTCCCGCGCTGGCGCGCCTACGCGATGGGATCAGGCCGAGCGACTGGATCACCGTCGGCGAGCGCACGCGGCGCCTGGAAGCGGTGCTCGAGGAGGTGTGCGACCGGGCCTCGACTTGGGGCGAGCGGGAGGCGGCGCAGCCCGACTTGGGGGCTCTGCGGACGCTGCTCACTGTGACGCTGTGAGCACGAGACGCGGCTCTCACGTCTCGGTGGCTCCCCAGCAGCGAGATTGTCGTTTGCTGGACACGCTCCTCGCCGTATGGAGGATCTTCTCGCCCTTGCAGACCAATACTCTCCCGCCTGGAGACAACTGATGGGAATCGCAATCGTCACAGGCTCAGGGGGGCTGATCGGCTCGGAGTCGGTCCGCTTCTTCGCCGAACAGGGCCTCGACGTGGTCGGCGTGGAGAACGACATGCGGGCTGTGTTCTTTGGCCCCGAGGCCTCCACGGCCTCGACCTCTGAGCGCCTTGTCGAGGAGATCGAGGGGTTTCGCTCCGAGCAGCTGGACATTCGCGACGCGGAGGGGATCATGGCCCTGTTCGCGCGCCACGCGAGGGACATTGAGCTGGTCGTCCACACCGCCGCGCAGCCCTCGCACGACTGGGCGGCCTCCGATCCTCAGACCGACTTCACGGTCAACGCCAACGGCACGCTCAACCTGCTGGAGGCCACTCGCGAGCACGCGCCCGACGCCACCTTCATCTTCACCTCCACGAACAAGGTGTATGGCGATCGGCCCAACCACCTGCCGCTGCTGGAGCTCGATACGCGCCTGGAGCTACCCGAGGACCACCGCTGGCATGGGGGGATCGACACGGAGATGTCGATCGACCTGACCACCCACTCGCTGTTCGGGGTCTCCAAGGCGGCCGCCGATCTGCTCGTCCAGGAGTACGGGCGCTACTTCCAAATGTCGACCGTGTGCTTCCGCGGCGGCTGCCTGACCGGCCCTCAGCACGCGGGCGCGCAGCTGCACGGCTTTCTCGCCTACCTGATGAGGTGCACGGTCACCGGCACTCCCTACACGATCTTCGGCTATGGGGGCAAGCAGGTTCGCGACAACATCCACGCCCACGACGTCGTGCGCGCCTTCGCCGCCTTTCACGCCTCGCCGCGTCCCGCCGCCGTCTACAACCTCGGGGGAGGTCGCGAGTCCAACGTGTCGATGTTGGAGGCGATCGACCTGTGCCAGCAGATCGCCGGCCGGGAGCTCGACTACACGCTCTCCGAGCAGGCCCGCATCGGCGATCACCGCTGGTGGATCAGCGACCTCGCCCAGTTCAAGGCCGACCATTCGCAGTGGCAGCTGACGTTCGGCATCGAGGAGGTGCTGCGGGACATCTACGAGCACAACGTCGAGCAGTGGACGGCGCTGGCGCGGTGAAGCCGGCTTCACCGAGCGAGCGACTCGTACAACTCCACTTCGGGCGCTTCGTGCACCCGATCTACCGCGAGCAGCTGCACGCGGTGCCGGAGGGCTTCCGCTACGTCTCCGAGCACCCGGCGCTGAGCGACGACACGACCCCGACGAAGCTCGTGATCGAGCGGCGCGCGCGCTTCCCGCAGGCGCGCCAGATGGCCGAACAGGTTGCCCTGAGGGTGCTCTCGCGGGCCGGCTACGTCCACCAAACCCGGGCGAGGGCGACGCCTGGGGCTGCCGTGATCCACTCCGGCGAGCGACTGCTGCACCGCTCGCCGCTGCCCTACGTACTCGACTTCGAGCACGCCGAGCTGTTCGTGCTCTACCAGCGCGTGGCCCTCAGCCGGCCGTGGACGAGGGCGTGGCTGATGCACGTCCTCAGCGACGAGCGGCTGCGCTTTCTGCTGCCCTGGAGCGAGGCCGCCCGCCAGAGTCTCTACTGCGCGCTCGGCCCGGAGGCGGAGAGGCGCCTCGGGGCGCGTACCGAGGTTCTCTACCCGGCGATCCGCGCGGCGGTGCAGCAGCCGGCTCGGCGTGAGCAGGCGCAGCCGCTGCGTCTGCTGTTCGTGGGCACATCGTTCTATGAGAAGGGCGCGGTCGAGGCGATTGCGGCGATCAGGCGACTGGCGAAGACGCACGCGGTGCACCTCGACCTGCTCAGCTACGTGCCGAGCGACTGGCGGGCGCGCCTGGAGCACGAGCAGGCAATCACCGTGCACGCCCCGGGAGGCGCGGACGTGGTGAGGCGCCTCTACGCGCAGGCCGACGCGCTGCTCTTCCCGACGCACATGGACACCTTCGGGTACGTGGTGCTGGAGGCGATGGCGCACGGGCTGCCGGTGGTGGCGCCCGGGCACCTCGCGCTCAACGAGCTCGTCCAGGATGGGCGCTCCGGCCTACTGTTCGCCCCCGAGAACACGCTCTACGGGGACGACACCGCCGGCCGCTTCGCGCACACGCTGCCGCCGCCCCGCCACTTCCTGCAGGCTCTCAGAGAACCGAGCGAGAGCTATGTCGACGGGCTCGCCACGGCGCTTGCCGGGCTGTCCGAGGACCGTGGTCTGCACGAACGACTCGCCGCGGGCGCCCTGGAGGAGGTGCGCTCCGGGCGCTTCTCGATCGAGCGGCGCCGCGAGGCACTGGGGAGGATCTACGCGGCCGCCGCCGATGGGTAGTGCTCGATCGCGTCCGCTCTCTGGGTGTCGCCCTGCTCACCGCAGCGGATCGGTCAGGCCGCCTCAGCGGCCAGCGTCTCCCGCACAAGCCTCTCGGCATCCGGCACATGCACATTTTCGCCAGAGGGAAGGACGACTGTAATGGTTCCCTCGCTTTCAAGCTGATGGCGAGGCCCAAAGAGCTCGATGCCCACAGGCTCACCGCCGCTCTCGCCATAGAAGAACACATGCCTGGCATCGTCGGTGTCGCCGATCTGGCCACCACCTGCCCGCAGATGGTCGATCTCGGGGAAGTAGGTCGCCGGCTCGAAGTCGTAGGAACCAATTTTCATAGTCGCCTCCATGCGTCCGGCATACGCCGCATCGCATAAGCAGTGACCACAGTACCAGCGTTCGTGTGAATCTCAACCGCAACAACCAAGTGCGCGCTCGGACCCACCTCGCCGGCGACCAGTCGCTCACGGCTGGGCATCTCATCGGCGTAGCGCGCTCCTTGCACCACCGCCAGCCTGATGGTGGCCTCCGTGAGATAGGCGCGGACCTCTCGGCCCTCCTCATCCTCTCCACGAGCATGGCGCAGCGCCGCCTGTGTCAGCGTAATCCGCCGCCCCGCGCCATCCAAGGCACTCCATAAGATGGTGCTGAAGCGGCCATGTTCGTCATGGATACGGCCCTGTCGATCGATTCGCACGAAGCGCAAGGCTACTGTCGGCTTCGGCCCCCTTTGGTCGGTCAGGCCCGCCTCAGCGGTCAGTGTCTACAGAGCAGTTACGCAGGCAGTTAGAAGACATTTGCGCAGCGGCATCTTCGGTGGCGCTCTCCCGCCAACGTATGGCATGATATATGGCATGAAGCGCACGACGATCTACCTTCCGGACGAGCTGAAGGCCGCGCTGGAGCGAACCGCTATTGCGGAGGGCCGCAGCGAGGCCGAGGTCGTGCGCTCGGCGCTGACGTCGGCGACGGCCGTGCATGCCTACCCGCCGCCGCGGCTGCCGCTGTTCGAGAGCGGCGATCCGACCCTCGCCGAGCGAGTGGATGAGGAGCTCGCCCGCGGCCGCGGCTTCGGCGAGTGATCCTGCTCGACACAAGCGGCCTGCTGGCCGCGCTCGACGCCAGTCAGCGCCACCACCGGGAGGCAGCCGTGAGCCTTGCCGCGGCCCGCCCGCCGCTGTTGCTCTCGCCGTTCGTGCTGGCGGAGCTCGACCACCTCATCGCCTCGCGCGTCGGCCAAGCCGCTCGGGCGAGTCTGCTCGAAGAGGTCGAGCGCGGCGCGTATCTCCTCGAGGCGATCGTGGGCGCAGACGTCGCCCGCGTGCACGCGATCATCAGACGCTACGCCGACCTCGGGATCAGCCTCGCCGACGCATCGATCGTGGTCCTCGCGGAGCGCCACCGCGTGCGCGACGTCCTGACCCTCGACGAGCGGCACTTCCGCGTCCTCACCGCAGACGGGAAGCCGCTACGCCTGTTGCCCGTGGACGGCTGAGGCGGGGAGCGAGCTGAGCTCGGCCGGCTTGGGTGCGATGGCGGTCGGGGGCCGCTGAAGGTTCCGGCGCGATGTGGACCGCCACGGCGGATGTCCTTCTCACGCCTCAGGCTGTCCCTCGGGAGCGATGAGTCGGGTGCCGGGGATGTGGGTGGCGACGCGGCGGGGGTCTCGCGTGAGCAGCGGGCGTGCGGTCACGGCCGCGTGTGCGCCGATCAGGAAGTCGGGGAGGATCGCCTCTCGCGTCCCTCCTACGCGACGGTAGTTGGCGTGGGCGTGGCCCGCCAGGAACGCGGCGGCAGCGGGGATCGCCTCGACCACAGCCATCGACGGCAGCGCCGAGCGCAGCGCCTCGATCCGGGAAAAACGTGGTGCGATCTCGGCGAGCACGACAGCGTTGACGACGATCGCGCCGCGCTGTGCGGCAAGGGTGAGCTGCGCCTGGGACCAACCCAGCCACCGCGGGTCCTCGGTGAAGACATCGAGCAGCACGCTGCTGTCGATGAAGACCCCCGGAGCCGGGCTCACCGGCGGGTCAGCGCCAGGATCTCATCCGTCGTCAACTCGACGTCGCCCGCGCCGCGCATCCGCGCGACCTCCCGGGCCGCACGGTCGCGGTCCACCAGCATCCGCGCGCCCCGCTCGTCCACCTCGAACTCGACATCGCTGCCGGGATGGATACCGAGCGCCCGCCGGACCTCCAGCGGGATCGTGACCTGTCCCTTCTGCGTCACACGCATGGGGTAAGACTAGCAAGTAATACCTGGTGGGGATGGTGCTGATCCTCGGCACTAGCCCGGCCGGCATATGATCGCGGCGTGAGCAAAGCTTCGATGCCGGCCGAGGCGGCCTTGATGCCCGATCCGGGCGACGGCCTCTTCCCGGCACACATAGATACCTTTGGGCATGTGGTGCTGGAGGCGATGGCGCATAGGCTGCCGATGTGCACCGAGGACTCTGGCGCAAACTTCACCACAACGCCCTACTCGAGTATCGACTAGGCTTGGCGCGGATGGCGTCCGTAGTAACAGCAGCGCAAAGGCGATTGCCGAGCCAAACTTGGCTTGCGCGATTGTCCGTACGGCGCGAACATACGGGCGCTGCGATGGTGATGATGCTGGTCGCATTGGTCTATCTCTGGCCTGCGCTCGTCGCCGGCAAGGTGCTGTCGCCCAATTCGGTGCTTTTTCTGTTCGCTCCCTGGTCATCCATTGCTCCAGCCGGCTTTGAGCACACCTGGAACCCAATACTAAGTGACATTCCCACTGCCTACTACCCCTGGAACGTCTTTGCTCGACAGATGATCCACGCCGAGGTATTTCCGGCGTGGAACCCAAACGCTTACTCCGGAACGCCGTTTTATGGAAATGCCCAGACGGCGATCCTCAGTCCGTTCAACTTTTCTCTGTGGCTCCTGCCATTGAACTACGGCATTGCCGTGTCGTCCTGGTTGAAGTTGTGGCTGGGTGGTTTTGGCGCCTATATGCTGGTGCGCGAGTTGAAGCTCGGTTTCTGGCCGGGCATCTTGGCGGGAGTCAGCTTCCTGCTCTGTGCTTTCAATATCGTATGGATCACCTTCGAGACATTGCCAGCGGTGGCGGTGATGATGCCGTGGGCTCTGTGGTTTGGCGAGCGAATCGTGTGTCGCCAGCGACAGGGGGATGTCATCGGTCTCGCGGTGGTGTCGGCTCTGGTGATCACGGCAGGTCATCCCGAGACCGCAGTGCAGGCGCTTGTTGGAACATTTTGCTACATGGCTATACGCGCATCGACGGTTTCGCGTGCTTCGTGGCGCGAGCGTGTCAAGGGCTTGACCCTGGGAATCGCCGGTTTGACGGCAGGAACGCTGCTGTCTGCCGTGACGTTGATCCCGGTGCTGCGAGCAGGCATTGGGACACCGGGCGCCGCGGCTCGCATTGGCGGTCAAACGACGCTTCAGTGGTCGGCGCTCAAGACACTGCTGTTCCCCAATTGGTGGGAGATAAGGACACTGCCGCTCCCAGGTCCTTCTAATTACAACGAACGAACGTTCTATGTGGGAGCGGCAGCACTGTTGCTCGCCTGTACGGCGATGATCTCGCGAGGGCGTTGGCGAGAGAAGCTGCCGCTTGTCCTACTGGCGGTGATTGGTGTGGCGGCGGCATTCGGCGTCCCGGTGATCCACTGGGTTACTGCTCATGTGCCGCCACTGGACCGAACCACGACCACGCGTATGTTGCTCTGGTTCGAGATCGCCGTGCCGGTCCTCGCTGCTTTTGGCTTGCAAGCGCTGATCGATGCTCCCCGGCGCCAGCGTGCGGCTTGGCTGATCTTGGCGGGGGCCGTGGCGATGGCGCTCGTAGCGACGGTGGCTGTGGACCCCTCGCTGCACGAGATTCGCACGACGCTCAATCACCTGCGAACGGATCGCAGTTATACGGATCCCAAGATCATCTCGATGACGAGTATCGGCTGGTGGTTGATTTTCACCACTCTGGTCGGTATGGTGTTGGTGCTCCTCCGGTGGGCCGGACGTACCCGAGCTGCCACTGTGGCGGTAGTGTTGATCGCTTCGGTGGACTTGCTTCATTTCGCGCATGGCTACCAGCCGATGCTGGCGCCGGCCGAGGCGATACCAGCATCCACGCCGGCAGTTGCTTACCTACAGCGGAACGCCGGCTCAGCACGCGTTGTCGGCATCGGCAATACCCTAGCCAACGATTACGACATGGTCTATGGATTGCACGACGCTCGTGGCTACGACCCGCCTCAGCCGAGCTATCGGTACCTGCGCCTTTGGCAACTGGCGAATCCGGGCCAGATAGCGACCCAGCCCTTTCAGTTATCCGCGCTTTCCCCGGTGGGCTTGAAAGTGATGAGTCTGCTTGGTGTGCGATATGTGATCGCCGGGCCGGGTGAACCTCCTCTGCCCGAACTCGAGCGGCGGGTCGTATATCGTGGGCCTGACGCGACCATCTACGAGAACAAAGACGGTGTGCCGCGTTCTTGGGTCGCCCGCCGAGTTGTCGTCACGCCAGATGAGCATGCAACCCTCGCGGCAGTCTCCTCCGGCGCTTTCGACCCTGCAACCGAAACCATTGTCGAAGGCGATCAGTCAGAGATCAAGAACCTGCCCGCCGGGTCGAGCGGCACGGCGAATGTGGTCAATGCACAAAACTCGACCGTTGCCTTGCATGTGCGGTTGACGCAACCTGGCCTGGTCGTGCTCGATGAAGCAATAGCCTCCGGTTGGAGCGTGACAGTTGACGGGCGTCCGCGTCCAGCACTGCGTGTCGATGATGTAATGCGGGGGGTGAGCGTTCCCGCGGGTTCTCACGCCGTTGTTTGGCGCTACCGTGTTCCCGGTCTGCGCGTGGGATTAGCGCTGAGTTGTCTAGCGGCGCTGTGTTTGCTGATGCTCGTCGGAAGGTCGATGCTTGGCCGGCGGCACTCAGCTCGCTAAGGTGCCCTCCCTGTGGTGACCGACACATTGCGCATGCGACTGTTCTCCGACCGGCGTTTCGTCGGCGCAGTTCGCGGTGCTCGTGCGGCTGTTACGTGGCTGTCGGCCCCGAACCCGGCGGTACGCAGATGGCGTGCTCTCGAGGGCGACAAGACGTTGCGTCTGGACTACGACCTCTCGAAGGACTCCACGGTACTGGACGTCGGCGGTTTCGAGGGCCAGTGGGCAAGCGACATCGTCGCGATGTATGGCTGTCGCGTGCATGTATTCGAGCCGGTGCCGGAGTTCGCGGAGCAGATCGGGCGACGGTTCGCTCGCAACCCTTTGGTCACCGTTCACCCCGTGGGGCTTTCCTCGCGAGACGGCACAGCCGCGGTGGCGGTTGCGGGCGATGCTTCCTCGCATCTTCGGCCAGGAGATCACTCCATCGAGATCCAGCTGCGTGACGTCGAGTCGATCATGGCGGAGTTGGGCTGTGAGCAGGTCGATCTGATGAAGGTCAACATCGAGGGTGAGGAGTACGATTTGCTCGATCACATGATCGCCCGGGGGCTTATTACACGGGTTCGGGATTTGCAAGTGCAGTTCCACGTCTTTGTACCAAATGCGGTCAAGCGTATGAATTCCATTCGCACGTTGCTCGAAGCGACCCACTACCCGACGTACCAATACGAATTCCTCTGGGAGAACTGGAGGCGACGTGAGTCTTGAGCAAAGGCTCAGGGTCGCACACCGTGGTGCCCGAGGCGGGTGCGCACGGCTGCGAGTGAGGTGAGAGCGGCTCCCCGCAGTGCCACGACCTTCGCATGTAGCCGAGCGCCGTATGTGTTGAGTACACGAGCCCCGTGGGCATCGATTGCCGGCTTTGCTCGCTGCGGCACTGCAATCACCTGATCGGCGATCAGCGTAACTATGTGGTCTGGTCGCTGGTAGCGGATCGCATCGAAGACTTCGATGATCGTGGGCCATTGCGCCGCATCGAGCATCGGCGATGGCGCGGATGTAAAGAGGCGCGCATCGTCGATGATGAGGCAGTCGTCGGGATGTCCAGCGCCGATGGCCACGATCTCCTCGATCACTGGGCACTCGTCTTCAACTCCCTCGGTGACGCCCCCGCTCCAGTGGCCATCGAGGAAGTAGAGCGTCGAGATGTCTGATCTTGCAATGGTGCTCAAGGCGACAACTGAATGGCCATGCACAGTCTCCACCTGCGGCAAGTCGCGTAACGCGGTGGTGGCTCGTGCGTGCAATGAAGCAGAAAGCTCGATCGTGACTACGCTATCGAACAGGGCGGCGAGTGAGCGTGCAGTGACGCCCCAGAATGTTCCTGTCTCAACTGCGCGACGCAGTCCCAACTGGTCGCGGAGGTCGGTAGCAAGCCTTCGGTTGACAGTGCCCATCGAGCGGGTAACGCTATCAGCGGAGGCTAGACGATGCCCAACGATCGCTCGTCCTCATGCGTCACGAATACGCCGCATGAGCAGCCGAAGACCGCGGCGATGAGCCAGGTGGCAAGCGGCTCCGCCGAGCAGACGTCGCCGGTTGTCGCCTATTGGAAGGGCAAAGATCACAGGCAGCGCAAGCTTTAGAGCTAGCGGCGCGCGCGAGCGGCGCCACGCGGTGCGACGGCCCCTGAACAGCCCTGGGTGGCGGCTGCGCAGCAGCGCATAGGAGTTGGTGTGGCGAGCGGCGAATTCACCCAGCAGGCGCACGCCGTGCTGGCGATATTCGTAGACGACCAGATCCAGGTGCCTGCCCTGTGCGGAGCGTTCGGCGAGGCTCATCCACAGACCCCAATCCTCATAGCCGCGCCCCACCCAGCCCCCAGCTGCCAGCAACGTAGAGCGTCGGAGCATTGCTGAGGCTGGCAGGTCGTTCTGATAGCTGATCTGCCAGGGGTCGAGCATGGGGGCCGTCCGCTGGCGGTAGCAGCGTTCTCCAAATAGCATGTAGTCGCCCCAAGCGACAGCCAGACGCTTTTCGTGGTCGAGGGCGGCGGCAAGTGCCGCAAGAGCTCCTGGCAGCAAGCGGTCGTCCGCGTCCAGGGCGAGGACGTAATCTGCCCTGCTGGCCTGCACGCCGCTCATGCGTGCTGCACCGAGGCCACCGTTGGGCCGGTGCACCACGGCCACCCCTTCGGCCTCGAGCGCGGCGAAGACGTCGAGCGTGGTGGGGTCGGTGGAGCCATCATCAATGACGATGAGCTCATCGATACGCGACTGCCCTTGCGCGGAGCGTACGGCTTCGAGGAGTGTCGCGCCATCATTGAAGCACGGGATGATCACCCCAACTGAGGGGAGCGCGCATGCGGCCTCCGCGGGTACGGCAGACGTCGCAAGTTCACCTCCAGCGTCGGAACTCACGCGGAAGTATCTATCACGTCGCGGATGCCACGAGTGGAGTCGGTTTCGCGGACGGCGGTGCGCTGGTTGAGCAGCGCTCTGATGTCGGCAGTGCGCGGCATGAGCTCATGCCAGCCACCCATCTCGCGCGCGAAGCGTCCAAGGTGCGCGGCGAGCACAAACCCGTAGGCGACCGTCGAGGAGAGCGGAGCGATGAACAGGCCCAGCGGCCCCAGCAGCATGACGTTCAGGGCGATGTCGAGCACCAGTCCGGCGATCCAGGCGACGACCAGCATGGGAGGGTAGCCGCGTACGGAGAAGTGGATGCCGATGACGCTGAGCAGTCCGAGGAAAAAGATGCCGGGAGCCAGCCAGAAGTAGAGTTCGACCGAGCCCTGGTAGGCACTGCCGTAGAGCAGCGGCAGGCCGATGGCGACGGCGGGGAGGGAGAGCAGGCAGAGGCCGCCGTAGAGCAGGAAGGTGGCGCGGAAGACGCGTGCGGAGGTGTCCGCCTCATGGTCCCGCGCCAGCCGCGCCACCATGTTGACGGCGACGATGCTGGGGACGACGGAGAGTGCCTCCGATATGTAGCCGGCGAGCGAGTAGAGGCCGGCCGAGCGCTGGCCGAGGATGCTGTTGACTAGCAAGAGGTCGAGGCGGATCAGCAGAAACGTGACGAGACCGACGGCGTAGATGCGCGCTCCGAACGCGAGCATGCGCCGCAGCAGCACCCGCTCAGGAGGGGCCGGTGGGAAAGCCTCCCGACGGAGCATCGTAAGCGCGATCAGCAGCAGCAGATACCGGGTGACGGCGATCACGAGGAGCACCCCGACGAGGCCGACGTCGAAGGCGAGGATGGCAACCAGAAGCCCGGCCAGGGTGATCGTGGCCTGGGCGACGTCGATGGCCCCGAAGGCGACCATGCGCCCCTGCCCCTGGAGCACCGCCTGCATGAACATTGTCGCCAGCGCGGCGGGCAATGCGGCGAGCGTGATGCCAAGCTCGGTCCAGGTGAGACCAGGGAGGGCACCGGGGGCGATGGCCTTAACGAGCAGCGAGCCCGCGATCAGCAGGAGGCCACCGCCAAGCGCCAGCAGCAGCGAGTTTGTGATGATGGCGCCTGTCAAACGGCTGTCGCGCGCCACCAGCGTTGGGGCGGCGACGCTCAGGCCGGAGCTACCCAACTGCACGAGGATCAAGGTCAGGTTGAACGACACCGCGAACACGCCCTGGCCGGTGGGCCCCAGGTGGCGAGCGATCAGCACCGTGGTGAGGCCGCCCAGGGCGACGAACAGCGCCTTGCCGCCAACAGTGACGAGGACATCGAAGCGCATGTGCCGCGCGCGGTAGCGCGGCGGGGCGGCAGAGGACGGCTGGGACATGCCCGACCATCATCCCAAGTGGGCCAGGCGGCGATGAGGCTGCTGATCTTCAGTCCCTACTTCCCGCCGCATGTGGGGGGGCTGGAGGGCTACGTGCGCGACCTGAACGCGGAGTTGATGCACCTGGAGCTGGTGGAGGGAATCACCGTGCTGACGCCGCGCATCCCTCCGCAGGGGCTGCCCTTCGAGCAGTTGGCGCCGGGCTACCGCGTGGTGCGCTACCCCGCGTTCGACCTGATCCCCAACTTCCCCTGTCCGGCCCCCTGGCGGCGCGGCTTCGTGCGCGCGCTGCGCGCCGCTCTGAACCGACGCGAGCACGACGTGGTGGTGTGCCACACGCGCTTCTTCCTCAGCTCGCTGGCGGCGCTGGCCTACAGCAGGGCCACCGGACTGCCGCTGATCCACGTCGAGCACGGCTCGGACTACGTGCACCTCGGCTCCCGCGCGTACAGCACGGCGGCGCGTCTCTACGACCTCACGCTGGGGCGGCTCGTGCTGCGCCACGCGCAGGCGGTGGTGGCGATCTCGCAGGCGGCCGCGCGCTTCGTGCAGGAGCTGGCCGGGCGCGAGGCGACGGTGATCTACCGCGGTGTGGACCACGCTCGCTACGACGCTGTGCAGCCTTGCTCGGAGCTCACCGCGTGGTCTGCGGGCCGGCCCGTGGCGACGTTCGTGGGCCGCCTGATCGACGGCAAGGGGGTGGCCGACTTGATCGAGGCGTTCGCGGGGCTGGAGCACAAGGAGGCGCTGCTGTGCGTGGTGGGCGACGGTCCGCGCCGCCACGAGCTGGAAGCGCTCTGCACCGCGCGCAGCCTGCAACAGCGCTGTCGGTTCATGGGCTACCAACCAGAAGCGCGGGCGCTGGAGCTGATCCGTGCCTCGGACACGATCGTCAATCCCAGCTATACGGAGGGGCTGCCCACATCCGTGCTGGAGGCGGCGCTGCTGGGGCGCGGCATCGTGGCCAGCGATGTGGGGGGCACGCCCGAGGTGGTCAGCAATGGCCACAGCGCGCTGCTGGTGCCCGCGGGGGACATCAAGGCCTTACGGGGAGCGCTCGAGGCCCTGCTGGCCGATCCCGGGCTGCGTGTGCGCCTGGGCCAGGCGGCGCGCGAGGAGGCGGTTGAGCGCTTCGAGCGCAGCACCAGCGCACGCAGCTTCAGCGTGCTCGCGCGTCAGGTGGTGAGCTCGCCGCCCGACTGAGCGGCAACGGGATCTTGCCGGGGACTTCGATCCTCCATCGCAAGCAGGTCGATCTGCTCGGAGACGTCGTTTTCCTGAACCTGCTGCTGCAGCAAGCCGAGGCGCTGGGCCAGAACCTTGTTCTGGTCGGCGAGGCGCGAGACGGCCAGCGAGAAGTGCAGCAGGATCATGAGGATGAGACCGATGGCGACCGCGAACAGCGCGGAGGGCGGGTAGTAGATCCCGACGTCGTGTGAGAGCGATGTGAGCAGACCCTTCCACACGGCGAGGATGAAGAGCGTGGCGGCTGCGATGAGCCATAAGATCGCGTAGCGCTCGGAAAGACGCTTGCGGCGTACCAGCTCGAGGACGAGCATCAGCAAGGCGAAGGTGACGGCGATGGCAAAGCCGCGTTGCAGGGTGACCTTCGTCATACCGCGCCCTCCGGGCCGGCCGCGGAGGCGCCCCTGCCGGTGTCTTTCGCCGGGGCCATCGTCGGGCGCCGCCGGAAGAGGCCGACAAGTACCGCGAGCAGCACCTTGACCATGTAGTAGACCGATTGCGGGGAGGAGATCGCGGACTCGCCGGTCAAGCGCGGGCGCATGGTCACAGGCGTCTCGCAGCTGCGCAGGTTGTGGAAGTGCATCAGGACGATCGCCTCGACCTCCGGGTAGTCGTGCGGGTAGTCGCGGGCGAACAGCTCGATGCCCTGGTGGTTGGTCATGCGAAAGCCGGATGTGGGGTCGGTGACTCGCTGGCCGGTGATCATCGACACGATCCCCGAGAACACGCGAATGCCGAGGCGCCGGGTGGCTGAGGAGCGATAGCCGTCCCCGCTGGGATCGAGAAAGCGCGAGCCCGTGACCATGTTCAGCTGCGAGTCCCCACGCAGGCGGCTCAGCAGGTCGTGGATATGGCGGGGGTCGTGCTGACCATCGCCGTCGACCTGCACAGCGATGTCATAGCCGTGCTCGAGCGCATAGATGTAGCCGCTCTGCACGGCTCCCCCGATCCCCAGATTGAACGGCATGCGCAGCACGGTGGCATTGGCGCTGCGGGCACGCTCGGCGGTAGCGTCGGTGGAGCCATCGTCAACGACCACCACGTCGAAGTCGGGGGCATGACGACGAATCGCCGCAACCGTCGTGGCGATCGCCTCGGCCTCGTTGTACGCGGGAACGATGGCGAGCTTGCGCATCGAACTCCCTATGCTACCCGGCGTGCTCGCCGTGATCGTCGCCGCCACGCTCACGTGTGCGGGTACCCTGATCCTCGGCCAAGCCGTCTGCCGCCTGTGCGGGGCCCGTAGTTGGACCTTTCTGGCGGTGCCCGTCGGCCTGGCGCTGTTGATGATGTTGTCGATCCCGGCGATCCATGTGCCGGGGCACGCGACCACGATTGCCGTGCTGCTGCTTGTCCTGGTCATCGCGGGGGTCGTGCTTCTCGTTCGTGAGCCCGCACAGCGACCCCCGGCGGCGGACCTACTCGCCGCCACGC
>JBIOEY010000010.1:0-33889 GCA_044446505.1 Solirubrobacterales bacterium
CCCCCCAGCCCCGGCCCCGCCGCCGTTCTGCCCGTCGATCTGCACCTGCACGTTGAAGATCAGGCGCGCGTAGTCCGCCCAGATGCTGTTGATGAGGTCGCCGAAGAGCTCGTACGCCTCGTTCTTGTAGGCCACGAGGGGGTCGATCTGGGCGATTCCGCGCAGGCCGATGCCTTCGCGCAGGTAGTCCATGTCGAACAGGTGCTCGCGCCAGCGTTCGTCGATGATCTGCAGCAGCAGGTAGCGCTCCAGCTGGCCCATCAGCTCCTCGCCGAGCTCCTGCTCGCGCGCGTCGTAGCGCTCCATCGCCCCCTCCAGCACGCGTTCGCCGAGATGGGCGCGGTCGATCGCCTCGGGGTTCACGTCCTCCAGTCCGATCTCCAGCGGGAAGAACTGCGAGAGCGCAGTGAAGAGGCCGTCGATGTCCCAATCCTCGAGGTAGTCGCCCTGGGTGTACTCGTCGATCGTGCGCTCGATCACGGGCGCGATTTCCTGCCGCGCCTGCTCGCCCATCGCCTCGCCCTCCAGCACCTGGTCGCGGTAGGCATAGATCACGCGCCGCTGCTCGTTCATCACGTCGTCGTACTCGAGCACGCGTTTGCGGATCAGGAAGTTCTGCTCCTCGACCTTCTTCTGGGCTTTCTCGATCTGCTTGGAGAGCATCCCCGCCTCGATCGGCTCCTCGTTGCCCTCCTCGTCGACCCCGCCGAGTTTGTCGAGGATGCGGAAGATGCGATCGCCCGCGAACAGCCGCACGAGGTCGTCCTCGGCGGAGAGGAAGAAGCGGCTCTCCCCCGGGTCGCCCTGGCGGCCGGAGCGCCCGCGCAGCTGGTTGTCGATCCGCCGCGACTCGTGGCGCTCGGTGCCGCAGATGAACAGGCCGCCGGCCGCCATCACGCGCTCGCGGTTGGCCGCCACGCGCTCCTCGATGCCGGGCAGGAGCTCGGCGAAGCGCTGCTCGTAGCCCTCCACCTCCGGCTTCAGTCCCTGCTTGGCGAGCTCGAGGCGGGCGAGGTGCTCGGGGTTGCCGCCGAGCTTGATGTCCACCCCGCGGCCCGCCATGTTGGTGGCGATCGTGACCGCACCCGGCTGGCCGGCCTCGGCGACGGTCTCCGCCTCGCGCGCGGCGTGCTCGGGCTTGGCGTTCAGCACCGTGTGCGGGATCCCGCGCTGCTTCAGGCGCTGCCCGAGCAGCTCGGAGACCTCCACGGAGATCGTGCCCACCAGCACCGGCTGGCCGTTCTCGTGGCGCGCCGCGATCTCGCGGACCACCGCGCTCCACTTGCCGTCCTTGGTCTTGTAGACCTGATCGTTGCGATCCGCGCGCACCATCGCCACGTTGGTGGGAATCTGCACGACGGGGAGCTCATAGATCTTCATGAACTCCGTGGCCTCCGTCAGCGCGGTGCCGGTCATCCCGGAGAGCTTGTCGTAGAGGCGGAAGAAGTTCTGGTAGGTGATCGTCGCCAGCGTCTGGTTCTCCTCCTGGATGCGCGCCCCCTCCTTCGCCTCGATCGCCTGGTGCAGCCCTTCCGACCAGCGCCGGCCCTCGAGGATGCGCCCGGTGAACTCGTCGATGATCTTGACCTCGCTGTCGATCACGGCGTAGTCGACGTCGCGCTTGTACAGCGACTCCGCGCGCAGCGCCTGGTTGAGGTGGTTGACGAGGTGGCCGTTCTCGGCGCGGTAGAGGTGGTCGATGCCGAGGTAGCGCTCGGCCTTTGCGACCCCCTGCTCGGTGACCGACACCGTCTTGTGCTTCTCCTCGAACTCGTAGTCGAAGTCGGCGAGGAACTCCTTCTTGGAGCGCGGGTCCATCCCTTCGGGGGTCTTGCCCGGCACCAGTTTGGGCGCGAGGCGCGCGAACTTCACGTACAGGTCCGCCGCCTGTTCGGGGGCGCCGGAGATGATCAGCGGCGTGCGCGCCTCGTCGATCAGGATGTTGTCGACCTCGTCCACGATCGCGAAGGGGTGCCCGCGCTGGACCTTTTCGGAGAGGTCCTTCGCCATGTTGTCGCGCAGGTAGTCGAAGCCGAGCTCCGAGTTGGTCCCGTACACCACGTCGCACGCGTACGCGCGGTGCTTCTCCTCATAGGGCTGCATGTTCTGCAGCACCCCCACCGTGATCCCGAGGGCGTTGTAGATCGGGCTCATCCATTCCGCGTCGCGGCGGGCGAGGTAGTCGTTGACCGTGACCACGTGCACGCCCTTGCCTGCAAGCGCGTTGAGCGCCACCGCGAGGGTGGCCGTGAGCGTCTTGCCCTCGCCCGTCTTCATCTCCGCGATGCACCCCTCGTGCAGCGCCATCGCGCCGATCAGCTGCACGTCGAAGTGGCGCATCCCCATCGTGCGCTTGCCGGTCTCTCTGACCACCGCGAAGCACTCGGAGAGCAGGTCGTCAAGCTGGCCGATCTTCGATCGGTCCCCGTTCGCGGCGCGCTCGCGCAGCGTGTCCATCCGCTCACGCAGCTCCGCGTCGGTGTCGTGTTCGAGCTCGGGCTCGAACGCCCCGATCAGCGCGACGCGCTTCTCGTACTGCTTGAACTTCTTCGCCTCGCCGACGTTGAGTGCGCGATCCAGGAGGGACACGCCCCCAGGGTAGCGCCTGGGGGCTGTCCCGGTGTGGCCTACGGGGTCGCCGGGAGACCGGAATCGGCCGCCGGTGGTGGCGGAGCGCCGGGGCCGATCGGAGACAGGCCGGCAAGCGCCGCGCGCGTCTCCCGCCGGCGGCGACGACGGTCGCGGTGGCGCTTGACCTGGCGCGCCAGCTCGTCAACCACGAGGTTCAGCGAGTGCAGCATCTGCGGCGAGGCGTCGCGCGCGCGCAGCGTAACCCCCTTCAGGTAGAGCGTGGCCTCCGCCACTTGGTGATCGGCGACCCGTGGGTTGGGCTCGCGCAAGAGCTCGATCTCCAGGCGCGCGAACTCGGAAACCTGCCGCGAGACTTTCTCCAGGCGGCGTTCGACGTGCCTGCGCAAATCGTCTGTGACCGGCACGTTGCGGCCCTTGATATCGATCTGCATCGTGCCTCCTTTCAGTCGGGGAGACTCGGGTGGTGAGACTGTCTCTATCGATGCTACGCCCCCGCCCGGCGGTTGTCCATCGGCTTTTCCGCAGATGTACGACCGCACAGACAGATAGCATCAGGGTGTCTTCGTCAGAGCGCTGCTCTATCCGGAGAGCCCGCTTCGGCGGGCTCTCCCTATATCTGACGCGGCCGCATGCTCTGCAGGATCCCAGCGTGCCCGGCGATCGCGCCGATCATGATCGCCCCGGGGGCGACCTCGGTGCCGGGGAAGAGGATGCTCTCGCGCAGCTGCGCCCCGTCTCCCACCCGCGCGCCGTCGCCCAGCACGAGCGGGCCGGTGAGACGCACGCCGGCGCCGATCGAGACGTCGCGCCCGATCCACACGGGGCCCTCGACCTCCGCATCCGCCGGCAACAGCGTCGGATTCGCTCCTGTCGAGCCGGCCCCCACCGAATCGCCCTCCGCCGCGCCGCCGTCCTCGCCCGCGAGGATCACCCCGGGCGCGACCTCCCTGCCGTCGAGCTCGAGGTGCAGCTCGCCGCGCAGCGCGTCGAAGGTGCCCTGGCGCAGCTCCGCGAGCGAGCCGACGTCGTTCCAGTAGTCGCTCACCTCATGGATGTAGAAGGGGACGTCGTGCTCCAGCAGTGCGGGGAACACGTCCTGCGCCCAGTCCGCGAAGGGGCGCTCCGGGAAGTGGTCGAAGATCGCGGGGTCGAACACGTAGATGCCGCAGTTGCCGAGGTCCGAGAGCGCCTCCTCAGGCGGGGGCTTCTCCTGGAAGCCGGTGATGCGCCCCGCGCTGTCGTGCAGCACCACGCCGTACTCGCGCGTGTCGGACACCTGCTTCACCGCGAGCGTCGCGATCCCGCCCGCCTCGCGGTGGCGCGCGGCGAGCGCCGTCAGATTGATGTCGGTGAGCGCATCGCCGGAGATCACGATGAAGGGCTCCTCGCCGAAGAACTCCGCGCACGCGCGCACCCCGCCGGCGGTCCCGAGCAGCTCCTCCTCATAGCGGTAGGAGAGCGGGCCCTGCTCGCCGAAGTAGGCGCGGATCGAGTCGGGGAAGTAGTGCAGGTTGGCGATCACCTCCTCGAAGCCGTGGCGCCCCAGGAGGTCGAGGATGTGCGCCATCACCGGCCGGTCCAGCACCGGCACCATCGGCTTCGTGATCTCGTAAGTCAGGGGGCGCAGCCGGGTCCCGAGCCCCGCCGCAAGGACCATCGCCCTCATCAAGCGCTAGTACCTGTAGTGGTCGGGCTTATACGGGCCCTCGACGGACACGCCGATGTAGGCGGCCTGGTCGTCGCTGAGCTTCGTGAGCTTGACCCCGAGCGCGTCGAGGTGCAGGCGCGCGACCTTCTCGTCGAGGTGCTTGGGGAGCACGTAGACGCGCTTCTCGTAGCGCTCGTTCTTGGTGAACATCTCGATCTGGGCGATCACCTGGTTGGTGAAGGAGTTGCTCATCACGAAGCTCGGGTGGCCCGTGGCGTTGCCGAGGTTCAGCAGGCGACCCTCGGAGAGCAGGATGATCGCGTGGCCGTCGGGGAAGAGCCACTCGTCAACCTGGGGCTTGATGTTGATGCGCTCGACCCCCGGCGTCTTGGCGAGGCCCGCGATGTCGATCTCGTTGTCGAAGTGCCCGATGTTGCCGACGATCGCCTGGTGCTTCATCCGCGCCATGTGCTCCGCGCGGATGATGTCGCGGTTGCCGGTGCAGGTCACAAAGATGTCGCCCTCTCCGACCACTTCGTCGAGCGTACGGATCGTGTAGCCCTGCATCGCGGCCTGCAGCGCGCAGATCGGGTCGATCTCGGTGATCACCACGCGCGCGCCCTGGCCGCGCAGCGATTCCGCGCAGCCCTTGCCGACGTCGCCGAAGCCGCAGATTACGGCCATCTTGCCCGCGATCATCACGTCGGTGGCGCGGTTGATGCCGTCCACGAGCGAGTGGCGGCAGCCGTAGAGGTTGTCGAACTTGGACTTCGTGACGGAGTCGTTGACGTTGATAGCCGCCAACAGCAGGGTGCCCGCCTCGGTCATCTCATAGAGCCGGTGCACACCCGTGGTGGTCTCCTCGGTGACCCCTTTGATGCCCGCGCCAATCCTCGTCCAGCGCTGCGGGTCCTCCCCGAGCGAGCGGCGAAGCAGCGAGAGAACCACCTGGAACTCCTCGGAGTGGACGAGCCCGTCCCCGTCCATCCCATCCTCGTCCACCTCGGGGACGGCGCCCGCGGCCTCGTACTCGGCGCCCTTGTGCACGAGCAGCGTCGCGTCGCCGCCATCGTCGAGGATCATGTTGGGGCCGGTCGAACCGGACCCGCCCACCCGGGCGGACCCTAATCCGAACGAGCCATCCTCGCCGGGCCAGCGCAGCACCCGGTCGGTGCACCACCAATACTCCTCCAGCGTCTCGCCCTTCCAGGCGTACACCGGGATGCCGCGCGGCTCCTCGGGAGTCCCCTCGGGGCCGACGGCGACCGCCGCGGCGGCCTGGTCCTGGGTGGAGAAGATGTTGCAGCTGCACCACCGCACCTGCGCGCCGAGCGCTGTCAACGTCTCGATCAGCACCGCGGTCTGGATCGTCATATGCAGCGAGCCCGTGATCCGCGCGCCCCGCAGCGGCTGGGCCTGCGCGTACTCCGCGCGAATCGCCATCAGGCCCGGCATCTCGTGCTCGGCGAGCGTGATTTCCTTGCGCCCCAGCTTCGCGAGCGAGAGGTCGGCGACCTTGAAGTCGGTGGCGGGCCGAGCGGTCTCGGCGTCGGCGGCGGGCTGAGTGGCGGTGGGGGTCATCGGTCCTGCGAGATTGTAGTGATCGACGGGCGGTCCGTTGAAACCGTCAACGCTGGGCGAGCTCGGCCTTCAGCTGTTCGATCAGCTTCACGGGTCCCGGATCGACGCCGCGCAGCGCGGCGAGGTAGACGGAGACGAGGTCCCCGAGCAGCACGAGCGAGAACACCCGCTCGATCGTGGTCTGCCCGCGGGTCTCGACGTGGAAGCACGCGGTGGCGCTGTCGGCGATCAGCTTCTCGGTGAGCTCCATGCGCTCCTTCACCCGCGGATGGGCGTCGGAGTCGTCGAGGAACACCGCCGCGAAGCGGCCCACCTCGGGCGCGCCCTCCCAGCCGACGAGCTCGTTGTGGTCGAGCTCGGGGAGCTCGTGCGCGAAGGCGGGGAGCTTTGCGTTCTCGTTGATCTGGGTCTTCCAGCGGTAGGCGATCGGGGCGGTCAGGCCGGCGCCGGCCACCACGGGTGCGCTGCCGTGCAGTCCGCGCGCGAGCTCCTTGGCGAGCGAGTCCTCCGGCGCGTCGGGGCCCCACTCGGCGACGAGCTGCTCGGCGTGGGCGCCGGCGACGTCGATCTCCGAGGTGAGGCGCGGGCCGGCCCCGCAGAGCGCGGCTACCTCGAGCGCGGCGACCGTCATGTAGGCGACAGCCGCGCGCGGCTGGAAGCCGCCGGGGAGCGGGATCACGGGCACCTTGTCCGCGCGCGCGAGCTCCGCGAGGCGCCCACCGGTGGTGACCACCACACGCTGGGCGCCGAGCGCCGAGGCGGACTCGTAGCAGGCGAGGGTCTCCTCGGTGTTGCCGGAGTAGCTCGCGCACAGCACCGTGGTCTCCGGGGTGGTCCACGGTGGCAGCCCGTAGGCGCGCGTCACGAAGATCGGCCGCGAGGCGTGGTCGCCGAGCGCGGCGCTCGCCAGCGCGCCCCCGATCGCCGAGCCGCCCATGCCGGCCACGACGAGGCCGCCGGGTGTGTCCCACTCGTTCATGATCGCGGACTCCACGCGCCACAGCGCGTCGCGCAGGTGCTCGGGTAGCGCGAGCACGTCGGCGAGCTGCCCGGAGCGGTCCACCTCGGCGATCGCCTCACGGGAGAGGGTGGCGATTGCGTTCTCGCTCACGAGAACCTCAGTGCTCCGTCGGGGAGGGTCACGCCCGGGAAGATACGCGCACCGCGGGTCACGATGTTGTGCGCCCCCACCGTGACCCCCTCGCCGAGCACCGCGCCACCGGTGATCTGGGTGCCCTCGCCCACGTGGCAGCCGGCCGCGACGATGCAGTTGCGCAGCGTGCACCCCGGGCCGATCTCGGCGCCGCGCATGATCACCGCGCGCTCGACGGCGGTGCCCGCGCCGATCGTGACCCCCTGGCCGAGCACCACGAGGCTGCCGACGTGCGCGCCCGGGGCCACGTGCACGCCGGGCTCGAGCACCGCCGGCGGAATCACACGCCCCTCCACCCGCGCGTCGGGTGCGATCGCGAGATAGCCGTCACCGAGACGCTCGGTGACGGCGGTGCGGACGTTGCCCTCGATGATGTCGAAGGTGCCCTTCAGGTAGCGCTCGGGGGTTCCGATGTCGAGCCAGTAGCTCTGCGACGGGAACCCGTAGAGGCCGTCGCCGATCAGCAGCGGCCACACCTCCCGCTCGATCGAGACGTTACGCCCAGCCGGCACCAGCTCGAGCACCTCGCGCTCCAACACATAGGCCCCCGCGCTGATCATGTTCGTATCGATCTGATCAAGACCCGGCTTCTCCACGAAGTCGCTCACCGAGCGGTCCTCCGCGAGGTGGACGAGGCCGTAGGCGCTGGGGTCATCTACAGGCACCAGCGCGAGCGTGGCGCGGGCGCCGGTGCGCTCGTGCTGGGTGATCTGCTGAGTCAAATCGATGTCGGTGAGCACGTCCCCGTTGAGCATCAGGAAGCGCTCGTCGAGCATCGACTCCGCGAACTTGAGCGCCCCCGCGGTGCCGCGCGGATCAGGCTCCTCGACGAAGCGCAGGCGGATCCCGAGCGCGGAGCCATCCCCCAGCACGTTGCGCACGCTGGTGGCGAGGAAGCCGCAGGACATGATCACGTCCTCGATCCCGTGCTCGCGCAGCCATTCGATCATGAACACGATGAAGGGCCGGTCCACGAGCGGGACCACGGGCTTGGGCACCGTGGAGGTGAGCGGGCGCAAGCGGGTGCCCTCGCCTCCGACCAGGATCACCGCCTGCACTACGCGGACTCCGTCGACAGGGACGCCCGCCCCACGGGCTCCGGTGAGCGGGACCCCCTTCCGACCCCCTCGTAGAGGAGTCCCGCGGCGCGCACGGCGTCGCTGTCGAGGGCGTTGCGCCCGTCGATCACGAGGCTGCCGCGCATCGCCTCGGCGACCTCCGCCCAATCGAGGTCGGTGCACTGGGGCCACTCGGTGACGAGCACCATCGCGTCGGCGTCGCGCACCGCGTCGATCGCGCAGTCGGCGAACGCGAGGCCGCCGATCAGCCTGCGGGCCTGCTCCTCCGCGACGGGGTCGTATGCGCTGACCGTGGCTCCATCGGCATTCAGCCGTGCGGCGAGCACCAGCGAGGATGCCTCGCGCATGTCGTCGGTGTTGGGCTTGAACGCCAGACCCAGCAGCGCCACCCGCTTGCCCACGAGGCTGCCGAGATGCTTTTGCAGCTTGCCGATCACGCGGCGCTTCTGCAGTTCGTTGACCTCGATCACCGCGGTGAGCAGCTGGAAGTGATAGCCCGAGTTGCCCGCGAGCTGCTTGAGCGCGTCGACGTCCTTGGGGAAGCAGCTGCCCCCGAAGCCGATCCCGGCCTGCAGGAACTTGGGCCCGATGCGCCCGTCGAGGCCCATCCCGCGCGCGACCTCGACCACATCGGCACCGGTCTCCTCGCAGACGTTGGCGATCTCGTTGATGAACGAGATCTTCGTCGCGAGGAACGCGTTGGAGGCGAGCTTCACCATCTCGGCGCTCGCGATGTCGGTGCGCACGAGCGGGGCTCCGAGGGGCGCGTAGAGATCGACCACCGCATCCCCGGCCCAGTCGCCGTCCTCGCCCACCACCACGCGGTCGGGGTGCAGGAAGTCGTGGACCGCGGAGCCCTCCTTGAGGAACTCCGGGCAGGAGACGTAGCGCAGGCCGCCCTTGCCCTGCTCGCCGAAGATCCGCTGGATCGAGGCCCCCGTCCCGCAGGGCACGGTGGACTTCATCACAAGCGCGTGGTCCTCGGAGGCGGGGATCGCGCGCACCACCGCGTGCACCGCCGAGAGGTCGGCGTCGCCGGAGTAGGTCGGCGGGGTGCCCACCGCGACGAACAGCAGGCGCGCGTGCTCCAACGCGTCGGCGAGGTCGGTCGAGAAGTGCAGCCTCCCGGCGTGCTTGGCGAGCAGCTCCTCGAGGCCCGGCTCATAGATCGGCGACTCCCCCCGGCGCAAACGCTCGATCTTCTCGGCGTCGATGTCCACGCACCACACCTCGCTGCCGAGCTCCGCGAAGCCGGCGGCGCTCACCAGGCCGACGTAGCCGGTGCCGATGACCCCGACAGGCTCGCGCTCAGGCGCCATCGAGCGGGGTGGCCTCCTCGACCAGCACCAGCGCGCGGTCCTGCTCGAACTGGAGGTAGCCGGCGGTCTGCTTGAAGCGCAGGACATCCGACTCGCTGCGATACAGGCGCAGCTCGGTGGGCCGCAGGAGCGCGAGCACCGGCTCGTGGCCGGCGAGGATGCCGATCGAGCCGGCGGCGGTGCGCGTCGAGAGCATCTCGACCTCCTCGGAGAACACGGGCCCCTCGGGGGTGAGGACTTCGACGGGGAACTTCGCGCGGGCCATCACGCCACCCTTGCGACGCACATTTGCCGTGGGTCAATTCGCTGTTGACCACAGCGCATGCGCTGTGGTCCGGACCGGTACATGTACCGGTCCGCAGGGCCGCACATGTGCGGCCCTGTTCCCTCACCGCACCCCTCTGACGTTCGAGGACCAAGCAGATCAAGGACGCAGTGAGCGAAGTGTGCTCTGCACACGAGCGATCGAGGACGCAGACCGAAGCGGGAGACACTCGCTCCGCTCGCATCCCCGATTCGGCCAGCGCAGGTCATCGGGCGTCAGAGACCACGTCGTCGATGGTTCCCTTGAGGAAGAACGCACGCTCGGGGACCTCGTCGTGCTTGCCCTCGATGATCTCGTCGAAGCCGCGGATCGTCTCAACGATCGGCACGTAGGCGCCGGGGGTGCCGGTGAACTGTTCGGCCACGAAGAAGGGCTGGGAGAGGAAGCGCTCGATCTTGCGGGCCCGCTGGACGGTGAGCTTGTCCTCGTCGGAGAGCTCGTCGATCCCCAGGATCGCGATGATGTCCTGCAGCTCCTTGTAGCGCTGGAGGATCTCCTTGACGCGGTTGGCCACCCGGAAGTGGTCCTCGCCGAGGATGTCGGGCTTGAGGATCGTGGAGTTGGAGTCCAGCGGATCGACGGCCGGATAGATGCCTTTTTCGGAGATCGCCCGCGAGAGCGCGGTGGTCGCGTTGAGGTGGGCGAACACCGACGCCGGGGCCGGGTCGGTGTAGTCGTCGGCCGGCACGTAGATCGCCTGCACCGAGGTGACCGAGCCACGCTTGGTGGAGGTGATGCGCTCCTGCAGCTGACCCATCTCGGTCTCGAGCGTCGGCTGGTAGCCCACCTGGGAGGGCATGCGTCCCAGCAGGGCCGAGACCTCGGAGCCGGCCTGCACGAAGCGGAAGATGTTGTCGATGAACAGCAGCACGTCCTGACCCTCGTCGCGGAAGTGTTCGGCCATCGTCAGGCCCGAGAGCGCCACGCGCATACGCGCGCCCGGGGGCTCGTTCATCTGCCCGAAGACCAGCATGGTCTTGTCCAGGACGCCCGACTCCTTCATCTCCAGCCACAGGTCGTTGCCCTCGCGCGAGCGCTCCCCCACTCCGCAGAACGCCGAGAGACCGCCGTGCTCCTTGGCGAGGTTGTGGATCAGCTCCTGGATCAGAACGGTCTTGCCGACGCCCGCTCCGCCGAACAGCCCGACCTTGCCGCCCTTTGCGTAGGGGGCCAGCAGGTCGATGACCTTGATGCCCGTCTCGAACATCTCGGTGGTCGGCGTCAGGTCCTCCACACGCGGAGCGGGCTGGTGGATCCCGCGGCGCTCCACGTCCGCGGGCAGGTCCTCCCCCAGGTCGATCGGCTCGCCGAGTAGGTTGAAGATGCGCCCGAGCGTCACGTCTCCGACGGGCACCGTGATCGGCCCGCCCGTATCGACCACCTCCGCGCCGCGCGCGAGGCCGTCGGTGGTGTCCATCGCCACCGCGCGCACGCGGTCGTCGCCGAGGTGCTGCTGGACCTCGCACACCAGCACATCCTCCTTGGAGGCCGCGATGTCCTCCGCCTCCTCCGCCGAGGCAGCGGCCGGTCGCAGGACGGTGATCGCGTGGTTGATCTCGGGCAGCTTCTCGGGGAACACCGCCTCGATCACCACGCCCTGGATCTCCTCGATGCGGCCCACGTTGCGCGCGGAGGAGTCCGAGGTGGTGCCGGCGGGCTGGGTGGCAGTGCTGGGTGACATGGTCTCTTGGATTCTCCTTGGTTTTAAAGCTTTTTGGATGGGCTCACGACAGGCCCTCGGCGCCAGCGACTACCTCCATGATCTCCTGGGTGATCTCCGCCTGGCGGGCGCGGTTCATCTGCAGCGTGTATTCCTCGATCAGCGTCCCCGCGTTCTCCGAGGCGTTGCGCATCGCGGTCATCTGCGCCCCGAAGAAGCCCGCCGCGGACTCCAGCAGGGCGCGGTAGATCGAGACCTCGATGTAGTCCGGGATCAGCTGCAGCAGGATCTCCTTGGGGTCGGGCTCGTACTCCACGAGCGCACGCGGTCCCCCGGGTGCAGCCGGCGAGCCGGCCCCCGCTGCGCTCTCGGGAGCGCTCTCGCCTGCGCGCCCCCCACTCCCGCCCTCGCCGCCTTCGTCCCCCGCGATCGTCGCGTCGGCGAGCGGCAGCAGCGTTTCGCGCGTCACCGTCTGCGTGAGCGGGGAGACGTACGCGTTGAAGAGGATCTCCACGCGGTCGAGCTCCCCCGCGGCGTACGCGCTCGTGAGATCCTCCGCAATCGTGTGCGCGTCGGCGTAGGCGGGGCGGTCGGTGAAGCCCACATAGGCGCCGCTCAGCTCGCGCCCGCGGAAGTTCAGCGAGGAGGCCCCGCGGCGCCCCGCGGCGAACCACACCGGTGTGCGCCCCTCCTCGACGAGCGCCGTGCCCGCGCGCACCCCCGCGCGGACGATCTGCGAGTTGAAGCCCCCCGCGAGGCCCCGGTCGCCGGTGACGAGCAGGAGGCCCACGTTGCGCTCCTGCTCGTGCCTGTCGAGCAGCGGCAGCGAGGCGGCCTCCGCACCGGCGGCGCGCGCCGCCTGGCTGGTCATCCGGCGGATCGCCTCCGCGTAGGGGCGCAGCGCCGCGATCCGCTGCTCCGCGCGGCGCAGGCGCGCGGCGGCCACCATCTCCATCGCTCGGGTGATCTTCTGGATGTTCTTCACCGAGGCGATCCGGTTCTTGACGTCGCGCTGGGAGGCCATGATGATTTTTGCGGTCCCGCCCCCGATCAGGCCGGCTGGGGCTCCGGCTCCCGCTCGGCGATCTCAGCGGTCTCGGCGTGCGGCGCACCGTCGCGCGGTGCTCCCGCCTGCGCGTGGAGCTCCTCCTCCAGCGGCTGGCCCTCCTCGTCGAGGTCGTAGCCGAAGTCCCGCGCGAAGGACCCCACCAGCGCCTCCAGCGCATCCTGGGTCTCCTGCGACCAGTCGCCCCCCGCGATCTTCGCGCGGATCTCCTCGTGCTCTGAGTGCAGCCGTTCGGTGAGCTCCGTCAGGAACTCCGGCACGCGCGCGACGAGCAGGCGGTCGAGGTGGCCGTTGGTGGCGGCGTAGATCTGCGCCACCTGGTCCTGCACCGCCAGCGGCTCGCGCTCGCCCTGGTTGAGCGTCTTAACCAAGCGCTCCCCGCGGGCCAGCGTGCGCTGTGTGTCGGCATCGAGGTCCGAGCCGAACTGCGCGAACGCCTCGAGGTCGCGGTACTGCGAGAGCTCCAGCTTGATGCGGCCCGCGACCTTCTTCATCGGGCCGATCTGCGCGTTGCCACCCACGCGGGAGACGGAGATCCCGACGTTGATCGCGGGGCGCACCCCCGAGTTGAAGAGCTTCGGCTCCAGGAAGATCTGCCCGTCGGTGATCGAGATCACGTTGGTGGGGATGTACGCGGAGACGTCCCCCGCCTGGGTCTCGATGATCGGCAGCGCCGTCAGCGAGCCCCCGCCGGGGAGCTTCTCCCCCGTGCGCGGGTCGGTGACGTCGTCGGCGAGCTTCACCGCGCGCTCGAGCAGGCGCGAGTGCAGGTAGAACACATCCCCCGGGTACGCCTCGCGGCCGGGCGGGCGGCGCAACAGCAGCGACATCTGCCGGTACGCGTAGGCGTGCTTGGTCAAATCGTCATACACGCACAAAGCGTGGCGGCCGGTATAGAGGAAGTGCTCGCCCATCGCGCACCCCGCGTAGGGCGCCATGAACTTGATCGGAGCCGCCTCGTCCGCAGGCGCGGCCACGATGATCGTGTTGTCCAGCGCCCCATGTTCGTCAAGCGTCTGCGCAAGCGCCACCACCGTGGACATCCGCTGCCCAATCGCCACATAAACCGAAACCACCCCGGTATCACGATTGTTGATGATCGCGTCGATCGCAATCGCCGTCTTACCAGTCTGGCGATCCCCAATGATCAACTCCCGCTGCCCCCGCCCAATCGGGATCATCGCATCGATCGCCTTCAGCCCGATCTGCATAGGTTCCTTCACCGGCTGACGCTGCACCACCCCAGGAGCCTTGAACTCCGCGGGCCGCGTCTCGGTGGTCGCCACCTCGCCCTTCCCATCCAAAGGACGCCCCAGCGGATCGACGATCCGCCCAAGCAGAGCATCCCCCACGGGAATCTCCAGCAAACGGCCCGTGCGCTTGACGGTGTCGCCCTCCGCAATCCTCTCCCAAGCCCCAAACAACACCGCCCCAACATTGTCGGACTCGAGATTCAGCGCCAGCCCCGTGACCCCATGGGGCAGCTCAAGCATCTCCAAAGACATGCAGTTCTCCAAACCATGCAGGCGCGCGATGCCGTCCGCCACCGAAAGCACGGTACCCACCTCAGTGAGCTCCGCCTGCCCTGCGTCGAGGCCCTCGATACGGCTCTTCAGGATGCTGGTTATCTCATCAGGGTTGATCTGCATGTCGTTTCCTAAAAGTCTCCTTGTGGGATTGCCGGAGGTCGGGCTCAGGCAGCGTTGGCAACATGCCTGCGCAGCTGCTCCAGTCGGTTACGGATAGAGGCATCGAGAATCGAGTTGCCAACGCGAACCACGATCCCGCCAAGGATCTCGGGGTCCACGCGAGTGGCGAGCGAGACCCTGCGCCCAGTGCTAGAACCGATGCGCTCAGCCACCTGACCCGTGGTCGCATCATCAAGCGCAATCGCACTGGTGATCTCCACCGGAAGCAGACGGTTGTGATCCTCCCAAAGCCGCTCATACTCGCGCCGCACACGGAAGATAACGGGCATCCGATGGTTCTCGATCAAAAGCTTGAGGAAGTTCAGGAAGCGCTCGTCGGCCCCAGAGAGCAGGCGATCGAGCCCATCCTGCTGCTCGCGAGTGGAGAAGTAGGGCGAGAAGAAGAACACCCGCAGGTCGCGGTTCTCCTCCAAAGCATCGGCGAACTGCGCCAACTGCTCACGCAGCGCGTCGAGCAGCCCATGCTCAAGGGCGACCTCGAACAGCGAGCGGCCATACACACGGGCAAGCTCCTCCATCAGTTCTGATCAGCCCCCGAGGAGAGGGAAGAGAAGTCAAGCTCGCCAAGCGCCTCCTCCACAAGCCGCCGCTGGTCGGCGGCATCGAGCGCCTTGCGGGTCACCTTTTCGGTCGCCATCACCGTGAGGTCCGCGACCTCCTGGCGGATCTCCTGCAACGCACGGCGGGTGGCCGCCTCGATGTCGCGCTCCGCGCGCCGGGCTGCGTCGGCGGCAAGCGCGCGCCCATGCTCGCGCGACTCGCGCTCATGCGCCTCCGCGGACTGGCGGGCGCGCTGCACAATCTCCTCGGCCTGCCCACGCGCCTCCTGGAGACGCTCGCGGTATTCGGCCAGCAGCTCGTCGGCCTCGCGGCGGGTGCGCTCCGCCGAGTCGATCGACTCTTCGATCGTCCTCTGGCGACGCTCGAGCGCCGCGCTGATGCGCGGGAAGGCGAGGCGCGCGAGCAGCAGCATGACGAGCCCGAAGACGAGCAGCGTCCACACCATCAGGCCGACGCCGGGCTTGATCAGGAAGCTGCCGTTGGAGGCAAGCGGCGGCATGCCTCCCTGCGCCCCTAGGAGGGCGGGCAGCGAGGCGGCGGCGTGGAGGGCGGCGGCGGGCATCGGCATCTGTGGCTAGACGATGAACGCGGCCAGCAGGCCGGCCACCAGGCCGTAGAAGAAGCAGGCCTCGGTGAGCGCGAACCCGAGCCACTGGATCTGGGTGATCTCGTCGCGCATCTCCGGCTGGCGGGTGACGGCCTCGATCACCTTGCCGAAGATGATCCCGATGCCGACTCCGGCTCCGACCGCGCCGAGACCGCCGCCGACGCCGAGACCGATCGACTTGCCGGCCTTGGCGACTCCTTCTTCGGCGGCGACCGCCAGGATGGTGATGAGTGCGATGTGCACGGTGATTGGCTCCTTTAGTGATGGTCGGCGACCGCGCCGCCGAGGTAGATAGCGGTGAGGGTGGCAAAGATGAACGCCTGCAGGGCCGCCACCAGGCCCACCTCGAACGTGAAGATGATGATTCCGAACGGGATCGTGATCCAGCCGAGCGCCGCGATCCCGAGCAGCACCGCCAGCGCCCCCGACATGAACAGGATGATCAGGTGGCCCGCGAGGATGTTCGCGAACAACCGGATCGAGAGCGACAGCAGCCGCATCAGGTTGGAGAGCACCTCCAGCGCGAAGATCGCACCCGCCATCGCCCCCGTGACCCCGGCGGGGACGAGCCCTTTGAGGTAGCCGATCGGGCCCTTGGCGCGTATGCCTTCCACGGTGTAGGAGACGAACACCACCAGCGCGAGCGCCAGCGGGATCGAGAGGTTCGCGGTGGCGGCGTAGATCGAGAACGAGGGGATGTGCCAGCCGAACAGGCTGATCTGATGCTCGGTGTTGGTCGGCAGCGGGATGTAGCCGATCAGGTTGGAGAAGAGGATGAACAGGAACAGCGTGCCCACGAACGGGAACCACCTGGCGGCCATCTTCTCGCTCATGCTGCTCCCGGTGATGTTCTCGTGCATCAGCCGGTAGAGAACCTCGACCGCGGTCTGCACCTTGTTCGGGCGCTGCTGCATCCGCCGCGCGATCCAGATCATCGTCACGCAGGTGAGCGTCCCCGCGATCACCAGGTAGAGGACGGCCTTGGTGATCGAGAAGTTCACTCCACCGAGGTGGATCGAGACCCAGTCCTCGAGCTTGAACTCGTTCTGGGGCAGGAAGGTGGTGTTGCGCGCGGGATTCCAGCCGTACGCGGCGACGAGCGCGATCACGCCGGCGAGGTACACGAACAGGACCGCAAGGAGCTTGCGTTTGGTGCTCCACGGCGCGCGGGGAGCGCGGCCGACGGAGTGCCCGCCTGGCCCGGCGCTCGCGGGGGCTGTCTCGAGCGCGCTCACGATGTGCTCGGCCTCCCCTCCAGCATCCCGTCGCGGAAGGCGACCGAGAGCGCGAGGTACACGGTGAAGGCGCCCAGCACGAGCACCGCCGCCATGATCCCATCGTCGCGACCGCCCGCGTAGCGGGCGAGCAGGACCGCGAGCGCGACGATCCACACGCGCCCCATCATCGTCCCCACGAGCAGCCCCGCCCGCAGCTTCGGATCGCTCAGGCGCAGCGCCCGGGTGTGCAGGGCGGTTGCGCCCAGGCGGGTCAGCAGCCAAGCTGCGGCGCCCACGAGGTAGCCCATCAGGGGCAGGCCGGCGACCAGCACGAATGGCGCCGTGGCCAGCACCAGGCACACGTCGAGGTAGCGCAGGATCGTCATCTGCGTCCGTCGGTAGCTTTGGGATGTCGCATTTGAGGGGCCACCCTACAGACGCGAAAGCCCATGCGTCCGCCCACGGCGGACTATCGCTCAGGCCCTCCTCTGACCGTCTGCTGCAGCCGCCCCGGAGTCTACAGGTTCTGGGACTTCGTAACAACTTTGTGACATGCGCCACGGGGACGCCGCCGCGATTCGAGGGCGCGCACGAGCAGAACGGCGAGCGCCGCGGTCGCCACCCCGGCAAACACGTCGAGCAGGTAGTGGTTGCCGGTGGCGAGCACCGCCACGCAGGTCATGCACGGGTAGAGGACCGCAGCGACGCGTACCCACAGGCGCGGCGCGAGCGGGTGGGGCAGCCGGCCGGTGGCCGGCTGCCCGAAACGGGGATTCGCGCCGGAGGCGCGTGTCTCCCGGCTTCGGTCGGGCCCCTCCGTTTCGGTCAGAGACCACAGGACCAGCGAACACCACACCGCCCACGCCATGTGCAGCGAGGGCATCGCCGCGAGCTGGTTGGCGGTCGAGGCGAGCGCCCCGGTGTGCCAACCGCCGAGCGCCCCGGTGGAGGCGACCACGTCGCTGAAGCCGCTGCCGCCCAGCAGCCGCGGGGGGGCGGTGGGGTAGAGCAGGAAGACGGCGAAGCCCAGCACGTTGATCGCCACCAGCGCGTTGCGCAGCGGCCGGTAGATGTCCGCGCGCCGGTACCACAGCCAGCCGAGCAGCCCAAGCGTGACGATGAAGTGGGCGTTGTCGTAGTAGTCCGAGAGGACCAGGCCGAGCGTGCGATGCGCCGTCAGCCAGCGGTTGAGGGCGAGCTCGGGATCGAGGCCGAGCGTGCGCTCCAGGTGCAGCACGCCGTAGCCGTGCGCGAGCGCGGCGTGCAGGCGCAGCGGGGCGAAGTTGGCGATCGCGTCGTACACCCAACACAGCCACACCACCACCAGCGTCTCCACCCACCAGCGCGCGTGGGTGGCGGAGGCGCCGCGCGCCGCGGCCCCCGTACCCTCCGGCGTCGGTCGGGCAATCGAAGCCGGAGCACGCCCCAGTCCCGGTGCGTGTGGCAGCGCCGGCAGCGCCAATTCCCCAGAGGTTGTCTCCGTCTGGACGCCTGAGGCCATTCGGCAATCCTAACCGGCTGCCCTACGGCTCTCTGGCCTCCCGGTTGGAGCCGCATCTGGATGGGCGCTCACAGCGCGACTGCCCGGAGCCCGCGCTCGCCGAGCGTCTCGAGCACCCGGGGGAGCGCCGCGACGGTGCGCCGCCAGGAGCCGGGGGCGCTGTAGTTATCGGCATCGTGCAGGAGCAGCACCGAGCCCTCGCCGGCCCCGCCGGTCAGGAGCGCGGCGATCGACTCCGGGGTCGCGCGCGCCTCCCAGTCGCAGCCCCAGTGACTCCACAGCAGTGTGCGCCACCCACAGCGGCGAGCGAGGACGACGGCCGCGGCATTGAGAACCCCGTAGGGCGGTCTGTAGAGGGTGGGGGTGCGCCCGGTGGCCTCCTCGATGACCGCCCGCGCGCGCAGGATGTCCTCGCGGACCTGCCACGGCGTGAGGCGCAGCAGGTTGCGGTGGCGGTGGCAGTGCACCCCCACCCCGTGACCGGCCGCCACGATCTCCGCGGCGAGCCCCGGGTTGCGCAGGATCTGCTCCCCCACCAGGAAGAACGTCGCCTGCACGCCTGCGTCGGCGAGGATCTCGAGGATCGCGGGGGTGCCCTGCGGGTGGGGGCCGTCGTCGAAGGTCAGCGCATACCCGATGCCATCTGCGGTGCGATCTTCAACACCCAGGGGTCCGCGCAGCGCGCGCAGGTGGAACGCGAGCGCGGGCAGCGCATAGCCGACAGCGGCAACGCCGGCCGCGGCGCCCACCAGCGGGGGAAGAAGACTGCGATCATCGGTGGCGGTCATGGGCGAACTGGTGCTGGGAATCATTGCGGCGATGGGGGCCTCGACCCTCTACAGCCTAGGGGTCGCGCTGCAGGCGATGGACGCCAAGCAGACCTCGCGCCAGGACTACCTGCGCCTGGGGCTCGCCCGCGAGCTGATCCGACGCTCGCGCTGGCTGCTGGGCACCGGTCTGTCGATGCTCGGCTGGCCGCTGCAGCTGCTGGCCCTCTCACTGGCCCCCCTGGTGGTGGTGCAGCCCGCGATGGCGGCGGGCCTGCTCGTGCTGCTGCTGCTGGCCGAGCGGATGCTGCACGAGCACGCCGGGCGGCGCGAGCACCTGGCGGTGTGCGCGATCCTGCTGGGCGTCCTCGGCACGGCGCTGACGGCACCACCGCGCACCACGACGCACGCGAGCAACACGGTCCTCACAGTCGTGCTGGTGGCGCTCGCGCTGGCGAGCGTGCTGCCGTACATCTGGCGCCTCGTCAGCCGGCCCCCGGCGACGGTGACGATGATCGGCGCGGGGATGGGCTTCGCGTGGAGCGGGGTCGCCACGAAGCTCGCCTCCGACGACCTCGCGCATGGGCACGTGTGGCTGGCGGTCGCATGGGGGATCTCCACGGCGATCGCCTCCGCGATCGCGGCGCTCAGCGAGATGAGCGCGCTGCAGTCGCGCCCCGCGATCCAGGTGGCCCCGGTGGTGTTCGTGACCCAGACGGCGGTGCCGGTCGCGCTCGCCCCGCTGCTGCTCGGCGAGCGGTTCACCTCGACCCCACTGGGCGGGGTGCCGCTGGCGCTCTCGCTGGCGGTGCTGATCGGGGCCTCGGCGGTGCTGGCCCGCTCGCCGCTGCTGCTCGCGCTGATGGAACCGGAGCAGGAGGGCGCTCAGCCAGAGCGGGTGAGCGCGGCGAGCGACTCCGCGGAGAGCCGCTCGACGCGGAGCCGGGACACGAGGCTCTCCACGCCCCGCACCGAGGCGCCCGACCCGTCGACGGCCACCACGAGCACGTCGCCGGCGCGCAGCGGGCGCTGAGGCAGCGGCGCGCGGGCACTGAGCCGCAGCGTCCCCTTCACGGGTGTGGCACCCGCGGTGCGCGCGAGCAGCAGCTGGCCCACTGTCAGTCCCCCGCCGGGCTCCAGGAAGTAGAAGCGGCGGCGCAGACCCAGCGCGCGGGCCTGGGCGCTCAGCGTGCCGCGGGCGCTCATCCAGTGCAGGAAGCTGGAGCCGGAGGGCAGTTCGGGCAGCAGTTCGTCGCCCAGCGCGCGCAGCGCGGCAATCGTGGCGGGCGCGTGCACACCTCCATCCGCGAACGAGGCGTGGATGCCCTGCGCGGCCAGCTCGCTCGCCACGAGCGCGACCTCACGCGCGGGGGCGCGCACGATCACGCCCACGTCGGGACGGTCGGTGCGCACCTGAACGAGCGGATGCACGTGCAGAATCGCGGCCGCCCAGGCGCTCACCTCGTCGGTGGACATCGTCCACATGCCGACCCCCAGGAGCAGCACCAGCTGCGTGGCGAAGGCCACCAGCCGCAGACGCCAGAGGGGGATCGCGCTCACGCGGCGGGGAGTCTTCAGCACGATGTCCACGGCGTGCGGGTGCTCCTCCCGCGCAACCTGCGGGGTGCTCCTCTGCGGTGACACTGGCAGCTCGTCCGCGAAGCTCGCCTGCACGTGCTCGCGCAGCTCTCCGGTGTCGTTCGCGAGCCGCAGCAGCTCCAGATCGGCCATCGCGCGGGTGTTCAGGCGGGCGTGGCCCACGGGCAGTCCGTAGGAGACGACGGGGGTGCCGGTGGCCTTCGCCTCCAGGCAGGTGACCCCGCCGGTGGAGTGCACGAGCGCGTCGGCGGCCGCCAGCAGCTGGGGCATCGCGTCGGTGAAGCCGTAGACGTGCACGCGGGGCTCCCGCGCGAAGGTGGCACTGAGGCGCGTGTACAGCTGCTCGTTGCGCCCGGCGAGGCACACGATGCTCGAGACCTCGGATACCCGGCAGAGCTCGCGCACGGCGCCCTCCACGTCGCCCACGCCCCAGCCTCCGCCGGAGACGACGACCATGCGGCCCTCCTCGGGCAGCCCGAGCGCGCGCCGCGCCTGCAGCGGACAGCGGGGCTGCAGGAACTCGGCGGAGATCAGCGGTGCCACCAGGCGCGCGCTGCCCTCCCCCGCGATGCGCTCGACGGAGGGCATCGACTCGCCGTACATCACGAGGTGCATGTCGATCCCGGGCTGCGCCCAGAAGAAGAGGCCCGTGAGGTCGGTGATCGTGGCGACGGTCGGGCAGCTCACGACGCCGGTGCGGCGCAGCCGCGCGAGCACGACGGTGACCGCGGGGTAGGTGGAGACGATCACGTCCGGGTCGTACTCGGCGATGCGGCGCGCGAGCGGCCGTGCGCCGAACAGGCGCAGCTGCCAGCGCGTGAGCCAGCGCACGGGGGGCACGTGCTCGAGCAGCCAGTAGACGAGGCTGTAGCTCCACGGCAGGAAGCGCAGCTGCACGCGATAGCCGTCCTGGACCACTTGGCGCAGCACGCGACCCATCGCGGCGAGGCCGTCGATCACCAGGACCTCCGTCTCCTCGGGGGAGGCGTCGATCTGCTGGGCCAGCGCCCGCGCGGCAGCGGCGTGTCCCTCGCCGACGTCGGCAGAGAGAATCAGGACCCGGCGCTGGCCGGGTCCCCCGGAGGAGGTGGGTTCGCGGCGCAACGCAAGCACAGCGTACCGGGCACTAAAGACGCTTGCACTGCCGCCGGACGGCGGAACGCAGGAACAACACGATCTCAATCTTCGCCGGGCCACCCCGGCATCCCTCTCAACCCCCGGCGCGGTGCGCTTCGGCCAGCAGCGCGCCCGCTTCGAGCGTGGCGGGGAGTTGCCCAAAGGCGTGGAGCTCCTGCACGAGCACCCAGAACGCGGGGCGGGGCGCCCCGTGGGCCCCGATCAGAGCCGAGTCCCACGGCTCGCGGCGGCGTGTACCGGCGTCCCACTGGTATAGGTAGACCCGCGCGATGCGTCCGCTGAGGCGGGCGAGGCGGTCGAACACGAAGCGGGTGACGGCGGCCGCGTGGGTGGGCGATTCGGGGAAGTCATGGGCGCTGTGGTTGTGGCGGGCGACGACCCCCGCGGTCTCGGTGAACCAGATCTTGCCGTGGGTCACGCCCAGCAGGGCCCGGGTGGAGGCGCTCTGCAGGCGGTTGGCGCCGATGTAGTTGTGCAGGCCCCAGATTCCCGGTTCGAAGCCGAGCGCGTGGCGGAAGCGCCCGACCCAGGCGGCCATCCCCCGCACGTCGAGCAGTTCGGCGCCGAGCACGTTGCACGCGGGGCAGAAGCGGCGCATCTGGCGGTAGTAGGCGGCCACGAGCGCGGGGTGCCGGCAGGTGGGCTGCCCGCAGTAGTTGGCCTCGTTCCACGTCGCGAATTCGGTAACCCAGGGAAAGCGGGCGTGCAGCCGCCGGAACTGGCGGGCGAGTTGGGCGGCGCTCGGCAGCTGTTTGTGGCGGCCGGCGATCCACGAGTGTTCGAAGCCGATCAGAGGATGCACGCCGTCGGCGCGAGCGGCCCGCAGCCAGCTTTCGAGCGCCCTGGTCTGAGCGCGGCTTTCGAGCGCATCCCAGCCGATCGTGAGGCGCCCATAGCGGATGCCGAGCGCCTGGAAGCGGGGGTCGGCGAACATGTAGGGCTTCTGATCGCCGATCCCCACGGCCAGCGCGTGTGCGCTCGCGGGCAGCGCGAGCGCGAGCAGGCCGACGGCCAGCACGAGCAGCCTGAGAGCCCTTGGCGGGAGGCAGGCAGAGCGGGGGATTGGGCGGCGGGATCGGTGCATGGGGCTACTCAGGCGGACACGGGAGGGTGTGGAAAGTCGCGCCCCCCGAAGGTGTGTCAGCCTCACGAGGAGACGATCTCGTATTCGCCGGTCTCGAAGTCCTGGGCGATGTCGCTCTCGATCTGCGCGGGGGAGGCCTCGGGGCGCAGCCGCCGCAGGCGGATCGCGTCGAGGCGGCGGAACTTGAGGATCTCGAGCACGTACACGAGGTATACGCTGGCGGCGAGCACGAGCACCCCGATTGCGGCAATCACAAGCGTCCAACCGAGGTAGAGGTGGCCTTTGTGGTCGCTGTATGGGACGAAGCGCAGCGCGAGCGCGAACCCGGCGAGCATCAGCGTCCACGCGTACAGGTAGGCGATCGTGCGCCGGCGGGAGAAGCCGATGCGGGCCATGCGGTGGTGGAAGTGCTCGCTGTCGGAGGCGTAGATCGGGCGGCGGTACTTCAGGCGCTTGAGCACCACAAAGGTGGTGTCGAGGAACGGCACGGCGAGCAGGATCAGGGGCAGCACGAAGGAGAGCACCACCTGCGTCTTGACGGCGCCCTCGACGGTGAGGCAGCCCATCAGGAGGCCGAGCAGGTTGGCGCCGCAGTCGCCCATGAAGCTGGAGGCGGGGGGGAAGTTGTAGATCAGGAAGCCGAGCGAGGCACCCGCGATGATCGCGGCGAGCACCCCGGGGGCCCAGCGTTCGAGGTCGAACGCGATCACCGCGAGCGTGGCGGCGATGATCGCGCAGACGCCCGCGGCGAGGCCGTCGACGCCGTCGGAGAAGTTGACGACGTTCATCAGCGCCACGAGGCCCACCACGGTGATCGCGCCGCCGGCGTTGGGGAACTGCAGGAGGCCCACGAAGGGGAGCGCGATCCGTTCGACGACGATCCCGAAGTGCACGACGATCAGCGCGGCGACCAACTGCCCCGCGAGCTTGACGAACGGCGGCAGGTCGAAGCGGTCGTCGAGCGCGCCCACGAGCGTGATGAACGCGGCAGCGATCAGCATCCCGTGCCAGATCCGTTCGTCGGGCAGCCAGATCAGCCCCGCGACGAGCGCCCCGGCGAAGATCGCGAGGCCGCCGAGCAGCGGGGTGGGGCGATCGGAGAGACCGCGCTCGCGAGGCTGGTCGATCGCCCCGACGGCGCGCGCGAGGCGCATCGTGAGGGGCGTCAGCAGCGCCGTCACGGTCGCGGCCGCCAGGAAGGCGTATAGCGCGTCGAGCTCGTGGGTTCTCATAAGCTCGGCGACAGCATCGCAGGCGCGGGCGTCGTATGCGCGGGGTGCCCTACACGGCGGCCCCGGCGGGGAGCTCCTCGTAGAGGGGGTAGCGCGCGACGATCGCGCGCACGCGCGCGGCGAGCTCGGCGGCTCGCTCCTCGAAGCCGGGGGTGAGGGCGGCGGCGATGATCTCGCCGACCTCCACGAAGTCCTCGCGCTGCAGCCCGCGGGTGGCGAGCGCGGGGGTGCCGATGCGCAGCCCGGAGGCCTCCATCGGGGGGCGGGGGTCGAAGGGGACGGCGTTGCGGTTGACGGTGATGCCGATGTCGTGCAGGCGGTCCTCGGCCTGGCGCCCGCTCAGCTCGGGGCGCACCTCGCGCAGGTCGGTGAGCACGAGGTGCACGTCGGTGCCCCCGGTGAGCACGTTGACGCCGTGACCGGCGCCGAGCAGCTGCTCGGCGAGCGCGCGGGCGCCCTCCAGCGTACGGCGCTGGCGCTCGCGGAAGAGCTCGCTTTTGGCGATCTTCAAGGCGACGGCCTTGGCGGCGATCACGTGCTCCAGCGGCCCGCCCTGCTGGCCGGGGAAGACGGCGGAGTCGATCTTCTTGGCGTACTCCTCCTTCGACAAGATCAGACCGGCGCGGGGCCCGCCGATCGTCTTGTGGGTGGTGGTGGTGACGACGTCCGCACCGAGCTCGACGGGGTTGGGGTGCAGACCCGCGGCGACGAGCCCGGCGAAGTGGGCCATGTCGACCATCAGGAGCGCCCCGACCTCGCGGGCGATCTCGCGGAAGCGGGGGAAGTCGAGCTGGCGGGGGTAGGCGGACCAGCCGGCAAGCAGCAGCTTCGGCCGCCGCTCGCGCGCGATGCGGGCGACCTCGTCCATGTCGATCCACCCGCTCTCGCGATCGACCTCGTAGGCGGCGATCTCGTAGAGGCGCCCGGAGACGTTGATCTTCATCCCATGCGTGAGGTGCCCGCCGTGGGCGAGCGAGAGTCCCATAATCGTGTCTCCGGGCTGCAGCAGCGCGTGGTAGACGGCGGTGTTGGCCTGCGCCCCGGAGTGCGGCTGCACGTTGGCGTGCTCAGCTCCGAACAGCGCCTTGGCGCGGTCGATCGCGAGCTGCTCGGAGACGTCGACCCACTCGCAGCCCCCGTAGTAGCGCCGCCCGGGGTAGCCCTCGGCGTACTTGTTGGTGAGCACGGACCCCTGGCATTCGAGCACCGCGCGGGGCACGAAGTTCTCGGAGGCGATCATCTCCAAAGTGCCCTGCTGGCGCTCGAGCTCCCCCCGCAGCGCTTCGGCGATCTCGGGGTCCACCTCGGCGAGCGGACGGTTGAAGTAGTCAGGGCTCAGCTCGGACATGGACACTCCTCGGGGACGACGACGTGAAGGTGCCCAGGCGCGCGGCTGCTGCCCATCGGCCCTCGCTCCCCGGTGGTGCTCCACCTACTCCAGCGCCAGTCGCAGGGGCCGTCTTCGAGGCTAGCAGGAGAGGAGGCTCAAGTCCACCTCGGGCATGTTCGTGGGCATCAGCCGGAATGCTCCGTCGAGGCGTCCTCAGTGCGCCGTACGCTTCACGCGATGCCACCCTCCGCGCCCGACCAGGGACCAGAGCACGTCAAGGTTCGTCTTCCCACCATCAAGCAGCTCATCGACCTAGGCTGGAAGGATGGGCAGCTGCAGTGGAAGCCGGAGTGGCGTGTGCCCAAGAATCCATCCGAGCGCAACCGACGCGAGGTTGGTCAGAGCTTTCAAAGTTGGCCTGTAGATCTCGTCATCTTCGATGACGAGGACACCGCCGGGGAGTGGGAGCACATACTCGCCATTATCGAGTTCAAGAAGCCAGGAAGCAAAGAGGCACGCAGTCAGCTTGAAAACTACCTCAGTCTCGAGACAAGAGCGAAGTATGGCTATTGGACCAACGGTGATGACAGACTCGCTCTCTACAAGCTCCCTGATGGCAATTTTCACGAAATTCGAGGCGCCGCCCTGCCCCGTCCAGAGGACAACCTCTCCAAGCCCTCCCTCAAGCCACTGACATATAGCCAGCTCAATGAACCCACGGAGCGCCAGCTGAAGGGTGTATTCGAGCGACTACTCAGCAACATTGTCGCCAATGACAGCCGTTCGACACGCCCGGACGACCAACTGAATCAGATCTGCAATCTTCTACTACTGAAGCTGGACAGCGATACAACCGCGAGCGAGAATCCACGCGACCCGGTCCAGTTTCAGCTTGCGGCCAACGAGCAAGCAACAGCAAAACATGTGCGAGAGCAATTCGATGAGCTACGCATGCTTCGTACCGATGTGTTCACCGAGTCCGCAGACCGCGAGCTTCTGCTCGATGACCATACCATCCAGCAGGCCGTTTACGAGCTGTCGGCCCTGAAATTGATGAACATGGGTGCCGACGCCGTATCCACAGCATTCCAGGTCTTTCGCCGCGCAAACCTCAAGAGCGGGGAAGGCCAGTACTTCACACCGCGTCGGGTTATAGACAGCGCTGTAGAAATCATGGAGATCACTCGTCAAGACAAGATCATTGATCCGGCGTGCGGTACCGGTGGCTTCCTGATTGAGGCATTTCGTTCGGTCATCGGACGTACAAAGGGACCAACGGCCGCCGCCAATGCGCGAACATGGGCCCACAAGCAGGTCTTCGGGGTCGATAAGGACGCGATCAATGTGAAGCTCGCGCGTGCAATCATGGTGGTCCTCGGCGACGGATCTGCCAACATACACATAGGCGACTCGCTCCGAGCGCATCGCTGGGATGCAGACTACGAGCATCTAAAACTCCCCCTCAAAGATGGCCAGTATACGGTGGTTATTACGAATCCGCCGTTTGGTAAGAGCCTCAAGATGTCCACTACCGACTCGCGACGCAATGGTTTTACAATCGCGAACGCTGCGGCAGGTGGTGACCAAAATGCATATCGCGAGCTTGAGGTAGGTCTTATTTTTCTTGAGCGGGCATACCGCCTCCTTGCAAGCGGCGGTCGACTTGGGATCATCCTCCCAGAGACCTACTTCTTCTCTCACACCTATAGGTGGCTGCCCGGCTGGCTAGAACCAAGGTTTCTACTTCGGGGGGTATTGAATGTTCCCATGGAGGCGTTTCAAGGCTTTTGTCGGGCAAAGACCAATTTCTATATCTTTGAGAAGCTCTGATGCACAGACCTTCTTGGTTTATCGACGGGCAGGTCGTCGTCTCCAACGCCCAGACGTGTGGCATAAATAAGGATGGCGAGGAGCTGTATATCGTCGACCCCCGGACCGGAGAGCACACAGGCGAGTTCGACGATCAGCTGGGAAGCGATGTTCGACGCGTACTTGAAGGCGCACCAAGCTCGACCGTCCAGTGGGTAGCACTGGAGGAGATCGAACGGACGCGTATCGTAGTGCCGACTTACTACGATACGCGGGCCAATCAATGGTTCGATGCCTACATGGAGATCGCATGGCCTGACTTCACGACAGCGACGCTCGGAGAGCTGCAAGCTCGTCAAGAGCTGACCATTCTTCGCGGTCACGGTAGCCCAGCCGCCCATCTTCGGACAGGCAATGTGCCATACATCAAGGTGTCCGACCTCAGAGCTGGACAAGTGAATATCAACCCGACTAACCGGATCTCAGAAGACCTTGCACGCCAATACTGGAAAGACACTGACTCTGGCCTACGCCCATTTGATCTAATCACACCGGCTCGAACGAGTAAGAATATTGGAGACATGGCCGTCCTAATGCCCGGCCAAGAGAGAATCGTCTGTACAAAGGAGGTACTCATTTTGCGACCCGGGGTGGCGGCAAGTTTCAACTCATTTTACCTCCTCTGGGCAATGAGCTTGAAGATAGTTCGCGACCAGTGGCAGCGGATCGTCTTTATGCAGACGAATCGTGAGGATACAGGCGATCGCTATCTGGAGATTCGAATCCCAGTGCCCCCCACTTCAAAGCGCGCGGGTGAAGTCTCACGTGCGTTCAGTAATTACTATCAAGGAATCGCAAAGATACGGAAAGAGTTCTTGAAATATCTTGGGGAGGACAAAGATCACCATATATTCCTCGCCAGCTCGGCCGCCGATGAGGTATCTGTCGATGTAGCCCTAGACGATGACGAAAACGACCCTTTGTAGTCTACCTGAAGTTTCGGGGTTTGCGGCGAATTTGCAGGAGATTGGGCGGCAGCGTCGAGTGCTGTGTGGCGGCGGGGTAATGTGGAGGGGCACCGGCGGCTTCCTCGAACCCACGGGTTGTCAACACTCGTGGGAGGTCACCGCCGATGCCCGTCGTTCCATCTTCGCTCGATTCGTTGCTGTTCCTGCTCGCTGGTGCGTTCAGCGCGCCGACGTTCCAGACGTTCCGCTGCCTGGTCGTGGGGTTCCTCTCGCGGGTCGGGGAGCACACGGTCTGTGGGATGCTGCAGGCGGCGCGGCTTGAGCGCGTCTGGCATCACAGCCGCGCGCACGACTTCTTCGCTGAGCGACAATGGTGCCCGGACAGGCTGGGATTGTTGCTGCTCGACTTCCTCATCGTCACCTTCGTGCCCCGCGAGCAGCCGATCCGCCTCGCGGTTGATGACACCCTGTTCAAGCGCACCGGCAAGCAGGTGCACGGCGCCCGCTGGCAGTACGACGGGTCTCTGCCGGCCGGCGCGGGCAGCCAGCTCGGCTTCGGCAACAACTGGGTCGTGTTGGCGCTGCTCGTCCGCGTGCCGTGCGTCAAGCGCGCCCTCGCGCTGCCGGTGCTCTTTCGCCTGTGGCTGCCCGAGCCGCGGGCCAGGGGTTCGAGGAGGGGCGCTTCTCGCGCGGGGCGCAAGGCGAACCCCGCCTACCCCTCAAAGTCCGCGCTCGCCAGGAGGCTGCTGGACTTGGTGACCTGGCGCTACCCGAACCGCAAGATCGATCTCGTGGGCGACTCGGCGTACGGCTCAACAGCGCTGCGCGGCCTACCAGGGCGCGTCACTGTCACCTCGCGCCTGCGATGCAACGCCAGGCTATATGCCCCCAGGCCGCCAAAGACGGGCAAGCCCGGCCAGCCAGCCAAGAAGGGCGTCAGACTGCCGTCGCTGAAAGCGATCGCTGACGATCCCGTCACCGTTTGGGAGAAGACAGAGGTGACGCGCTCAGGCCATCGCCAGAGCGTGCTCTGCCACACCATGCAGGCGCTGTGGTACGACGTGTGGCACGAGCGGCCGGTGCGCGTGATGTTGGTCAAGCACCCCAATCACGAAGCTGGCTACGACATCGCGCTCATCAGCACCGACACGACCGCCACCCCCGCGCAGCTGATCGAGCGCTACGACGAGCGCTGGGCGATCGAGGTGTGCTTCGAGGACGCCAAGCAAATCACGGGCGTCGGCGAGGCACGCAACCGTGTCCAGCGAGCGGTCGAGCGCACCGTGCCATTCGGCCTACTCTGCCAGACCCTGACAATCACGTGGTACACGCTCTGCGGCCGCGCCGAGCACGACGTGCGCTACCGCCGCCGCCACGCCCCCTGGTACCGCCAGAAGACCAACCCCTCCTACCAAGACATGCTCGCCAGCCTGCGCCGCGCGATCATCGCCGCCCAATACTCACCAGTTACCCCCACAACCCCCAACCAGCGAGAAACCACCAACCCCGCTCAGGCACCCACGGCAGCCACCGGATAACCCCGAAACTTGAGGTCTACAGCGACCGTAGAAACTTTGCCAAAGACGGATAGCTGAGCGCCACCATGCAATCTGGCATGAGTTCAGTCCACTGACGTTTCGGAAGTACCCTCATCGCTCAGAGCCCACGCTACGTCCGCCGCCTTGACCGGCCCCTCGCGCACGATTCGCCACCGCCCTCCCCGCTCGAACTCACGCAGGTCGAGGACCGTCGAGGCGATTCCGGGCAGCTCGCCGCCGTCGAGCACCAGGTCGGCGCCCTGCAGCAGTGCCGCCGGGATCTCAGCCACGCGCCGCGCCTCGGGGCCGCCGGAGAAGTTGGCGCTCGACTGCATCACCGGACCACGAACCGCACGCAGCGGCGCAAGGCACTCGGGTAGCGGGGCACGCGCAAGCCGAGCACGACTGGCTCGCCCGCCAACATGCCGGCCGACGATCGATCGGTCGGCAGATCTCCGACCGGTTCGCCGGTGGTGGTGGTGGTGGTGGTGGTGGGCGAGCACGCCAGGGGATAGCGGCGCTCGCGGTTAGGGAGCAGCAGCGTCAGGGGACCCGGCAGCAGAGCTTGCATCGCCGCCCGCTCCCGCTCGCCCAACTCGGGGAGCGCATCGAGCGCCGCCTGGAGCGCGAAGAACATCACCGCCGCCGGGCGCTCCGGGGGACGCCCCTTCAACTCGTACAGCCGCGCCACCGCCTCGCGCCGCAGCGGATCGCAGGCAAGGCCGTAGACGGTGTCCGTGGGGAAGATCGCCACTCCGCCGGCGACCAGGCACTCCTCGAAGCGCCTTGCGTCATCCGCATCAAGTGTCGGGGGCCCCGGCCCCCCGCTCACACTGCTCACCGGGGGCTCCCCTCCTGCGCCGTCACCAGCCCCGCTCCGCCACCACTACGCGCTCGACCCCCGCAAGATCGCGCTCGGCGCGCACAATAGGGAAGTCGGCTGCGCGCATGAGGTCGCCCACCGCCTCGGCCTGACCGGCACCGCCCTCAAGCGCCACGAAGCGCACGCCCCTGCGAGCGGCCAGCTGCGCGAGCAGCGCGCGAATCGTGGCGAGGCCGTCGGGGCCCGCGAACAGCGCGCCCGGGGGCTCGTGGCGGAGGATCTCCGGGGCCAGCGTTGCGCGCTCGGACTCCGCCACATAGGGGGGGTTGCAGAGCACCGCGTCGTACTCATCGGGCACCTCCCCCAGCAGATCGGAGCGCAACCACTCCACCGCGAGGCCCAGCCGCTCTCCGTTCTCCCGCGCCAACTGGAGCGCCTCCTCGCTGACGTCACTGCCGGTCAACTGAAGGTCGGGGCGCTCGTCCTTCAGCGCGAGCGCCACCGCGCCGCTGCCGGTGCCCACGTCGAGGACACGGGCCCCCTGCGGCAGGCCCAGGCCACTCTCAACCAAGAGCTCGGTCTCCGGACGGGGGATCAGCGCGCGGCGGTCCACGCTCATCTCCAGGCGGCGAAAGCCGCGCGTGCCGGTGATGTACGCCACCGGCTCGCGCTCCACCGCGCGGCGGCGCACCGCTTCCTGGAAGGCCCGCACCGCTGCGCCCTCCACCCTCAGCTCACCGTCGTGGGGACCGCCGCCGGAGGCGGTGATCAGGCCGGCGCGGTCCACCCCCAGCACGTGCGCGAGCAGCACTTCCGCGTCCAGGCGCGGGGTCTCCAGGCCCGCCGCGGTGAACGCCGTGAGTGCGCCGTCCAGGGCCTCCCGCACCGGAACGCCGCGCCGCGGCGGGGGTCGACGGAAGTGCACTCCGCTCTCGGAATGCGCTGCGAACGCCCGCCGGCGGCCCCGGAGGGGGGCCGCCCATCCAAATGAGCTCAACATGGCTGCATAACCTATGGGTTATTATTATATGCGCATGTCTGATCCCGCCTCGCTGCTCCGAGCCACGCGCCGCCGCGCGGGGCTGACGCAGCGGCAGATCGCTCTTCGCCTGGGAGTCAGCCAGGCAGCGATCGCGAAGCTGGAGCGCCAGGGTGCGAACCCCACGTTCGAGACCCTCGCGGGGGCGCTGTGGGCCACTGGGCACCGTCTGGAGCTGCGGGCCTCCCCGCGTCGTGGCGGCGTGGACGAGAGCCTCATCCGCCGGCAGATCGAACTCTCGCCCGGCGAGCGGCTGCGCGGACTCGAAGGCATGTACGCGCAGGCGCGCGCGCTCGCCCTGGCGGGCGCGCGGAGCCGGGGTGAGGATGTCTGAGTCCTGGCTCGATCAGCCGGCCTTCAAGCTGGGCAGCCTGCTGCGCCGCCTGACCGAGGCGGAGGTGGACTTCGTGATCATCGGCGGTGTCGCGGTCGTCCTTCAGGCAAGCCCGCGCTTCACGAGGGACCTCGACATCTGCTACGCCACGGCGCAAGAGAACCTCGAGCGGCTCGGCGGACTGCTCACCGATCTCGGCGCGAAGCTGCGCGGGATCGAGGAGGATCTGCCGTTCGCGCCCGACCCGCGCACACTGACGCAGACACAGATCTTGACGCTGAGGACCGGCGAGGGCGACATCGACCTGCTCGTCGAGCCCGCCGGATCGCCGGACTATGCGGCGTTGCGACGCCGGGCCGATCGCATGGACCTCGACGGCCTCACGGTGGCGGTCGCCTGCATCGAGGATCTCATCGCGATGAAGCGCGCGGCCGGTCGGCCGCAGGACCTCGTCGACATCGAAGCGCTCGAGCTCGAGCACCGACGGCGCCGATGAGCTCGCTCACGCCGCGGTCTGCGCCTCCAGCCGCCGGCGCTTCTCGTCGGACTGCAGCGCCTGCGTGAACTCCTCCAGATCCCCCTCCAGCACCTGGTCGAGGTTGTGCGTCGTCAGCTTCACCCGGTGGTCGGTCACGCGCCGCTCGCCGTAGTTGTACGTGCGGATCTTCTCCGCCCTGTCGCCGGTGCCCACCTGCGCGCGCCGGTCCGCCGCGAGGCTCGCCTGCTGCTCGGCGAGCGCCCGCTCGTACAGGCGCGCGCGCAGCACCCGCAGCGCCTTCTCGCGGTTCTGCAGCTGGGACTTCTCGTCCTGCATCGCCACCACGATCCCCGACGGGCGGTGCGTGATCCGCACCGCCGAGTCCGTCGTGTTCACCGACTGGCCCCCCGGGCCCGTCGAGCGGTACACGTCGATCTGCAGGTCGTTCGGGTCGATCTCCACCTCCACCTCCTCCGCCTCCGGCAGCACCGCCACCGTCGCCGTGGAGGTGTGCACGCGCCCCTGGGACTCCGTCGCCGGGATCCGCTGCACCCTGTGCGTGCCCCCCTCGAACTTGAACACGGAGTATGCCCCCTCGCCCTTGATCGCAAATGTGTACTTGCCCTCCCCCACCTCCAGTGGCTCCGTCTGCAGGCCCCGGCGCACCGCGTAGCGGCTCAGAATCCGGAAGAGATCCCCCGCCCACAGCGACGCCTCGTCGCCGCCCGCGCCCCCCTGGATTTCCACGATCACGCTCTTCTCGTCGTTCGGGTCCTCCTCCACCATCGCCAGGCGGATCTCCTCCTCCAGCTGCTCGATCCGCTCGCGCGCGCCCCGTAGCAGCTCGCGCACCTCGGGGTCCTCCCCGTCCTCGCTCAAGAGCTCCTCCGCGCCCGCCGCGTCATCCTGCGCGCGGCGCCACTGCGCCGCCAGCTTCGCCCCGGGCTCCAGCTGGCTGTATGCGCGGCCCGCCTCCGCATAGCGCACCCTGTCCCCGATCACCTCCGGGTCGCTCAGCTGCTCGCTCAGCTCCGCGAAGCGCGCCTCGATCTGCTCCACCAAGTCTTCGATCACGAGACCCAGTCTATGTCTACGCCACGACCTCCACGCCCACGAGATCCGCCGCGGTCATCTCGCCGGGGGTCTCGTGCGCGAGCACCGCATTCAGCGCCGCGATCGCCACCGCCAGCTGGCTGAGGTCCGGCTCGCGCGTGGTGAGCAGCTGCAGCTTCAGGCCCGGCCACATCAGCACCCGCACCCAGCGCCGACGACGGTTGCGGCCCGCGAACTTGATGATCTCGAAGGAGATCCCCGCGATGATCGGCACCCCCAGGATGCGCGTCGCCACGAGCCAGTACCACGCCGGCAGGCCGATCGGGGCGAACACGAAGATCGCCACGATCATCACGATCAGCAGGAAGCTTGTCCCGCAGCGCGGGTGCAGCCGCGAGAAGCGCTGCGCGTTGGTCGGCGTCAGCTCCAGCTGCGCCTCGAAGCACGAGATCGTCTTGTGCTCCGCCCCGTGGTACTCGAACACCCGGCGCAGGTCGCGAATGCGGGAGAGCAGCAGCATGTAGCCGAGGAAGATCGCCGTGCGCACCAGCCCCTCGATCACCCAGAACAGCACCGAGGAGTGCAGCTGGCCCTTGATCAGGCTCGTCAGCCCCACCGGGATCAGGAAGAACAGGCCGATCGCGAAGAGCAGCGCCACCACCACCGTCCCCGCCCACACC
>JBIOEY010000011.1:0-31930 GCA_044446505.1 Solirubrobacterales bacterium
CATCCGCTCGGCCTCTCGCAGCTTGCGAATGATCTGCTCCGGCGTGTGCCTACGTCGCTTCATCAGAGTTCCTTTCTCGCCCATGATCGCGGGCGCAAGAAACTCTCACAAGGGTCGGACCGAACTCAGGGGGTCAGGCCATCTGGTTTCATGGGCATGGGCTGCCCGCTCCGATTGATGTCATCATGATGATGACGATCAGAGCTGTCAGACTGCGCACTCGCTTATCCGAGATTCCGTCTGCTTCGATACGGTGTCGTTATGGTCCCCAAAGAGGTCATTGAGGTCGCCGGCCGGAGGCTGGCCGCGGCTGCCAAAAATCCGGTCAAGGTGGTGCTCTTTGGCTCGCACGCTCGTGGGGATGCCGGGCCGGACAGTGATCTGGACTTCCTCGTGGTGGAGCGTGACGTGGGAGATCGGCACGCGGAGATGGTGCGTCTCGGTCGAGAGTTGCGGCCTCTGGGCGTTCCCGTCGATGTCGTCGTGGTGAGCGAGCGCTATGCCGAGGATTGGGGCGGCGTGGAGGGGTCGATGATTCATGCCGCGCTAACCGAGGGTCGCGTGCTGCATGCCGCCACGTGACCGGCTTGATCTCGCGCGTGTCCTACTTGCGAAGGCGGCCGACGATGAGGCGCTCATCCGAAGGTGGCGCCCGACCTGGACATATCCGACGCCATCATTGGATTTCACGCCCAGCAGGCGGTCGAGAAGCAGATCAAGGCCGTGCTCGCTGGACATGGCATCCCGTTTGCCAAGAGCCACGCCCTGAGCTATCTGATCGGCCTGGTGGAGCAGAATGGGATCACAGCGTCGGCGGCGTTGGCGCAGGCCGATACGCTCTCGCCCTGGGCGGTCGAGTTTCGCTACGAGGGCGAAGAGCCGCCCGCTCTTGACCGTGCCGAGGCACTTGCCTTCGTCGAGCAGCTCAGAGGTTGGGCTGAAAGGGGAGATCCGAGCCACAGGTACCTGAGGGACCAACGCTCAGCGCCTGCCACCGGCGAGTTGTCGTCACGTGAGAGGCAAGGCATACGAACTGCTTGAGCCGGTGTGAGCATGATGGTTAGCGCCGTTTCTGGGCTGCTGCGATGAGTTCTTGTGCACGCTCGAGGATCAGCGTGTCGAGTTTGAGCCCATGTGCGCGGACTACACGCTCGTGGAGAGTCCGCAGATCGTTGTCGTCCAGTGAGCCGAGCGACTTGCGTCGGTCGAGGACTTCGACGGGGAGGCGCAACAGCGAGGTCACGATCGCCGCGTTCTCCACTGGGAGTCCGGGAAATCGCTCTGGGTCGAGGGGAAACAGAGCGGGATCGCTGCCTGTGCGCACCTGCTGGCGGATCGTGTCCGATGACAACTTCTCAAACCGGCGCAGGCGCAACACGAGCACTTCGTCGTGATCGGGCAGGACCGGCGTGATCACCAGGACCGGCCGCGCCTTGACGGTCGTGAGCACGACGAACTCGCTCATCCCCTTTCGCGCAGCATCCACGAAGGGCTCGGCGGATCCCACGTCCTTGGGGGCCATCGCCTCGCCGTATAGACGAAACGGTGGCCTTGGGCTGTACGGCGCGACGGCCCAGTAGCAGTGTCCGAGCGGCGGCACCTAACCGAAGATCTCGGCGAGCAGTGCCGGGTCGGTAATCGGCTCGCCGGGGGTGTCCTCCTCGCGGTGCGCGCGGATGGCCTCCGAGCTGATGAGCATCGGCTCCAGCAGCGCAACCTCTGTGAGGAGTCGGTCGAGGTGCTCGAGGCGATCGAAGTCGGCTGGGTGGATGAGCATGGCTCGCTCCTTTCCGTAGCGGGAGATCACGGCCACCTCGCCAGCCTTAGGATCCGGGATGCGAACCTCGTTGCCGCTGATGGCCCTGACCCTGAACGCCATGGCCACAAGTCTAGCATGTCTCGGACGACAATTTTTTTGTCGTCCGACCGAATCATCGACCATCAGCCAGGGCTCACCGCAGAGCCTCAATCCGGCCCTCGGGGTTGTGTCTTTGCTCCCCAATGTCCATCGCACGCGGTTGCAGGCGTTCTTGGCTCGAGAGAGCCCAGAACGACCGCGTGCTCTCGCGACGACCGTCGCGCGGCCGAGTTGCGCTTGATCGAGAACGCCTGCACGGTGTGGTGGGCATCGTGTCGCCGCAAGACCTCGGGGCAGCCACGAATGGCCGGGTGGAGCGCGCCGCGCCTTGCTCACACCAAGGCTCAGCGGGCCTCCTTGAGGGTGACCCGAAGGATCTCGCGTTGCGTTCGGCCCGTCCGATCGACGCCACCGGCAAGGATCAGGGACCGGCCGCTCTGCGCGGCCGCGAGATCGGACAGCGCCAGCGGTAGCGCCCCGGCGACGGAAACCGCTCCGGTGGGCGAGATCGCAAGGATGCTGTGCCTCTGGCTGCCGACGTCTTCACCGCGCCCTCCGATCACGAGCATCGTCCCGCCCAGCGCCGCGCCCGCAGCGTGGGTCACCGGGAAGGGCAGGCGGGCGAGCTCACGCACGCTGCCGCTCAGCGGGTCGAAGCGATAGACGTCACGGCTGGCCTGCGTTCCACTCGTTCCGCCCGCGATCACGACCTGGCCGCCGACCTGGCTGATAGCCGCGTAGCGCAGAGGCTTGGGCAGCGTGCCCACGACGGCCGGGGTCTCGCCGGGCCGCCAGGCCAGGATCGTGCGCAGCGGTTCCTGGCCGGTGTAGCCGCCCACGACGTACACGACGCCCGCGATGGTGGTGCACGCGACGTCGGAGGCGGGTGTAGGCAGCGAGCCGACCGGCTCGGCCTGGCCGGCGGTGGCGACCTTGAGGATCTGCGAGAAGGACGTCTGCTCGCCGCCGCCAAACGCGTAGACCGCGCCACCGACTGGGGTGGCGCAGGCGTCGTGCAGGGCGGTGGGGAGGGTCGCGACCCTCCGCGCCGCGACGCCTTCGATCTGAACGACGTCTGCGACCGAAGCTTCGCTGCTGTCCAGGCCACCGATGAGCAGGGCCCCGCCTTCGGCGGCGGGCGCGCCCGCCGCATCCTGGACGGCGGCCGGGAGTTGGCCCTCAGGCGATACGACGAGGTGAATCCCCGCGGGGCCACGCGCCGAGGCGCCTCTGCTGGGCCTGCCCTTCGTACCCGCATGGTGGTTCGAGCCGCTGCCCGATGCCAGCCACCCGAGTAGCGCGGCCAGCGACGCGAGCGCCAGCGCCGCTCCCGCACGCTGTCGTCGCGTCGTGCGCTTGTGTGCCCGGCGCCGTCGCGCCAGCCGGTCGGAATCCGGGAGGCTCAGATCTCACCGCCTACGGGTGCACCACGGCCGCGTAGTCGGGCGAGCCATCCGCCCCGGCCGGGATGAAGTCCATCCCGTCCGGCGTGTTCAGATGCCCGGCAGCGGTTCCGGGCGTGTCCGTGTAGCCGTACTTCCACACGATTTTGTTCGTGCGTGGATCGATGATGACAACGCGGTCGCGGTAGTCGTCGTTGACGGCGACATCCCCGTTGGGCAGCGCCATCGCGAGCGATGGGTGATCCAGCATTCCAAAGCCCCTCGTCGGCCCGTAGCGCCACAGCACCCGTCCGTGCCTGTCGATGATCAGCACGTGGCCGGGGCTCGCGTAGTCGGCCAGCAGCACGCGACCGCCCGGAAGCGGCTGTGGGTCCGAGGGGTAGCTGACCGGCGCCCGCCTCGTCCAGCGAAGCCGGCCTTGAGGCCCGATTTCATCGATCCAGCTACCTTCGATCTCGCTCACCATCACGCCGCCTCCCGGCACCGGCGTGTCGCCGTTGACAGCCGTGAAGTAGTGCGGCGGGTGATGCCGGCAGATCCCGGCGCGACCGTAGCTACGCACGATGTGGTGAGTGCGGATGAACAGGATGCGGCAGTTGGAGGCGTCGGCGACGGTGAAGGAGCCGTTGGGCAGCCTGTACGCGTCGTCGGGCGTGTTGACGTGGGTGGCGTCCGAGCCGGGTTCGCCGGGGTGACCGAACAGCACCTTCATGCGGCGGTCCTTCAGGCTGACCTGGACGATCGCGTGATTGTCCTCCTCGTTGGCGATTATGTATTCCCCGCCAGGCTCCACGAACGTGTCGTCGTCGTAGAACAGGTGGGCGTGGTCGCCTGGACGCGGGTATCTGAAGATCACATGGCCGCCCGGGTTCACCACGAGGATACGGTTGTTGCCCCGGTCGGCAATCATCAGATAGCCGGGCAGGCCGCTCCGCCCGGACGCCGCTTCGTATGCTGCCGCGGTACCCGACTGCGCTCCCACGACGTTCTGTGGCGCCCACAGCGCCGCGAGGCCTCCCACCGATGCGGGGGCGAGCGGACCGCCGGGCACGATGGCCCTGATGTGGGAAGCCGAGGCCCCCTGCCCCGTGTGCGTGCCCTTGCGGTGCGTACCCTTCAAACCGCCCAGCGCGATGGCCAGCACGCCGATGCCAAGTGCTGCGAGTAGCCCAGCGGCGAGCAGGCGGTGGCGCTGGCGCCGGCGCCGGGCCGCAGCGCGCCGCCCCAGGCGCGCGCGCTGGTCAGGGTCCACCGTCCGGATTGGCGCCTTCTCTCCCTCGCTCATGGCGCCCCGGCACCCACATCATCGGCCCGCACCGGGCACAGTCTGCCAGGATGGATGGCTGGACGAGCCAAGAGCCACCGCCTTGATCGTCGGGCAGTGAGTCGTCTAGCAGCGCCGGTCGGCGGGACCTGTTCTCCAGTTCGGCGGCGCGGGTGCGGCCGGGGAGCATCGCGTTGCACGTCTGGAGGTTTCGCCTCGATGTCGGCGATCACGCTCGAGTTGGACGGCGGCGACACGCACCGAAATGGTGCTACCCATTGCCACCTCGCAGGCTGGCGCGGCGTGGTTCGCGCTGGCCCGATCAGCCCCGCCTCGGCGCCGCATCCATCGCCTGCACGCGGCCAACGATGCTGCTCAGCAGCTGATCCTGGCTCTGGAGGTGGGCCTGAAGCTGCTGGCACTCGTGGAGGATCGCCTCGGCGTCCTGATACGTCTGAACAGCGCGCTTGTCGGCTGCCGCACCCAGCACCTGCTGGCCAACCATGATCGCGATCATCAACAGCATCTGCATGATGCCACCGAAGATCAGCAGCATCAGCGCCCACGGATACGGATCTCCGAACAGGCTCTGTCCCAGTCCGGCCATCCACAGGGCCATCGCCAGCGCGACCGCGTAAAAGGCCCACATGTTCCCCACGCCCTTCGTGATCAGCGCCGCAAGGCGACCATTGAAGCCGATGTTCTCGTCGTCAACCTTCGGCGGTGGCGTGTTCGCCCTCGCGGCGATCCGCGGATGCGGCTCGTAATGAAAAGCATCGACCTTCCCAGCCATGTACAGCCTCCTTGAGCCCTCGGGTAAATGTCAGCCTTTGTCTGTCGAGTCGCCAGTATCGCGCCGGCTGCCGCGAGATACGGCGACCGCAGCGATCATGTCTGCCGAGAACAGGTGTGCCGCTCGTTGCTCGGCAGCGACGCGAAGCCGGCAGTAACCGCTTCGCCGGCTGAGGGTACTTGAGGGTGAGCGCAGGAGGCGGGTCGAACCATCCGATAGGAAGGAACTTCAGATGCCGACTGCCGAGAAGTTGCCGAGTGCCGAGATCCCGGTCCCCGAGGCTCGCGCCGAGGAGATATCCGTCGAGGAGGGGGTGGACCTGCCTGAGCAGTGGCTTGAGCTGGCCAGGGTGAGCCAGCGAACTGCCATCGAGACGGTGCGCAGGTTCCTCGAGACGGCCGAGAGCGTGCCTCTTGTTGGGAGGAGCCTGTCGATCACCGAGCGCGTGGCGCACGCGGAGTACGGTGCGCTGCGAAGCATCGTGCGGAGCGCTGTGGGCGTGGATGTCAACGTGGGGGTGAACGTGGATGTGCTCTCGAAGGGCCTGCACGTGGACGTGCTCTCGCGGGGCGTCAACGTGAACGTGCTCTCGCGGGAAGCGACGCCCTGATCACGTGTCCATGTAAGCGCGCTTCCGGGCGTGGCTGGCGCCGGGGTGCCCGCGCCCGGTGCCCGCGCCGCGGCACACGCGACGCGCAGTGACGCTGGATCGGGGTTGTGATGATCCTCCGGTCTCGGCGTCCCGCCACCCTGTAGGCTCGCAGGGGAGCGGTGAGAAGCGAGTGGGAGGAGCGGACATGGGCGAAGTCGTGCAAAGGCGGGTCGAGGATGGTGTGGCGCTGTTGACGCTCAACCGGCCCGATCGCCTGAATGCGTGGACGGCGGAGATGGAGCGCGCCTACTTCGCGATGCTCGAGGAGTGCTCGCGCGAGGAGGAGGTCCGCGTGATCGTGGTGACGGGCGCCGGCAGGGGCTTCTGCGCGGGCGCGGACATGCAGGAGCTGCAGGCGATCGGCGAGGGCAGCCTGGAGGCGGCGGCCGGGGCGCACCAGCGCCGCCCACAGACGTTCCCGCTGTCGATCCCCAAGCCGATCGTCGCGGCGATCAACGGCGCTTGCGCCGGGATCGGTTTGGTGCAGGCGCTGATGTGCGACGTGCGCTTCGCCGCCGTGGGAGCCAAGCTGACGACCGCGTTCGTCCGCCGCGGGCTGGTGGCGGAGCATGGCATCTCCTGGATGCTACCGAGGCTGATCGGCCCTGCTCGAGCGCTCGACCTGCTCCTCTCCGGGCGGGTGGTGTTGGGGGAGGAGGCGCAGGCGCTGGGCCTGGTCAACCGCGTATCGGCGCCCGAGAAGTTGCTTGAGGAGACACTCGACTACGCACGCGAGCTCGCTTTGAAGTGCTCGCCGGCGAGCATGGCGAGGATGAAGCGGCAGGTCTACGCCGACCTTGGGCGCGGGCTGCCCGAGGCCCTCGCCGAGGCCGACCGGCTGATGCTCGAGTCCTTCACCGCCCCCGACTTCGCGGAGGGGGTCACGAGCTTCCTCGAGCGGCGCGACCCGCGGTTCGCGCCGCTGAGCACCTGACGCATTTTCCGCAGTTCGGGCGCATGTGCGCCTTGGCGCGGCGGTAGCCTTGACCTCCATGGGTGCAGGTGGATCAAAGGTGCGGCTGCGTCAGGCGGTGCTTGTGGCGGCCGAGCTCGAGCCTGTGGCATCCGCGTTGAGATCCGCGCTGAACCTCGAGGAGCCGTTTCGCGACCCCGGGGTCGGCGAGTTCGGGCTCGCCAACGTGGTGTTCGCGCTGGGTGACTGCTTCGTGGAGGTGATCTCGCCGATACAGCCGGACACCGCGGCCGGCCGCTACCTCGCGCGCCACGGCGGCGACGGCGGCTACATGGTGATCTTCGACCTCGAAGATCTGGAGGGCGCGCGCGAGCGCGCGCGGGGGCTGGGCGTGCGCGTGGTCTGGCAGATCGACCTGCCCGACATCTCGGGCACGCACCTGCACCCGGTGGACATGCGCGGTGCGATCGTCTCGCTCGACCGATCGGAGCCCTACGGCACGTGGCGCTGGGGCGGGCCGCAGTGGACCGGACGGATCGGCGCCGGCGCGCCCGGACGCCTGGCCGGGGTCACGCTCGCGGTGAGCGATCCGGCGGCCGTGGCGGTGCGCTGGGGAGAGGTGCTGGGTCTTGGCGTGAGCGGTGAGGATCGGCCGTTGCTGCGTCTGGACGACGGCGAGGTTCGCTTCGAGACGGCCGCTTCCGAGCGCGCGGAAGGGCTGGTGGAGATCGCGCTCGAGCTCCCGCAAGAGCTGCCCGGTGGACGCGAGGTGGTCGAGCTTGGGGGAGTGCGCATAAGGCGGGTGGGCCGCCGAGCTGCTTCGCGGTGAGGGGACCGGTTCGGCTGTATCAGCCCGAGCTCGCCGCAGAGCTCGCGGTGACGATCCAGGTGGAGGCGGGCGCGCGCAGCGCTCCCTCTCCGGCGAACTCGGCGAGGCCCTCGCGCAGGGCAGCCTCGACCGGCATGTGGAGGTGTGCGGCGCGATCTCCCGCCAGGCGCAGGATCTCGCCCGCGGGGCCCAGCGCCATGACCAGTTCGAGAGCTTCCTCGATATCTTTGCCGATCACGATCGGGATGTCGCAGCGACGCAGGGCGATCTCGGTGAAGCCGGCGTGTGTGAGGATCTCGCTAGTGGTGTCGGCGTCCGCCATCGAGAACGGGCCGGGGCCGCAGGTCGGCTCGTCGTACTCCTCGGGCCGGGCGACGATCCCCTCGACGATCGTCTGGGCGCGGTAGAGCCAATCGTTGTCGATCCGCCGTCGCCACACCACCATCACGAGCTCCCCGCCGGGCACGAGCGCGCGCCGGACGTTGCGCAGAGCGGCGACCGGGCTGGCGAAGAACATCGTCCCGAAGCGCGAGAAGGCCAGGTCGAAGCGTCCCTCTGCGCCGAGAGTCTCCTGGACGTCGGCCACCAGGAAGCGCGCGTTGGCGACTCCCGCTTCGCTGGTCTCGCGGATCGCGTCCTCGATGAAGCGCGGAGCGGCATCGACGCCGACGGCTTCGCCGTCTGGGCCCACGAGTCCGGCGATCCGCTGCGTGGTGTCCCCGAAGCCGCAGCCTATATCGAGGACACGCTGCCCGGGCGTTGGGGGATGTAGGCGCAGCGCCTCCTCGCCGTGGGCCCCGAGTCCCGTCGTGACTGTCTCGCGGAAGCGCACGAAGCGGTCGTACAGCGGCCCGTCCCACGCACGGATCGCCTCGTCGTTGGCGCTTAGGCGCTGCTCGGATGCGGTGGTGTTCACGGCTCTCTCCTATCCGGCTCGCGAGCGAACTCGGCGATCAGGTTGGCGGTGCGCTCGGGCTGGTCGATCGAGACGAAGGTGTAGCTGTCCTCGATGCGCTCCAGGCGGGCGTTGGGGAATGCGCCTGCCATGCGCTCGGCGTAGCGCAGCTTGAAGAAGCGGTCCTCCGGCGCCCAGGCGATCAGCACGGGCTTGGTGAACTCGCCGAAGCGCGTTGCGGCCTCGAGTGTGTAGCGGTTGGAGATGCCCTTGAGGATCGCAGCGATCTCGTGGCGCACGCGCCCGTCGGAGAGGGCCGGCGCAAGCCAGGAGTCGCTGATGTCATCGTCGATCCCGTGCTTGGCAAGCCACCCGTATGCGAGTGGCAGTCGCCGCGCGGCGCGTGGCCGCAGCGACTGCGCGATCACGAAAACGGCTCCCGGGATCCGCGCCGCCGCCTGCAGCGGGCGGAACATCGGCGGCAGGAAGTTCTCGTAGGCGTCGCACGGCGTGAGCACGAGCCGCCCGAGCCGCGCGGGGTGATTGACGGCGACGAGCTGGCACAGCGCGCCGCCTGTGTCGTTGCCCACGAGCGTGACGTCTTCGAGCTCGAGCGCAGTCAGGAAGTCGACGATGATCTTCGCCAGCCCGGGCGGCGAGAGGTCGGTGCCCGGTTCGAGCGGGACCTCGTGGGAGCCGAGCGGCCAGTCGGGCACGATCACTCGGAAGTCCTTCGCCAAGCGGGGGGCAACATCCCGCCACAGCTCACCGTTCGTGAGGAACCCGTGAACGAGCACGATCGGCCTGCCGGCTCCGAGCTCGCGGTAGCGGATGGTGCCCTGAGGCAGTGGTGCATGGTTGGCGGTCCCGGCAGACATACGCACAGATGTACTTACCATACGGAAACCCCAGGGAAGGGCGATGCTGCTTCGCTTGGCACCAGGAACTCCGCGCCGCGCATTGCGTTTGGCAGCTCGCCCTCGCGCGGATGAGACCGAGCGCGACGCCCTTGGGCAGCTTGCCCACGGCGTCGTGACCCTCCCGGTCGGGAATCCATAGATTCACGCCCTCGCGAGTGTAAGACAACGCGATGCTGGAACCGCGGCAACCGGTGGTCCCGGCCGGCTGCGGTCGTGGCCTCGCCGCCGAGTCCCTCGATCGGATGGCTGCGAGGGGCTGTGAGAGACTGCCCCGATGCGGGCGAGCCGGCCGAGGTTGGCGGTGGTGGGCCACGTCGAGTGGGTGCAGTTCGGGCGCGTGCCCCACGCTCCGCTGGCCGGTGAGGTGATGCACGCGCGCGAGGCTTTCGAGGAGCCCGCAGGGGGCGGAGCCGTCGCCGCGGTGCAGCTGGCGCGGCTGGCGGGCGGGGCGGTGCTCATCACAGCCCTCGGCGGGGACGAGCACGGCCGTCTGGCGGTAGAGCGCCTGAGCGTGCTCGGCGTCCACGTGCGGGCCGCCCGGCGTGCGGAACGCACCAGAGGAGCGGTGACGCTGGTGGACGACGGCGGCGAGCGCACGATCACGACCTTCGGGCCTCGCCTGGAGCCCCTGGGGCGCGATCCCGAGGTGCCCTGGGGGATGCTGGCGGAGATGGACGCCGTCTACTTCACCGCCGGTGACGAGGACGCCCTACGCGCGGCCCGCGCGGCCCGCGTGCTGGTGGCCAGCCCGCGGGCAGTCGACGCCCTCGGGCGCGGCGTTCCCTTGGATGCCCTGGTGCTGAGCGGCGACGATGCGATCGAGCGCCGCGAGGCCGCCCGTGCGCAGGACGAATCCGAGCTGGTCGTGTTCACGGACGGTGCGCGCGGCGGCACCTACCGCGAGCGCTCCGGGGGATCGGGCAGTTGGGCTGCCGTCCCGCCGCCTGGCGAGCCGGTGGACTCCTACGGCTGCGGGGATTCCTTCGCCGCGGGCCTCACCTACGGTCTGGGCGCGGGGCTCGCAGTGCCGGAAGCGCTGGTCTGGGCAGCCCGCTGTGGCGCCGTATGCCTCACCGGCCGCGGGCCATATGAGCGACAGCTGACCTTGTGAGCGCCGCTGCAGTCGGTTGCACAAAGCGGCGATCGGAGGAGGCTTCTCCGCGCACCGGCTAGCCTGCGGGGTATGGCGTACACCACCGTCGAGGCGAGGCAGCAACTGCTGGATACCCTCGCGGAGGCGGCCGAGGAGATCGGGTTTGCGCTCGCGTCCCTGGGCGAGGCGTACGAGCAGCTGGACGAGCGCACCGCGGAGCGGCTCGAAGAGGAGCTCTTCCGGCCCCTGCAGACGGCCTACGGTCGAGCAAAGCGCAGCCACGCCGCTTTCGCTGAGCGCTATGCGCTGCCAAGCCACACATTCGCATCGCACTCTCCGGGGGCTCCGTCGGGGGGCACGAAGGGCTTCCTCGACGACGCGGTCGAGGCGGTCGGCAGGGCAGATGGCATTCTTGCCGCTCTCCAGGACTCGATGCTGCCGGTGGAGGTCGGCGACGTCGAGGTGCGGGCGGGGATCACGGAGGTGCGCGAGCTGCTCGGCGGCTTCCGCGGGCGAGCCCGCGAGCTCCTGCGCACGCTGGGTCGCTGAAATGTCGGTGCTCAGCTATGCCTTCTGGGAGAAGCGCCTCGGGGTCGTCGCGACGGCGCGCAATTGGAACACAGTCACGAGGCTGCGGGAGCTCGTCCGGGAGTAGCGGGCGGCGGGCCCTCAGCGCCCGGGTGTGCGTGAGAGCCAGACGTAGACCGTGCTCGGCGTGGAACCTTCGCGGAAGCTGACGTGGAAGGCGAGCTGCACGTACTTGACGGGCGGCCGCGGAACGTCGCTGAGGTAGATCGCTTCGCGGTAGGGGCGGTCATAGAGCTCATACCAGGACCCGAGCCGCAGGAAGGAGCCGGGGGCGAGCACGCGGGTGCCGCGCGCGACGAGGAAGTAGCGGACGGCGGGTTTGACGGGCATCGTGGCGCCGTCGAGCGCGCCCTCGAGCAGGACGCTCCCCCCGCGGGGGATCAGCTGGGCGAGGCGAGCGTCGATCGCTTTGATCGGCCTGTATGCGACGGCGTGTTCGTCGGGCGTGCCCGCCGCCGCCACCGTCGCGCCGATGGCCGCGGTAGCGGCAATCCCGAGCAGCGTGAGAACCACGGAGCCGAGCTTGGCATTCACCGCTCTGCGCGCGGCCCCCACGAGCGCCAGCCAGAGCGCCCAGGCGAGGGTGAGCCACACGATCATGCCGACCTGGGAGCCCCACCACATCGTGTACCCGAGCGTCGCGGAGAGCAGGCGCGGCGTGGGGGTGGAGGCGGCGACGGCGCCCAGCGCGGGGCACAGGACGAGCGCGATCAGCGCGAGCGCGGCGAGGTCGCGGCGTCCGCGCGCCACTCCGGCGAGGCCCACGAGGGCGAGCGCGGCGAGCATCGCGATGGTGGTGTCGGAGACGAGCGCGCCGGGGGTGGAGCGGACTTCGTACTTGCGCTGCCAGCGGCTGGCGGGGGTGTGCAGCCACCATGGCACGACCCCCACGGAGCGCACGACGGCGTGCCAGCCCACCTCGGAGCCGAGCGTGGCCTTGTGCCTGGTGGCGGCCTCGGCGACGAGCGTGAGGTTGCCGGGGTGCTCGGTGAGCTGCTCGGCGAGCGTGGCGCTCCAGCAGAGCGCCGCGACGAGCGCCGTGGCGAGCCCCCACGCAACCAGCGAGCGCCGGCTCGAGCCGGCCGCCGGCGCCGCTGTTGCCGATGCGCCCGCGTCAGCCTCCGCATGACCGTCCCGCCCCGCCTCGTGACGGCGCGTCTCGGTCATCGCGCGCCGCCGCCGCCGCACGATCCAGCGGGCGGCGAGGCCCCCGAAGCCGACGGCGAGCAGCGCGAGCGTGGGGGGGAGATAGGTGAGGTGTGTCTGCACGACGAAGCTCGCGACGAGCACCGTGAGCGGCAGCAGCCGGTACTCCCCGCAGGCGAGCGACCAGCAGAGGAAGATCAGCAGCGTGAAGGGGAACAGGCCGGCGGAGGGGTTCCAGACGTCGTGGAAGGTCTCGGCGGCGAGCGACTGGCACATCAGCGCGATGGCGAGCGCGGTCATCACCATCAGCGCGCGTCCCCCGCGGCGGCGGGCGAGCGCGACGCAGCCGAGGATGCAGAGCGTGTTGAGCGCGCCGACCGTGACGGTCATGCCGACGGTGCTGCCGGCGTGGGCGGGGATCGCGAGCAGCCAGAAGAGCATCGGCCCGAGGCTGTGGGTGACGTTGCCGGTGACTTCGCCGGCGAGGGTGTACTGGCCGACGAGGGGCATGTGCGAGGTGAGGACGTCGTGGGCGCGGGTGGCGATGATCCCGCGGTCGGCGACGGGCACCCAGCCGTCCTGCACGGCCCTGACGGTGGCGGCGATCACCGGGATCGCGGCGGCGAGCCCGGCGGCGAGCGTGAGCAGCGGCTCGCCCAGCCGTCCCGCGACCCGCTTGCCGCGCGTGAGCAGGGGCTCAACCAGCCCCGCGACCCGCTTGCCGCGCGCCCTCACCCCTGCTGCATGTAGGGCGCGAGCTCGCGGCGGGCGATCGAGAGCTTGTGGACCTCGTCGGGGCCGTCGGCGAGGCGCAGGGTGCGCAGGTGGGCGTAGGCCCAGGCGAGCGTGAAGTCGTCGCTCACGCCGCCGCCGCCGTGGACCTGGATCGCGCGGTCGATCACCTTCAGGGCGATGTTGGGTGCGGCCACCTTGATCGCGGAGATCTCGGTGCGGGCGTTGCGGTTGCCGACGGTGTCCATCAGCCAGGCGGCCTTGAGCGTGAGCAGGCGGGCCATCTCGATCTCGATGCGGGACTCGGCGATCCAGTCCTGGATGTTGGCGCGCGCGGCGAGCGGCTGCCCGAAGGTGACTCGGGAGGCGGCGCGGCGGCACATCGCCTCCAGCGCGCGCTCGGCCGCTCCGAGCGAGCGCATGCAGTGGTGGATGCGGCCCGGCCCGAGGCGCGCCTGGGCGATCATGAAGCCCTCGCCCTCGCCGGCGATGAGGTTCGAGGCGGGGACGCGAACGTCCTCGAAGAGGATTTCGGCGTGGCCCTCGTGGTCGTAGTAGCCGAACACCGGCAGCGCGCGCAGCACCTGCACGCCGGGGGTGTCGAGCGGTACGAGGATCTGACTCTGCTGGCTGTGGCGCGGGCCGTCGGTGCGCGTCTTGCCCATCACGATCATGATCCGGCAGTGGGGGTGCAGGACGCCGGAGATCCACCACTTGCGCCCGTTCAAGACGTACTCCTCGCCGTCGCGCTCGATCCGCAGGGCGATGTTGGTGGCGTCGGAGCTCGCGACGTCGGGCTCGGTCATCGCGAACGCGGAGCGGATCTCTCCGGCGAGCAGGGGATCGAGCCAGCGCTCGCGCTGCTCCTCGGTGGCGAACTGGTGCAGCACCTCCATGTTCCCGGTGTCGGGGGCGGAGCAGTTGCATGCCTCCGAGGCGATGTGGCTGCGCCCGAGGATCTCGGCGAGCGGGGCGTAGTCGCCGTTGGAGAGCCCCGCGCCGCGCTCGGGGTCGGGTAGGAACATGTTCCACAGTCCCCGCTCGCGCGCGAGCGCCTTGAGCTCCTCCATGACCTGCGGCTGGATGGAGGAGATCCCACCCGCCCCGCCGGACTCGCGCAGCTGGTGCTCGTAGACGGGCTCGGCGGGGTGGACGTGCTCGTCCATGAACGCGGTGAGGCGCTCCTTGAACTCGAGACAGCGGGCGCTTGGCTGGAAGTCCATCGGTCTCCTCCTGAGGTGGGGTGTCGATCTGTATATCGATTTGGACGGGTCGCGCGCGGCTGCCCCCATGATCTAACCCTCTACCTCAGCCTTAGGTTTGAGCAGGTGGATTGGGCGTTCGAACAGTGAAGACACGCGACGTTTATAAAGCCAAGCTCAAGAGCTGGAGCGGAGCCCGCGCTCGGGCTGTCCGTTCGCTCGAACTTGAAGGCATCGTCCGCGACAGATAGAGTCTGAGAGAGAATCGCCATCGTTCTCCGGGCTGGGAGGCCCGGTGATCTCGATGTCGCCGGGCCGAGCACGGTTCGGAGCTACCCGGATCGAGGCGACCTGTCTACATCAAACACACAGAGGAGAGACAAGCTGATGATGCGCATTGCATCCACTAGAAGGGCCTTGCTCGGCCTTGGCATCGTGGGGCTCCTGGCCGGTCTGCCGGCCGCCGCCTCCGCGACGCCCACGGTCACGATAAAAGCGGCCGCCGTCCCCATCCCAATCAACCCAAGCAACCCCCACAGCGCGACCTACCCCGGGACCGGCGACATCCTTGGCGCCGGGGCAGCCTTCGAAGTCGAAGCCACGATCCGTGGGACCGAATACGGTGGGGCTCCCTCGCCGATCACGCAGGTCAAGAGCACCCTGCCGGCCGGCGTGAAGCTGACCACGAAGGGGTTCGCCACCTGCTCGGAAGCCGTGCTCAAGGAAAAGGGCCCCTCGGCGTGCCCGAAGAAATCGTTCGCCAGCCCGCTGGGCGAAGCGCGTGGCTTCGTCAGCTTCGGCAGCGAACGCGTCCATGAGACGTTGACCGTGCAGGCATTCTTCGCCCCCGGTGGCGGCCTCCTGTTCGGCGTCTTCGGCGCGACGCCGGCTTCGGTTGAACTCTATCCCAAAGGGTCCTTTACCACGGTGGGCGGCAGGCAGGTGTTCACTGCCGAAGTGCCGTTGGTCGAATCGGTTCCCGGGGCGCTCGACGGGTCGGCCGAATACTTCAAGGTCAAGATCGGCGCCGCGTACAAGAAGGGCAAAAAGCTGATCTCCTACGGAACCGTCCCCAAGAAGTGCCCGAAGGGCGGCTTCCCGCTGAAGGTGGAAATCACGTTCCTGAGCGGGGAAACGGTCCCGAGCGAATACAAGGCCCCGTGCCCCAGGCACAAGAAGTAGGTTGAGAAGCCGTTGATGGCGAGCTAGGTCAAACCACCGACGCCCGCTGGGGCAGGCGTCGGTGCTGAAGCGAGAGCGGGTGGGGGCGACCTCAGCGGAGAGGGGTCGTCTCACTCGCTGCTCGGACGGAGGAGAAGGATCGGTTGTGAGGACGGGTACCGTCGGGTCGTCGAGGAGGGGTGCGCCGGCAGCGATCGCCGGCGGGCTCCTCGCTGCCGCGCTGCTCGTCGCGATCCTGCTCGCGACCGCGGCCGGGGGCTCGGGTGGGGGCTACACCGTCCACGCGATCTTCGACAGCGCCGCCAACATCGTCCCCAGCGAGGACGTCAAGATCGATGGCGTCAAGGTCGGCACGGTCGGCACGGTCACGCCCACGCCGCAGGGCAAGGCGGCCGTCACGCTCAAGATCGTCGATCCGGGCTTCCAGGACTTCCGCGCGGACGCGACCTGCACGATCGAACCGCAGGCGCTGATCGGGGAGAAGTTCGTCAACTGCCTGCCCACCCAGCCGCGTCCGGAAGGCACGCCGCTGCCACCGCCGCTGCACCAGATCCCGGCCGGCCGGGAAGGCGCCGGGGAGTGGCTGCTGCCGGTGGTCAACACATCGAGCCCGATCGACGTGGACCTGCTCAGCGACATCAACCACCTGCCCGAGAACCAGCGCCTGGCGATCATCATCAACGAACTCGGCACCGGCTTCGCCGGGCGCGGCAACGACCTGAACGCGGTCCTGCACCGCTCCAACCCGGCGCTGCGCGAACTGGAAAAGGTGATCGGCATCCTTGCCGCCGAGAACAAGGTGCTCGGCAACCTCGCCGTCGAAAGCGACCGCGCGCTCATGCCGATCGCCCGCGATCGCCGCCAGTTCGCCGAATTCTTCGCCCAGAGCAACACCGTGCAGACGGCAACCGCCCGCCACCGCGGGGCGCTCGCCGAAGGCCTGCGCGAATTCCCCGCGTTCCTGCGCGAGTTCGGCCCCTATCTCAAACAGCTCGACCAGCTCGCCGAACAGTCCACGCCGACCTTCACCGCCCTCGGCGCGGCTGCTCCCGGCATCAACCGCACGTTCAAGAGCATCGGGCCGTTCACCGTCAGCTCGGCGCGGTACTTCGAAAGCCTCGGCAAGACCTCCAAGATCATCGGACCGGCGCTCGTCTCCTCCCAGCCGCTGCTCAAACGCCTGGAGACGCTGGGCAGTGCGACGAAGCCGTTTGCGAGCAACCTCTCGGCGCTACTCTCGAGCTTCCGCGCGACGGGCGGCCTGGAGCGCCTGCTGGACTTCATCTTCCTCGGCAGCAACGCCGCCAACGGCTACAACTCGCTCGGGCACTTCCTGCGCACGGGGCTGGTCAGCACGCTCTGCGTCTCCTACAAGATCGTGCCCTCGAGCGGCTGCGAAGGGAACTTCATCAACACCTCAGGTGCGGCCGCGCAGGCGCACTCCGCGTCGAGCGCGAGCGACACGAGCCTCGCGATGGAGCGCATCACCGCGATCGCGCACGGTGCCACCCCGTCCCAGGCGATCGCGGAGTACCCCGGCTCGGAAACGGCCGGGAGCCTGTTCGGGGGCGCCGGCGCCAAGGGCGCGCCCGCCTCGCTCACCGCCCAGCCGGTGGGAGGCGCGAGCGCCGGCACCACGTACTACACGCCCAGCGGCGAAAGCTCCGAAGCCAGCGGGCTGCTGCTCAACTACCTGCTCGGGAATTGATCCAGCGATGATCCCACGACGCCACAACCGCCGACTCCGCGCCCGCTCGTGGGCGGCCCTCGTGGGGGTGCTGGTGCTGGCGCTGTCGGCTGTTACCGCCACCGGTGCCCAGGGCGAAGCGTCGGGAGTGCCCGCCGCCGAAAGCGAAACGACGACGTCGACATCGACCGCGACCTCGCCCGCTCCCGAAGCGCCCGCGGGAGTGCACGGTCAGGTGGGCGAACCGGCTGTGGGCGAAACCCCACCCGCCGCGCCGGGCGGGGCGCCCAGCAGCACGGAAGGCACCGCCACGACCTCCGCGCCCGAAGTCACGGCCCAGAGCCCGCAGGCCGAGAGCGCTCCGGGCTCCTCGACGGGGCACGGCCGTGCGCATAGGAGCCCCGGCAAGACAGGCACCGGAACCAATTCCAACGGCAGCGCCACCAAGCGGCCCTCGAAGCTCCCGGCGCCGCCGCCCTCGACGCTCACGCCGCCGGGGTGGGTGGGCTCCGGATCCCTCGGCACGCCGATCTCGGGGGTCCCGGACTTCTTCATCGAAAGCTTCCGCATCCCCCCGTTCCTGCTCCCGATCTATCAGGCCGCGGGCACCGCCTACGGAATCCCCTGGCAGGTGCTCGCCGCGATCAACGAGGTCGAGACCGACTACGGGCGCGATCTGAGCGTCTCCAGCGCCGGCGCCGAGGGCTGGATGCAGTTCCTGCCCTCCTCCTGGGTGAGTTATGGGGTGGACGCCAACGGCGATGGCTACGAGGATCCCTACAACCCCGCCGACGCGGTCTTCGCCGCCGCCAGGTACCTGGCGGCGGCCGGCGGGGCGCAGCACATCCGCGCGGCGATCTTCTCCTACAACCACTCCCAGGCGTATGTCGAATCGGTGCTGCTGCGCGCGCAGCTGCTCGGGGGCACCCCGCCGGAACTGCTGAGTGCGATTGCGGGCCTGACCGAATCGCGCTTCCCGGTGCACGCGCCCGCGCACTTCACCGACGGCTTCCCCGCCGCTCCCGCCACCGGGTCCGGATCTGGGAGCGGGCGGGGTCCGGCTCCACTCGCCGGCACCGTGATCTACTCGCAGCCTGGGGCGCCGGTGATCGCCGTACAGGACGGAGAGGTGACTGCGGTCGGCGACTCGCCCACGCTCGGTCGTTACGTATCGCTGCGCGACGCCTACGGCAACACCTACACGTATGCAGAGCTCGACAGCGTCGCCGCGCTGTATCCCGTGTTGGAACCGCGCATGGACAGCGCGATCAGCGCGCGCATCTCCCGGCCCGGCAGCGGCGTGGGCCCCCGGCCGAGCGCTCCCGCCAGCGCCGGGGTGCAGCCGCATTCGCCGCTTTCGCAGGGCGCGGTCAGCTCGAGCCTGGCGATGGGGGTGGCGGGCTCCCTGGAAGCTCCCCCCGCGCCGTCGGCCGGAGTTCGAAGCGCGCCCGTGCATCCCGCGCCGGCATCGGCGCCCCGGACCTTCCGTGCAGGGCCCAACGAGGTCTACCTGCACCCGCTGCGTCCCGGCGTCCAGGTGCTCGCCGGGACCGTGCTCGGGCACCTGGGCGTGGCCGGGGAAGGCGAAGCGGCGGCGTCAGGGTCGGTGCCCGGTCAGCCCAATCCGGCCATCGCTCAGCCCAACCCGCCCGTCGGCGGGGGCGAACCGCACATGCTCTTCCAGATCCGTCCGGCCGGCGCGGGGGCGCCGCTGATCGACCCCAAGCCGATCCTCGATGGCTGGGTGCGCCTGGAGGCGACCTCGATCTTCAGGGCCAAGGGCGAGAACCCGTTCCTCGCGACCTCCCCGACGGTGGGACAGGTCCTGCTGGAGTCAAAGCCCCAGCTCGAGCAGCAGGTACTGCACGACCGCGCCATCCACCTCGCCCCGTGCAAGCGCGGCGAGGTGCGCGCCGGTGAGGTCGATCGACGGGTGCTCGCGGCGCTCGAGTTCCTCTCGGTCTCCGGGCTGCGGCCCACCGTCGCGGCCGCCAGCTGCGGCAACGCTGCGGGCGCCGCGGGAGCGCGCAACCTCGCCGGTGGCGCAGCCGGGGATGCGCTCGACATCTCCGCGATCGACGGCACCCCGATCGTCGGCCACGAAGGCCCGGGCTCGATCGCCGACATCGCGGTACACCGGCTGCTGCGCCTGCAGGGCACGATGAAGCCCGCGGAGATCGTGAGCGCGAACAGCTATCCCGGAACCGACAACACGCTGACGCTGCCCGGCCACCGCGGCCTGATCCACGTGGACTTCGGCGCGACGCCTGGCGCGGTGCCCGCCGGTCGCGCCCGCGCCGCCCGCGCGGTGGACGCCTCGCTCGCGCCGAGCCAGTGGATCCAGCTGATCTCGCGGCTCGGCGAGATCCCCGAGCCGGCCGTGGCGGGCGCACCCTCCGCGGCCGCGATCCCCGACCCGGGTACATCCAACCGATCTCCGTCGAGCGCCGCGGGCGGATCCCCGACAGCTGCGCCCCCGACCACTTCGACCGGCAGCGGGACTCACTCCAACGGTCTGGGAGGTGGGTGAGAGTGGCCACGACCACGCCACCGCCGCGGGCGGGTGGGATCCCATCCGAGCCACTCCCGCCCCCGAGCGGCCCTCCGGGACCGCCGCGGCCGATCTCGCCTCCACCGTCGGGCGTGGGCCGCTGGCTGGCCGTCGGCGCGCTCGCGCTGGTGGTCGCAATCGTCGCCTACATCGCGTTCTCAGGCGGCGGGGGGGCGACATACAAGTTCGAACTCGACAACGCCAGCCAGATCGTGCTGGGCGACCAGGTGCAGGTCGGCGGCGTGCCCGTGGGGAGCGTCACGGCGATCGCGCTCAGTCCGAGTGAAAAGGCGCTGATCACGATCCACGTGGACGGCTCGCTGGTGCCGCTGCACGAAGGCACCACCGCGCAGATCAGGGTGCCCTCGCTGACGACCGTCGCCGGGCGCTTCGTGGCGCTCTCCCCGGGCCCCAACAACCGCCCGGCGCTGCCCGCCGGCGCGACGTTGCCCGCCGGCTCCGCGCAGGGGACCACCGACCTCGATCAGCTGTTCAACACCCTGAACCCGGCCACGCGCAAAGGCCTGCAGGAGCTCTTCGTGGGCACCGCCGAACAGTACGCGGGCGCCAGCCAGGCGCTGGGCATCGACACCGAATACTTCAGCCCCGCGCTCGCCGCCGCGAACCACATCTTCGCCGAGCTGACCCGCGACCAGCGCACGCTCACCGACTTCCTCGTGCAGTCCGCCAAGGCGTTCACCACGCTCGCCGCGCACCGCGAAGAACTGACGGGCGTGATCACGAACGGGGAGCAAGCCTTCCAGGCGCTCGGCGCCGAGCAGGCGAGCCTCCAGCAGGGGGTGGCGCAGCTGCCGGCCACGCTCAGCCAGGGCAACCGCGCGCTCGCGCAGCTGCCCTCCACGTTCGCCGCGCTGCGCCGGTTCTTCAAGGTCTCCGGGCCCGACACCAAGCAGCTTGCGCCCCTCTTCGCGCGCCTGGAGCCGCTGGTGGTCGCGGCGGGGCCGGTGCTGCACAACCTCAGCCTCGCGCTCAGCCGCCCGGGGCCGAGCAACGACCTCACCGACGCCGCGCTCGCGCTGCCCGGGCTGGCGCAGGCGCTGGCGAGCGGCTCGCCGAACGCTGTCAAGGCGCTGCAGGAATCGGTCCCGGTGACCGCCTTCTTCGGGCCATACGCACCCGACCTGCAGGGCGCCGTGCACGACCTGGGGGCGAGCGCGGGCTACTACGACGCCGACGGCCACTACGCGCGCGTGAGCCCCGTGTTCGACAACTTCAAGCTCGGCGCCGGCAACACGCTCACCCCGGCCACCCCGCCGCAGGGCCTGCAGGGCCTGCAGGGCCGCCAGCTGCGCCGCTGCCCCGGCTCGGGCGCGACGCCGCCGCCGGCCGACGGCTCCGCTCCCTTCACCGACAACGGCCAGCTCGGCTGCGACCCCACGCAGGTGCCCTGATGAGCCCCCGCCGCCGCAGCTCCCTCGCCGGAAGCCCGCTGCTGATCGGGGCGCTCACGACGCTGATCGCGTCGGTGGCCGTCTACATCTCCTACAACGCCAACAACGGGCTGCCGTTCACTCCCACCTACAACGTCAAGGCGGAACTGCCCGAAGCCTCGGGCCTGCAGTCGGGCAACCAGGTGCGGATCGCCGGCCGGCGGGTGGGGGTCGTGAACGGGCTCGTCCCCCACCAGGACCCCGCGACCGGACGGGTCACCGCGATCGCCAGCCTCAAGCTCGAAAAGCACGCGGGGCCGCTGCCCGCCGACACGCACACGATCGTGGAGTCCGTCTCGACGATCGGCCTGAAGTACCTCGAACTGACGCGCGGGAGCTCCAGCAGCACGCTCCCGGAAGGCGCGACGATCCCGGTCTCGCAGTCGCACGAACCTGTCCAGATACAGGACTTCTTCAATATATTCGATAAGAAGACAAGGATCGCGATCGAGCAGAACACGAACGCCTTCGGCGACGCCTTCGCCGGGCGGGGACTCGGCCTGAACAACACGCTCGCCACGCTGCGCCCGCTCGTGCGCAATGCGGTCCCGGCGCTGCACAACCTCGCCTCGCCGCAGACCGGCCTGCACGAGCTGTTCGTCGCGCTCGACAAAGCCGCCTCGCAGGTCGCGCCGGTGGCCGAGACGCAGGCGGCGTTGTTCGACGAGCTCGACACCTTCTTCACCGCGCTTGCCGGCGCGTCGCCCTCGCTCGAACGCACGATCGAAGGTGGCCCATCGGCGCTGCGCCAGGCGATCCACTCGTTTCCGGTGCAGGAGCCGTTCATCGAAAAGACCACCAAGTTCATCCGCCTGCTGCGCCCGAGCGCGCAGATCCTGAGCACCGTCGCCATGCCGCTCGGCCACGCCCTCGAAGTCGGCGCCGTCAACCTGAAGGCCGCCGCCGCGTTGAACCCGCAGCTGGCGAGCGCGCTGCGAGCGTTCCAGGCCTTCGCCCAGAACCCCGTCGTCGGGCTCGGCCTCGAAGAAATCACCAAGACGGCGCAGCTCGGCAACCCGCTGCTCGAAGGGATCGCCCCGGCGCAGACCACCTGCAACTACGCCACGCTGGCGTTCCGCAACATCGCCAACCTGTTCACAGAGAGCGTCGGGAACGGCACGCTGGCGCGCGTGGGGGCGGTTCTCAGCCCCTCCGGGCCCAACGCCGAGGGGCTGCAGGCCGCGGGGCCGGCCAACGGAGGGTCCGAAGACAAGAGCGGTTCAACCGGCCAGGTCATCCCGAACAACTACCTGCACTACACCCCCTACCCCTACGTGGCCGGCCCCGGTCAGCCGAAGGAGTGCGAAGCGGGCAACCAGAAATACGTGGCTGGCAAGATGGTGATCGGCAACACCTCAACCACCCTCGGGACGAACCACGACGTGACGAAGCGCAGCGAAAGCCTGTTCGGGGAAACGTATCCGAGCTCGACGTCGAAGTACCTCCCCAAGGAAGGGTCCTCGTCGAGCGCCGGCAACAGCAAGGGGAGCGGAAAATGAGCCGCGCGCGCTGGTGGCGCCGCCGCGAGCAGGTCGCGGTCTCCGAGCTGCAGAGGCGCTCGAACCCTGTGCGCTTCGGGATCGTCTTCCTGGTCGTGGTCGCGATCGTGGTGTACTTCGGCTTCACCAAGCACATCCCGTTCAAACACGGCTACCGCCTCAACGCCGTGTTCAACTCGGCGCTCAGCATCCGCCCGAAGTCCCCGGTGCGGATCGCCGGAGTCGCTGTCGGCCAGGTCACCTCGATCAAGCGCGAGGGCAACGCGGCGCTCGTGAGCATGGAAATCGAAGGCAAAGGCCTGCCGATCCACGCCGATGCGACGCTCAAGATCCGCCCGCGGATCTTCCTGGAGGGCAACTGGTTCGTCGAAATGCAGCCCGGCAGTCCCTCCGCCCACGTGGTCTCATCCGGCTACACGATCCCGGTCACGCAGACCTCCGACCCGGTCCAGCTCGACCAGGTGCTCGACGCGCTCAACACCGACACGCGCGCCAACCTGCAGACCTTCCTGATCGAATACGGGGCGGCGCTCACCGCCAAGCCGACGGCCGCGCAGGACGCCGAACAGGCCCCGGAAGTGCGCGGTCTGAACGGGGCGCAGGCGTTCAACCGGGCCTACCAGCTCAGCCCCGCGGCGCTGCGCGACAGCGCGATCGTCAGCCAGGCGGTGGGCGGCACCGAATCGCACGACCTCTCGAAGCTCGTCGCGAGCCTCGAAAAAGTCACCGCCCAGCTCGACGTGCACGAGCAGCAGCTCGGCGAACTGTTCGGGCACTTCGACACCTTCCTCGGGTCCTTGGCCGCGCAGGCGCCGAGCCTGCGCACGGCCGTCGCCGAGCTGCCAAGCGCGCTGCGCGTCACCGAACGCGGCTTCACCGAACTGGCCACCGCCGCCCCCTCGATCCGGGCCTTCGCGCTGGACATCATCCCCGGTGTGGAAGAGCTCCCCGCCACGGCCGCCGCCGCCTTCCCCTGGATCGCGCAGACCCAGGCGGCGCTCGCGCCGAGCGAGCTCGGAGGCGTCGCCGCCGGCCTGAGCACCGCGGCACCGGAGATCGCGGGCGTGCTCGGCAGCCAGGCCGCCTTCCAGCAGCAGTTCAGCCAGTTCAACCAGTGCCTGACGAAGGTGTTCTTCCCGAGCATCAAAACCAAGCTCCAGGACGGGCCCAACACCTCGGGCGCGGAAGCCTACAAGGAGTTCTGGTACGCGCTCGCGGGCCTCGCGGGCATCGGCCAGAACTTCGACGGCAACGGCGCCGCGGGGCGCTTCATCGCGGGGGGCGTCGGCAACGCGGTGCTCTCGCCGCCGGCCACGACCGTGAAGCCGGGTGCGCCGGCCGGCGACAAACGCCTGGTCGCGCAGACGGCGCTCGTCCCCGAAGGCACCCGCCCGCGCTTCCCCGGCAGCGAGCCCCCCTACCGGCCGCTCGTGCCCTGCTACAAGCAGAAGCTGCCCGACTTCAACGGGCCTCTTGCTTCCGGTCCCGCGGACGGGGGTGGATGATGACTCCTGAGAGTCACGAGGGCGGCCGCGGGATCCGGGACCAGATCGAGCGCTACCGCGCGGCGTTCATCGCGGTCATCACGATGATCGTGATCGCCGCCGGGAGCGCCGGCTACATCCTGGCCCACGAGCGCCTCTCGGTGCCGGCGTGGGTGCCGATCCTCGGCCGCGAATCCTTCAAGCTGAACGGCGAATTCGAGACCGCCCAGGCGGTCACCCCCGGCCAGGGCCAGTCGGTCACGATCGCGGGGGCGAAGATCGGCGAAATCTCGAGCGTCGCACTGCGCAACGGTCGGGGGGTGGTGAGCATGAACCTGACGCCCAAGTACGCCCACTACATCTACCGCAACGCCACGATGCTGCTGCGGCCCAAGACGGGGTTGAAGGACGAGACGGTCGAGGTCTCCCCCGGCACCCCCGCCGCGGGGCGGGTGCCCAGCGGCTACACGCTGCCGGTCGCTCAGACCAGCCCGGACGGCAACCTCGACGAATTCCTCGCCGCCCTCGACACCGAAACGCGCGCCTACCTGCAGGAGCTGCTCGCGGGAGCGGCGCAGGGCCTCTCGGGCAACAGTGCCAACCTGTCGGCGACGCTCAAGCGCTTCGCCCCGCTCGCCCGCGAGTTCGGGGCGATCGGCCGCGAAGTCGCCAAGCGCCAGGTCAACGTGGGCCGCGCGATTCACAACTTCCGGCTGCTGATGGAAGCGCTCGGCAACAAGGACAGCCAGCTCGCCCAGCTGGTCGACTCCTCCAACGCGGTCTTCGCCACCTTCGCGGCGCAGGACCGCGCGGTGCAGAGCACCCTGCACCAGCTGCCCGGCGTGCTCGCGCAGGCCAACCACAGCTTCGGCAAACTCGCAACTGCGGTCCACGTCACCGGCTCCACGCTGCACGCTCTGGAGCCCTTCGCGAAGGAGCTCGCCCCCGCCGAGCGCGCCTCGCAGACGGCCTTCCGCACGACCACGCCGATCCTCAAGTACGAAGTCCGGCCGCTGCTCCGCGAGATCCTGCCGGTGATCGACCAGCTGCAGCCGTCGCTACAGGACTTCGCGCAGGCCTCGCCCCAGCTGACCACGAGCTTCACGGTGCTCAACGAACTCTTCAACGAGCTCAACTACAACCCCGGCCCCAACCAGGCCGGCTTCGAGTTCTTCGCGAACTGGGGCGCCCACAACCTCAACAGCGTCCTCTCGCAGGGCGAAGCCCACGGCGCAGTCGGCCAGACGCTGCTGTACTTCAACTGCCAGATCGTGCCGACCCTGGAACCGGTTGGGAAGACCGACCCGACGGCGGGGCTGATCATCCACCTACTCAACCCGCCCAATCCATCGGAGTGCGCGGCGGCGGCTAGCCCGGCCCCGGCGAAAGCCGCGAGCCTGCGCCACGGCGTCAGCCCGACGGCCAGACTCGCGGATCGCGTCTTCGGCCAGGGCCCCGACGCCTCCGCGCTGGCGCCGGCGGCGAGCGGAGGGGGGCACTGATGCAGAAGCGCGCGCCGACGTTGGCGAACATCCTCGTGATCGTGCTGTTCGCGCTGAGCTGCTTCGGCCTGCTGCTGTTCCTGTGGGAGTCCTTCGGCGGCCCCGTGCCACTGAAGCCGAAGGGCTACCGCTTCACCGTCGAGCTCTCGCGCACGCTGGCGCTGGCCGAACAGTCCGACGTGCGCATCAGCGGCGTCAACGTCGGCCACGTCGTCAGCCTCGCGACGCACTCCAACGGGCTGACCGACGTGACCGTCGAAATGGACCACCAGTACGCCCCGGTGCCCTCCAACGACCGCATGCTCCTGCGCCAGAAGACGCTGCTGGGGGAGACCTTCATCGAACTTCTGCCCCAGCATACGGGCGGGGCGGTGAGACTGGTGCCCGACGGCGGGCGGATCCCGGCCAGCCAGGTCGAGCCGGCGGTGACGCTCGACGACATCCTCTCCGCGCTCGACCCTCGGACGCGTGCCGCCTTCAAAGTGTGGATGCGGTCCTCGGCCGCCGCCTTCAACGGGCGCGGCGAACAGATCAACTCGGGCTTCGCCGTGCTCGAGCCGTTCGTGGAAAACGCCAACAAGCTGGCGAGGATCCTCGCCTCCCAGGAAGGCGCCGTGCGCGCGGTCGTGCGCAACACCGGGGTGGTGTTCGACGCGCTCACCGAACGCGACAACCAGTTCCGCGGGTTCATCGTCCACGGCGAGCGCACCTTCCACGCGCTCGCCCACAGCAGCGCTCAGTTCGCCAACGCGGTGCGCCTGCTGCCCACCTTCGAGCAGCGCTCGCAGGCGACGCTGCGCGAACTGGACAGCCTCACGGCGGTCGCGAGTCCCGTGCTCGACCAGTCCTACGCGTGGGAGCGCGAGCTCACCCCGCTGCTGCGGGGCGTGCAGTCGTTTACCCCCGACTTCAACAGTCTGCTCACCAACCTCGGCCCGTTCACGAGCGCCTCCAAGCAGGGACTGCCGGCGTTCCAGCGCAGCTTCGGTCTGCTCACCCCGCTGCTCGAAAACGTCGTCCCGGTGCTGCACAACTTCGAGCCGTTCCTGAAGTTCACCGGCCAGTACGTGCCCGAGCTGCAGGCGCTGTTCGCCAACGTCACCGCCGCAACGGAGGCGCACAACAAAAACTCCGACACCTCAAACCAGCAGATTCAGCACTACCTGCGCACCCTGGTCACGATCAACCCGGAAGGCCTCGCCGTGTACGGCAAACGGATCGGCACCAACCGCGCGACCCCCTACTTCCAGCCGGGCGCCTTCAGCCTGGTGGGCAACGGCGGCCTGCAGGTCCTCAGCACAGCGGCCTGCGCCGATGCCGCGCCGTCGCTCGGCCTGCCACCCGAAGCGTCCAACCCCGCCGAAGCGCAGAGCCCGCTCGAAAAGCAGCTGGTCCAGGACCACGTGGTCAACCAGTTCGCCGGCACCGCCAACGCGGTTGGCGCGCCCGCCTGCACCCGGCAGAACCCCTTCACGTGGGAAGGCGTGACGAGCGAATTCCCGCAGGTCACGTCCGCGAAATAGGCTCCTTCGCATACGACGCCACGATCGCCCGTTGGTGGCCGAGGTAGGGGAGCAGCGCGAAGTAGGTGAGGTCGCCGCACAGGCGGGGTAGCTCGCCTGTGCGGTCCTCGAGCGCGCGCCGGTGCAGGATCGCGGCGATCCCGCCCACCATCGCTTCCGGGGTCCCCGGTGGGAGGAGGTCGGGGTTGGCGCAGTGGAAGCGGCCCTCCTCCAGCAGCGGCGGGAACACCCTGAGTAGCGCCCGGGGGCGCTCGCTCGCCGCGGGGCTCGCCCCGAGGCACTCCACGAGCAGCACCCGCGCGCCGTCGGGGTCCTCCGCGAGCGCCTCCAGCAGAGCGCGCAGCCCCGAGCGGACGCGCTCCGGCCACGGCGCCACGCGCCGCACCGCCTCCAGCACTCTGCTCTCCGTTCGCGCGATCAGCGCGTCGAGCGCCTGCAGGAAGCAGTCCTCCTTGTTCGCGAAGTGCTCGTCGAAGACCGCCGCTGGGACGTCCGCGGTCTGGAGCACCCGCTCCACGGTGGTGCGATCGTAGCCCCGGTACGCGGCGGTGGCGATCATCGCGTCGAGCGTGCGCACGCGCAGATCGCATGGGCGCGCTTCGGCGCCGACGGCAGAGCCGGCCGGGTCCGGCTGGGTGCCGAGGTGGTTGCGGTGGAACATCGTTCCTCCCTCCCTGCCCGGCGAAGGAGCGGGTGGAGGAGCGCGACCGCCGTCCGGCCGAACCGTGGCTCAGGCCGCGTTTTCCAGGCGCTGAATCCCGGACTGTAAGTTGCCTCTCCCCATCGAGAGTAGCTAGAGGGTAGACCCGCGGATGTCCCGCGTCAAGAGCCCGCGCGTCGCGCCCGTCCTCAGCGCGGGGACGCTGAGGAAGCGCAGCCTGTAGCGCCCCACCACGATTTCGTCGCCGTCCTCGAGCATCCGCCACTCGATCCGTTCGCCGTTGACGAACACGCCGTTGAGGCTGCGGTCGTCAAGCACCCGCACCCCGTCGGGCTGGCGCACCAGCAGCGCGTGCCTGCGCGAGACGGTGGGGTCGTCGAAGCGCACATCCGCCGCGAGGCTGCGCCCCACACGGGTCCACTCGTGTGTCAGTTCCATCACGGTCGTCTCCCCGTCCTCCACATACGCGAGGTACTCCCCGGGCTCCTCGATCCGCTCTCTGACCTCCATCAGCCACGCCGCCTCCTGCTCATCGGCGGCTTCGGAGATCAGACCGCCGCCCTGCTCGGCGGCGCTCCCGCCTTCGGCGGCCGTGCCTCCGAGGCGCCCGGCGCTGAACAGCGAGGCGCGCACGAAGCTCGCCCCCCCGCAGCCCGGGCAGTCGCTGAGCGTGTCGGAGGCCGCCAGTGTCAGGACGTAGCCGCAGCGTTGACAGCGAAAGGATCCCGCTCCCGCCATCGTGCCCGAGGTAAGTGACTCCACCATCTCGCAGCTCCCTCTTTCCTGTTGGGTTACGTCCCGGCGTCCCTCCTGCCGGCGGAACCTTGTGGCGATCATAACGAGACTTTCCTCGACGTGTCTAAAAGACTTGTAATTTTCCGGGGACCCGTAGGCTTTCCGGGGTAGCGAGGTCTAGTCCCGGCGGATTCGAGGCCGTCCGGGTAGGGTCGGGACTGGGGTAGCGGTGCTCTTCTACCCTCGTCGCGCGCCGCCCAAACCCTCCCGGGAGGAGACCGGCGCGAGGCGGCGAATCCCGGGTCATGCCCGCGGCGACCGTCACCGACATCGAGCGCTTCGAGCGCGTCCTCCTGCGCCACGGCGTTGGGGTCCTGACGGCCGATCGCAATCGCTGCACCGATTGCGGCCGCACTCCCCTGGTGGGGGAGCGGGTGCACCTCTACGAGCACCGCGGCGCCGTCGTCTGCGAGCTGTGCCGCCCGGAGCGCCGCGACATTCCGCTGGCCACCGAGACGGTGCGCCACTCCGAGCGCGGGCAGTGCGTACGCCTCGCCGCGCGTGCGGCGTAGGCTCTCCGCAGGTTCGCTTGGGACTCATCTCGATAGGTGCGTACGGCCACGCCGGGACGCGCCCTTATAAACTGCCGCCCCCGATGGACCCCCTGACCGTGTCGATCCTGATCGACGCTCCCCGCGAGCGGGTGTTCGAGTACCTGCAGGACATCGCCAACCACTCGGAGTTCACCGACCACTACCTGCGCGACTGGCACCTCACCCGCGTGGATTCCGTGGGCCGCGGGGCCGGGGCGCGCTTTCGCGTGGCCGCCCCGGGGAATCGCTTCAGCTGGGGAGACGTGACCTTCACGGAGGTGGACGCTCCGCATCGCATCGTCGAGGCGGGCCGCGGCGGCAAGGGCAACCGCATCCGCACCCTCGGCGTCTACGAGCTCGCTCCCGACGCCGCGGGCTCGACACGCGTGCGGTACACCATCGAGACCCAGCCCAGCACCCTCTCCGACCGCCTGATGGAGTCCCTCGGGGCGCGCGGGTGGCTGCGGCGCAAGAACGTGAAGGCGATGCGCCGCCTGCGCTCGATCATCGAGAGCGGGGAGGGGCGCGGTGGGCGCGTCACGGTGGCCGGCGGGTAAATCGATTCCCCCCCGCCCGGCGCAGCCGGCCCCCAGGCCGGCGAGCCGGGCCCCTCGCTTTTCTGGCAAACTGCCGCCTCGCATGTCCCGCCTTCCGCGCAACACGATCCTCGCCGGGCTTGCGGTGCTCGCGGCGCTCGCGCTCGGGGCGTGCGGGGAATCCCACACGCGCGTCACCACCGGCACCTACTCGGGAGGCTCCGGCAAGAACGCTCCGTATCTCAACGTGGGGCCGCTCGTCTACGAGGTGCAGCTCTCCCGCCAGCTCAATCCCTACGACACCGAGGACGCCTCCTACCTGCTCGGTCTCACGCCCGCCCAACGTGTGCTGCACCCCGGGGAAGAGTGGTTCGGGGTGTTCATGCAGGTCTACAACAACAGCGACGTTCCCCATCCCGTGTCCACGAGCTTCACGGTCTCGGACACCCAGGGCAACGTCTACTGGCCCACGGCTCTCGGCCCCGCCAACCTGTTCGCCTATCGCGCCGGGCTCCTGCCCGCCGGCGGACGGGTCCCGGCCCTCGACACCGTCGCTGCCGGCGGCCCCACCCAGGGGGCGCTGCTGCTCTACAGGATCAAGGTCATCTCGCTCAACAACCGGCCCCTGGAGCTGAAGATCTTCGACCCCGGCGACGCCGCCCTGACGGCCTCCGCGGAACTGGACGTCTGAGGCTCACCCGGACACGGGCGCGGTCGCGCGCAGGCCCGCTTCCAGCACCTGCCGGGCCACCGGCGCCGCGGTCGCTCCGCCCGCGCCGTCGCGCACCATCAGCACGGCCACCGCGATCCGCGGGTGCAGGGCGGGGGCGAACGCCGCGAACCACGCGTCGGTGTTCTGTGGGTTGCTCTGTTCGGCTGAGCAGCTGCCTTCTTCGGAGGAGCGTTCTGCGGCGGATCGTTCTTCGCCTTCCGCGGACTTGCGTTCGGAGTTGCTCGCACCGCACGAGCTCGGGCTGCCGAGTTCCGCGGTGCCCGTCTTGCCGGCGACCACCACCCCGGGGATCGCCGCGGCGGTGCCCGTCCCGAAGCGGACCACGTCGATCATCAGGCCCCGCACCGTGCGCGCCGTCTGCGCGGCGATCGCACGCACCCTGTGCCCGCCCCCCTCGCCCGGGCCGGGCGCCAGGCTCGGCACGGGGCGCCGCCCCCCGTCGGCGATCGTCGCCGCCACGAGCGCCATCTCCAGCGCGCTCGCCTGCACCTGGTCCTGGCCGATCGCCGTGGAGCCCACCGCCAGTTCGCCCTGGATCTGGGCGGCCGGGGGGATCGTGCTCTCCGGGGCGCCCGCGATCCCGGTGGGGTGGTTGAAGCCGAACCTCTGCGCCGTCGCCACCAGGCGCGCCGCACCGAGCTTCACGCCGAGCGGGGCGAACACCGAGTTGCACGACGCCGCGAACGCCGCCACCAGCGAACCCCCGCAGGACTCCCCGTTGGCGTTGTGCAGCGCGACCCCGTCCAGCGTCGCCTCGGTCTGGTAGGGGAACGTGCTCCGGGGGCTCGCGATCCCCGCTTCCAGCACCCCGCTCACGGTGATCATCTTGAACGTGGAGCCCGGCGGCTGCAGGGCGTCGAGACCGATCCCCGCCACCCCGAGGATCTCGCCGCTGGCGGGCGCCAGCGCGACCACGCCCCCGTACTGCCCCCCCAGCGCGCTCACCGCTGCGCTCTGCACTGCCGGGGAGATCGTCGTCCGCACGGCGTCCCCCGCGTGCGCGCTCGCGCGCGCCAGCACCCGCGCCCCACCGCCGTCGCCGGCCGCCGGGCGGGTGGGGTCGCTCCCCGCGGGCTCTGCGAGCAACTGCCCCCCGGGGCTGCCCCGCAGGCGTTCGTCCTCTGCGCGCTCCAGGCCGCTGACCCCCACGATCGCGTTCGCGGGCACCCCCTGCGCCTCCAGCGCCTGCTGGCTGCTCGCGGGAATCGGCCCCACTTCCCCGACGAGCGCGCTCGCGGCGGCGCCGAGCGGGGAGCTACGGGTCCCGGCCGCGCTTGCCGGCCCCTCCGCGAGCACCGACCCGTCGCGGGCCAGCAGCGCCGCCCGCACCGGCAGTGCCGTGTGCCTGCCCAACTGCTCCCCCGCCCGCAGACCCGGGAAGGCGAGCGAGCGCGACCATGCCACCCGCGCTTCCGCTTCGGCTTCCGCGACGATCGGCAGCCTGAAGTCCTGCGCGAGGGTGTCGAACAGCCGGGTGCGCACCCGCACGGGCACCACCTCCACCC
>JBIOEY010000012.1:0-31764 GCA_044446505.1 Solirubrobacterales bacterium
CCCGCGAGCGCTCACGTCCGCCGCGAAACCCCGTCGGTGCTCGCAGCCCCGAATCGCCTGCATATTGGCGCAATTCGGGTCGAGAGGCGCCCAGCCCGACGCATCGCTCCCTGCCTGAGGACCGACCTCTCGCATTGACCGCCAAACCCCCTGCAAATATGCGCCATAATTGGCGAGCCGTCACCGGGGAAGCGATTCCCCGGCTCTGTTGAAGCGATTTGGCCGAGGTGCTGCGCGGCAACCGACGCGAGTCACCGGGGAAGCGATTCCCCGGCTCTGTTGAAGCGGGCCGCACCAGCGCCACACGGCCGTCAGTAAGCGGGGTCACCGGGGAAGCGATTCCCCGGCTCTGTTGAAGCCCGGCCGCCGCGACGACACTCAGACCGCGCGCGTTCGCGTTACCAGGAAGTTCCCTGGCTCCGTTGAAGCACACCCAGATGATGATCACCTGAGCCTCAAGCTGGCAGAAACCTCGATTGTTCCCTCGGCGGCCACCACGTCGAAGTGACTTCCATCAAGGGTCAGCACCCGGCCTCCGTACCCCTCCTCGATCCGCTCCTCCAGGGGGAGATCGGCTCCTGGGGGATGTCGTCGGCTGTCATCACACGACCTCCTAGGCTGGGATGCCGGAGACTACAGGGATGCGTACAGCGATCGAGGCCACGCCGGTGCAGCTGCCGGTGCCGGGCGGCAGCGAGGGAGCGACGGTGACGCTCCAGCCGCTGCTGTGCGGCGAGCTGCGCGGGCCCGCGGGCTGGTTCGAGGCGGAACCCGGCCTCGGGGGCACGCTGCGGGCGTTCGGCGTGGGGGTCCCCAGGGACCGCCTGATCCGCATCCCGATCGTGGCCTTCCTGATCGAGCACCCCAGCGCGGGGCCGATCATGATCGACACGGGTTTCCACCGCGTGATCGCGGAGGGCACGCCCGCCGAGCGCCACCGCAACCTCGGCCCGATCGGTCGCCTGATCGCCCGCAATATCGAGATGCGGCCGGAGCAGACCGCGGCGGCACAGTTGCGCGCGCGGGGCATCGCGCCTGAGGAGATTCGCCTGATCGTCATGACCCACCTGCACTTCGACCACGGGAGCGCGCTCGCGGAATTCCCCGCCGCCACGGTGCTAGTCTCCGCGCCGGAGTGGCGCGCGGCGCGCGCGCGGGGCTCCGCGCTGCTGGGCTACCCCAGCGCCCAGCTCGACCCCCGCCTCGCCTACCGCACGCTCGACCTCCACGCGCCTCCGGCCCGCGCGCACGGCCCGTTCGAGCACGCGCTCGACCTGTTCGGGGACGGGTCGCTCACGCTGCTCGACACCCCCGGGCACAGCGCGGGACATATATCCGTCCTCGCCCGCCTGCGCGAGCGCGAGGCGCTGATCGCGGGCGACGCGATCTACACGATCGCCACGCTGCGCGAGGGCCGGCGGCCGTGGCGCTCGCAGAACCGCAAGGCGTTCGAGCGCAGCGTGCGCGCGCTCGAGGCCTACGACCGCGAGCACCCCGACGCGCTGATCGTCCCCGGCCACGACATGGCCCACTGGGAGACGCTCGCCGAGCGCTACGAGTGAACCTCCGCGCAGCCCCCGCGGCGAGGTGCGGACGCCGGGGCCGCCGGGGGAGAGCGCGATGCGCGTACCGCGCCGCCGAGGACATCGGAGCCGTGCGGCGTGGGGCTGCCGGTCGGCTCAGTCGACGTGCAGGACGGCCTTGCCGGCGACGCGGCGCTCCAGCAGCGCGGCGATCGTGTCCGCGGCCTCGTGCCAGCTGGACTCGAGGTCCACCGAGCAGTCGAGCCTGCCGGCGGCGACCAGCCCGGCGAGCCGGCCGAGGTCCCGGACGCCCGAGCGCCCCTGGGCGAGCTCGGCGAAGAGGAGGAGCCCGTAGAGCCGCGCGCCGGGGGCGCGCCCGAAGAGGGCGCGGGTGGGGAAGCTCGTGGGCGCGGGGTCGGAGGACGCGAAGGAGACGACGGTCCCCAGCGGCGCGACGCGCTGCAGCGCCGCCCCGAGCGTCTCTCCGCCGACGGCCTCGACGATCGCGTCGAACTCCGCGCCCGTGGGCTCCAGCACATGGAGGATCTCATCCGCCCCGAGATGGCCCAGCCCGCGGGCTCGCGCGGCGCTGGATGAGAGCGCGCTCACATGGGCGCCGGCGAGCTTGGCGAGCTGCACCGCAAAGCGCCCCACACCACCGCTGGCGCCGGTGACGAGCACGCGCCGGCCGAGTACGCAACCGGCGACATCGAGCGCCTTCAGCGCCGTGAGCCCCGCGACGGGGAGCGTCGCGGCCTGCGCGTCGGAGACCGCATCGGACAGCTCGCAGAGCGCGTCGGTGGGGACCGCGGCGAGCTGCGCCCACGCCCCGCGCGAGACCAGGCCAACCACGCGCGCGCCCTGCGGCGGGCCGCTGCCGTCGGCGGCGGGGGCCTGGACGACCCCCGCGATGTCCCAGCCGGTGAGCTCCCCGTCGGCCATGTCCGCGAGCCGCCGCGACTCGCCGCGGTTGAGCGAGAACGCACGCACCCGCACGAGCGCCTCCCCGGGCAGCGGCACGGGATCGGGCACCTCGCGCAGCTTCACGTTCGCGGGCGCGCCGGGGGCTGCTGTGAGGGCGAGCACGCCTCGATCCTAACGCGCCACGGAGCAACCCTCGAGGCCGGGGTAGCCGCTCACCTCCTTGCAGTGCGCGGCTATCCATCGCTGCCGAGCCTGCACGCCCGAGTCCGGGCGCCCGAGAAAACCGGGGCCGCCTGGAAAGCCGCGGAAGGCGCCGTCGGGGATCCCGCCATCGGGAGATCCCGTGCTGGGAGATCCGGCGCCGGGAAGGCCGCCCGCGGGAGGGCCGCCCGCGGGAGGGACACCGCCGGGAAGGCCGAACCCTCCACCTGCGAGCCGACCTCGGCCGAATGAGCCGATGGGCGCGCGGGCGCCGCCGAAGACGTAGCGGAGCTGACCAGAGGAGATCAGCTGCTCGAGCTGAGCGACGGTGGGCGCCGGGTCCTGTCCGGAGAAGCCGCCGATCGTGACCACGAGCTGGTGGGTTGCGAGGATGATCGGCGCCGCCGCGATCGAGCCGCTCGCCGCGACGAGGTACTTCGTTCCATCTCGGTGTGCCTCGAGGTAAGCGATCACGCGCTTGCTGGCGCCGCCAATGCCTCCGACACCCGGGGGGCCAGCGCCTGCGCCGCCGAAAGACAGGCTCAGGCCGGCCGGCGACCCCGAGGCCCCGGGAGCCCCCCCGAGCAGGCGCGGGGCGCCGCCCCGGGGAGAGGCACTTTCAGCCGCGGCCGGACCGGCCTTGGGATTGCTGCCGGTGACGCTCCGCCCGACGGTGGCGAGCGAGTAGGCCGCCGGCGCGGCGAGCACCGCCGCGAGCGCAAGCGCGAGCACGACCGCGCGCGGGCGGGTGCGCCACACGAGGATCGACGCGGCGCAGGCGAACGCCGCGGCGGGCACGAGCCAGCGCAGCCACGGCACGAACGAGGGGGTGCGATCGAGCAGCGCGATCGCGAGCAGCGCCGTCGCGACGAGCACCCCCGCGAGCAGCGCCGCGGCGAGCCGGGAGACGCGGAGACGATCCCACAGCGCGAGCAGGCCCCCGGAGGCGAGCACCGCGATCGCGGGCGCGAGCGCGCTTGTGTAGTAGGGGTGGAGGAGGTTCAGCGCAACGCTGAAGACGACCACGTGCACGATCGCCCAGAGGCCCCACAGCGCGAACGCGGCGCGGGCGGGATCGGTGCGGGGAGCGCGCCGGCGCGTCCACAGGCCCACGATCAGGCCGAGCGCGGCGAGCGGCAGCAACCACGCGATCTGCCCGCCGACCTGGACGTTGAACAGCCGCAGCGCGCCCTGGCCGCCGCCGAAGCCGAACGGCCCGCCGCCGATCCCGCTCGCCCCCACGCGGTCGAGGCCGTTGGCTTCGAAGATCAATTCCCACCAGGAGTTGTGCGCAGTGTCGCCCACGTACGGGCGCTGCGAGGCGGGGATCAGCATCATCGTGCCCACCCACGCGGCGCTCACCGCCAGCGTGGTGGCGCCGGCAGCGAGCAGCTGCGCGAGACGGCGCCCGACGCGGCCGGGGCCCGCGTAGAGGTAGGCGATCGCGAGCGCCGGGAGCACGAGATAGGCCTGGAGCATCTTGGTGTTGAAGGCGAGCCCCACGAGCACGCCGGCGAGCAGCAGCTGCCGGGTGCGCCCGGTCTCGATCGCGCGCACCGTGGCCCACGCGGCGCACACGAGCAGCAGCACGAGCAGCGCATCGGGGTTGTCGAAGCGGCCCATCATCACCGTGACCGGCGTGAGCGCGAGCATCAGCGCCGCGAGGATCGCCGCGCGCTGGCCGAGCGTGCGGCGCACGGCGTCGTGGAGCACGAGCACGGAGGCGACGCCGCAGAGCGCGTCGGGCAGCAGCATCGCGAAGCTGCCGAAGCCAAAGAGCCGCGCGGAGAGCGCCATCATCCAGATCGACAGCGGGGTCTTGTCGAGCGCCACATAGCGGCTGAGATCGAGCGCGTCGTAGAAGAGCGCCGAGAAGCTGTGGCTCCCCGCGTACACCGCGGACGCGTAATAGGTGTTCGCGTAGCCGTTCGCGGTGAGGTTCCACAGCATCAGCACCCCGGCGAGCAGCGCGACTCCGATCAGCGCGAGCCGCGCCCACGGCGGGTCGGCGGGCCGACCGCGCAGCAGGGCGCGCAGCCGGTCCCCTGCGGAGAGCGTGAGCGCTAGCCGGGGCGATGCTGGCAGCGCTTGGTGTGACATGGTCGGGCTCCTCGTTGTGGTTGACGCCGGCCCGGTCACTCCCCGTCATTCAATCGCGCAGACGGTTCGGCGATACGCGGGCGGACCGATGCTCGCTTCCGGCGATGATCGGGCGGAAACCATAAAGCGAGCTTCCAGGCGTGTAAGGCAAATGTAGGAATGCTCCCGCGGGGCGCTCGGCGAATGCCACAATCGGGCCGTGAGGATCCTTGTGGTGGACGACGATCGCGCGCTGCGCGAGGCGCTGCGCCGCACGCTGACGCTCGGCGGATACGAGGTGCAGAGCGCGGAGGACGGCGCCGAGGCGCTCGAACTGGTCGCCACCGCGGTTCCCGACGCGGTGGTGCTCGACATCGGGATGCCCGGCATGGACGGCCTGGAGGTGTGCCGTCGCCTGCGGCTGTTGGGCAACCGCGTGCCGATCCTGATGCTCACCGCACGCGAGGCGGTCAGCGACCGCGTCGACGGCCTGGACGCGGGCGCGGACGATTACCTGGTGAAGCCGTTCGACGTGGACGAGCTCAAGGCGCGCCTGCGGGCGCTCCTGCGGCGCACGGGCTCGGAGGGGAACCCCGGCTCGCTGTCGTTCGCGGAGGTGCGGCTCGACAGCGCGCGCCACGGGGCGGCGGTCGGTGAGCGCTTCACCGAGCTGACCCGCACCGAGTACCAGCTGCTGGAGCTGCTGATGCGCAACCCCCGGCACGTGCTCACGCACAGCGTGATCTACGACCGCGTGTGGGGCTATGACTTCGGCGCCGCCTCGAACTCGCTGCGAGTGTACGTGGGGTATCTGCGCCGCAAGCTCGAGGATCTCGGCGCACGGCAGCTGATCCACACCGTGCGCGGCGTCGGCTACGTCCTGCGCGAGCCGTGACGCTGCGCGCGCGGATCGCGGCGGCGGCGGGCCTCGCGGTGGCGGTGGCGGTGCTGGGCGCAGCGGTCGGGCTGTACCTCGCGGTGCGCTCGGACCTGCGCGGGCAGATCGACCGCTCGCTGACGGAGCGCACGCACGAGTTCTTCTCCGCGGCGCCCCTCCTGCGGCTGGGCGCACCCCCGGCGGGCCCCGGCGGGCGTGCCCCGCTCGACGGCGCGGGAGGACCCTCCGGAGGTGACGCGGGTGGCCGCCCGGAGTTTCCGCGGGCGGTGCAGCCCGCCAGGTTCGGCGGCGCCTCGGGCTTTGTGCAGTTCATCTCCCCCAAGGGCGCGGTGGAGGTCCCCGGGGGCCAGAGCTCCTCCCCGGCGATCGCGCTGAGCGCGACGGATCGGGCGATCGCGGCCAGCGGGCGCGGGCGCACGATCAGCGACCGCACCGTCAAGGGGACCCATCTGCGCGTGCTCACGCTCGGCGGCGGCCCACTGGGCGCGGTGATGGTCGCGCGCCCGCTCACCGAGGTGGACCACGAGCTGAGCCGGATCCTGTTGATCCTCCTGATCGTGGGGGTCGCGGGCATCGCGATCGCCGCACTCCTCGGCGCGCTCGTGGCGCGCACGGCGCTCGCGCCGATCGCGCGCTTCACGGGGCGCGCGGAGACGCTCGCGGGGGGCCTCGACCTGTCCCAACGCCTCGAGGTCACAGGCGGCGACGAGCTGGCGCGGCTGGCGGAGAGCTTCAACGCGACGCTCGACGCGCTCGCGCGCTCGGTGGAGGCGCAGCGCCACCTGATCGCGGACGCGAGCCACGAGCTGCGCACCCCGATCGCCTCGCTGCGAGCGAACATCCAGACGTTGCAGGACGCCGAGCGCCTCACCCCGGAGGACCGCGAGGGCCTGCGGCGGGACATCATCGACGAGCTCGACGAGCTGACCTCGCTGGTGAGCGACGTGGTGGAGCTCGCGCGCGGCGCGCGCAGCGAGGCGGCCCGCGCGGAGGTGCGCCTCGACGAGATCGTCAGCGAAGCGGTGGCGCGCACGCGCCGCCGCGGCGAGCTGCGCTTCGAGATCGAGCTGCAGCCGACAGTCGTCCGGGCGGAGCCCGAGCGGGTGAACCGCGCGGTGTCGAACCTGCTCGACAACGCGCGCCGCTGGAGCCCCCCGGACGGGCTGATCGAGGTCGAGCTCAGCGAGGGCGTGCTCACCGTCCGCGACCACGGCCCGGGCTTCGCCGAGGCCGACCTGCCGCACGTGTTCGAGCGCTTCTACCGCGCCGCCGAGGCCCGCAAGCTACCCGGGTCGGGCCTCGGCCTCGCGATCGTGCGCCAGGCGGCCGAGGCGCACCACGGCTACGCAAGGGCCGAGAACGCGCCCGGTGGCGGCGCCCGCCTGCGGGTCAGCTTCGGGGCTCCCGTGAGCGTCGGCGCCCCCGAGAGCAGCCCCTCCCCGCTGGGAGTTTGAGAGACCCGGAGGTCCCCCCTGCCTTGAGAAACCTGCTCAATTGGAGCGGGTTTCGAGAGGTGCGCCTGGGGGGAATCGAGCCCCCGACCTGCGGCTTGAAAGCCTGTGTGCTTCTCGCTCAACACTCCACAGGTCCGTCAATGCGACCTATTCCGCGAGCGCTCGCCGTTCGGCTGCCACCGCGAGCCGCGCGTAGGCGGGGGCGAGCCGCTCGGCGATCTCGCGCCCGCCACTCTGCACCGGCGTGGGCCCGAGCTGGCGCAGCAGCGCGTCGGGGGCCTCCCCGGCGAGCGGGCTGATGTGCAGCGCCGAGAGCTCGGGGCCGCTGCTCCAAAAGCTGTCGCGCAGCGCCGAGAGCGGCGGGGCGCCGGTGTCGGTGGACGCGGCGACGTCGGAGGATGCCGCCGCGGTAGCCGCTGTCGTGGCGGCGGCGCCGTTCGCGCGCGCCTTCCCGCGCCGCGTGCGCAGGCTCTCCATGAGCTCCTCCCGGGTGCGCCCGCGCCAGGTGAAAATCAGGAAGGGATCCTCCTCGAAGCGCTCCGCGAGGATGTAGTAGGCGGCCGCGAGGTGCTTGCACGGGTTCTCCTCGTCGGGGCACGTGCAGCTCGCCTTCAGCTCGCCGTAGGAGGCCGGAAGCAGCGTGAGTCTGCACGCCGCGAACAGCTCCTCGATGTCGTGGGGCATCTCCCCCGCGAGCAGCTGCGCGAGCGACAGCGCCTGTGCCGCCATCGCCTTCTCCGCGCGCCGCCACTGGTGCTCGGAGAGCGCCTCGGCGCGGATCCGCACCCGGTAGGGGGTGAAGCGCGAGCCCTGGACCTTCGCCAGCACGATGCCCGGCTCGACCTCGAGCTCGCTCACCTGGCCGCTGCGCGCGTAGTCGCGCCCGCGCTCAAGCCGGGAGCCGACGCCGAAGGACTCCAACAGCTCGATGAAGCGCCGCGACCACCAGCTCTCGCCGCTCGCCTGCTCGAGACTGTGCGCCGCGATGCCCTCCCGAGCCGGCAGCGGCCGCAAACTCTCCAGCTTCGGATGGTATGCGGGGGTCGCCATCACGCCGCCTCCGCCACCGCGTCGCCGGAGAGCACGACCAGCTCGCGCAGCCGCGCCGTGTCGAGCTCGGTGATCCACGCCTCGCCGCTGCCGACGGTGCGCTCGGCCAGATCGCGCTTCTCGGCGATCAGATGCGCGATCCGCTCCTCGAGCGTGCCCACGCACGTCAGCTTGCGCACCTGCACGTTCTTGCGCTGGCCGATCCGGAACGCGCGATCGGTCGCCTGGTCCTCGACCGCCGGGTTCCACCAGCGGTCGAAGTGGATCACGTGGTTGGCCGCCGTCAGGTTCAACCCCGTGCCGCCTGCCTTCAGCGATAACACGAACACCCGCGGCCCATCCTCGGACTGGAAGCGCTCCACCATCTCCTCGCGCGCCGTCCTCGACGTGCCCCCGTGCAGGAACAGCACCTCGCGCCCCAGGCGCTCCTGCAGGTGCGCGCGCAACATGTGGCCGAGCTCCGCGAACTGCGTGAAGCACAGCGCCCGATCGCCCTCCGCGAGCGCCTCGGAGAGGATCTCCTCCAGACGCGCCAGCTTCCCCGAGCGACCCTCCAGGCTTGAACGGTCCTTGAGCAGGTGCACCGGGTGGTTGCATACCTGCTTGAGCTTCACCAGCGCCGCCAGGATGATCCCCGACCGTTCGATCCCCGCGGCGTGCTCGGCTTTCTTGAGCATGTCGTCGACGACCGCCTGGTAGAGCGTCGCCTGCTCGCGCGTCAGGTGGCAGTCCACCCGCATCTCGATCTTCTCCGGCAGATCGCTGATGATCTCCCCGTCGGTCTTCAGCCGGCGCAGGATGAAGGGGCCCGTCGCCTGGCGCAGACGCGCCGTCGCGCGCCCATCGCGGTAGCGTTCGATCGGCGTCTCAAAGTGCTCCCGGAAGCTCCCCGCCGAGCCGAGCAGCCCGGGGTTGAGGAAGTCCATGATCGAGTGCAGCTCGCTCAGGCGGTTCTCCACCGGCGTCCCCGTCAGCGCCACCCGATGGCGTGCCTGCAAAGCGCGGATCGCGCGCGTCTGTTTGGCCTCCCCGGACTTGATGTTCTGCGCCTCGTCCAGCACGATCCGCTCCCATTTCACCTTCCCGAGGGTCTCGCGGTCGCGCAGCGCGAGCGCGTACGTCGTCAGGACGAGGTCGCACGAGCGCGCCGCCGAGGCGAACGCGCGGTCCTTGAGCCGTCCGCGGCCGTGATGGAGCCGCACCCGCAGATCCGGGGCGAACTTCTGCGCCTCCCGGCGCCAGTTCCCGAGCACCGACATCGGGCAGATCAGCAGCGTCGTGCCGACCTTCTTGCGCCGGCGCCTGCCGCTGCCGCGTTGCGTCTGTGTCGCAGTTGGTCGGGCCGGCCCATCCGACTGCCCCCCTGCGGCCTCGCGCTCGGCGAGCAGCAGCGCGAGCATCTGGATCGTCTTGCCGAGGCCCATGTCGTCGGCCAGGCACGCCCCCAGCCCGAGGCTCGAGAGGAACGCCAGCCACGCCAGCCCCCGCTCCTGGTAGGGGCGCAGCTCGCCCACGAAGGACGCCGGCGTCGGAATCGCCCGCAGTCGGTGCTCCCCGTCGGCGCGCAGCAGCTCACCCAGCCACCCCTCCCCCTCGATCTCGACGTCCAGCCCGTCCGCCGCCGCGCCCGCGCCGCCGAGGGCCAGCCCTTCGCGCAGCAGCTCACCCGCGGACATCGTGCCCCGCTCCTGGCGGCGCTTGAAGAACCCGAGCGCCGCCTCCACATCCTCCGCGCGCAGCACGATCCAGCGCCCGCGCGAGCGCACCAGCGGCAGCTTCAAAGCGGCCAGCGCCCGCATCTCCTCCAGCGAGAGCGTCTCCTCGCCGACCGCCACGCGCCACTCGTACGCGCACAGGCCATCGATTCCGAACAGCCCGCTCCCCTCCTCCCACTCCTCTTCGCCGTCCGTCGGCTTCGCACGCAGCTTTACACGCAGGCGTTCGCCCAGCCACGCCGGCGCCAGCACGCCGAATCCCCCCTGCTCGAGCGCCGGCATCGCGTCGCGCAGGAAGGCGTAGGCACCCTCGGAGTCCAGATCGACGCCCGTCGGAGCGGCTTCGCGCAGCGCGGGCTCGAGCCCCGGCCACAGCCGCAGCGCGTACCCCAGCCCCCCGAGCAGCCGCTCCTGCGGATTCTCGAGCATGTGCCCCAGCGCCACCAGGCGCTCACTGCGCGCCCACACCTCCTCGGCCGCCACCAGCACGCTCGGGTCGTCCTTGGCCTGCAGCAGGATCTCCACCCGCCAGGGCTCCTCCTCGGGCCGCTCCCGGAGCGCCTTGGCCTCGGCGAGCGCCTCGGCCTCTCCAAACTCCTCGGCCTCGCCGAGCTCCTCGCGCTCGTCCGCTTCCCCGGGCGCGCGCAGCCGGAAGCAGGTCCGAAACATCCGCTGCACCGTGTAGCGCTGTCCCGCCAACCGCCACTCCTCGAGCTGCTCGGCGAGCGCAGCAAGCTCCCACACGTCCCCGTCCACGATGGGGTCCTCGTCGGTAAGCGCCCCCAGCCATGCATCCACCGTCCCCCCAGCGGCGCGATCACCGACAACCGGGTCGACCAGGCCATCCCCCAAAAACTCCCGCGCACACCCATCCACCACGGTCTGGAGCACCTCGTCCACGATCAGCGCAGGTGGACTCCCGACGGTCGCATCGCCCTCGCCGGAGGGTCCCAGCTCAGCGCGTAGGAGTGCCGGCATCGAGCGCACCAGCACCGCGACCCGCTCACGGTCGCCAGGGGCATCGGCGATCGGTCGCCACTGCGCCACCCACCGATCCCCGCGGCGCACGAGATCGGGCAGCAGCCGCCCGCGCGCCACCAGCTCCAGCGCGAGCTTGCCGGCCTCGCCGAGAAAGCGCAGCGACTCGCCCACCGCCACGCCCGCGACGGGGCTCACCGGCAGCGCAAGCAGCAGCCCGAGCTCCCCGCCCGTGGAAAGCTCGATCGCGGGCACCTCCCACACATCGAGCCGGCAGGCCTTCTCGATGCTCACCCCGTCTTCGACAGCGCGCAGGAGCTGCGGCGAAGCCTGCGGGCCGAGCCGCGAAGAGGGCAGCGCCAGCGCCAGCTCGCGCCCACCGGCCGAGCTTCGATCGCTCGCCGCGGGCGGGAGCGCCACGTCAAGCCGCTCGAGCGCCTCGGTGAGTGCTTCGACGCCACACGCGAACGGATGGCGCCGTGGACGCGACCCCAACGGCGGGCGGCCACGGACGCAAGCGGGCAGCGAGGAATCCTCTCCCCACAGGCATAGCCGCGAGTCGCGCGACCAGACGGCGTGCAGAGCGATCACGCGCGCATCATCGCTTGCCGATCGGACGCCTGCATGGCTCGCGCAAGCCTTTCGACCGCTCGCGGTTGCTCGAGCGCTTCAAGGCGGCACTGAAATGGAGGGGCCCCCACCATCCGTTTCCACGACCAGCGCCGCGCGTCCTCGCGGTCCTGCTCGATGCCGCGCTCCCAGGTTTGCCCGGCGCACACAGTTGCCGGTCAGTCGAGCCTTTCTGGAATGAGCGCGAGTCCTTCAACCCCGGCAGCCGCGTGGAGGCGGCGGTCCCAGGTGGCGAGGAGAAGATCGTCTCGGGGGAGCATGAGGGCCGCGGCGAGATGCAGGGCGTCCAGGCTGCGCAGCTCGCGTTCGATCGCGAGCTTGGCGGCGTCCTCGACCAGGCGCTGGTCCGCCTCGATCGCGCCGAACGCGGGCCACTCCTCGCGCACGGTCCTGGCGGCTGCCTGGCCTGCGCTCAGGCCAACGGCGCGGACGGTCTCCACGAAGCCGACACGACACATGAACCAGCCGTCGGCGCGGTCCATCGCGTCGCGGACCGCGTCGCTTCCGGGCTCAGCGACATAGCGCTTGACCAGCGCGCTCGCGTCGAGGTAGAGGTTCAGCGCTCGGCTTCCCGCTCGGCCAGCACCAGCGCCGATGCACTGCGACTGCTCTTCATGAGTCGGGGCGCCCGCCTTGGCCGCGCGCGCGCGGGCATAGCCAGCCGCCCCTGGGCCACCAGCCCGCGCAGGCGATCGTCCTTGGTTGAGGCACCGGCCGGCACGATGTCGGCCAGCGGCCGACCGCGGAGGGTCACGCGCACCTGCTGACCGCGAGCGACCGCTCGCAGCGTCTGACTCAGCGTCGTCTTCAACTCGCGGACTCCCATCTCACGCATGTGGCCACCTTATCATCTATGAGTCCACAACACGAACAAACCGAGCACCAATGCAAGAGCCACGGACGGCGCCCGAATTGGTCTGGCGGCGCGGGGGTCGGGACATCTCGCTGGGACGCGTAGGCTCACTGCTGAGATGTTCGTGCTTGTTCTGATCGGAGCGTTTGTTCTCGAGGTGTTCGTCTTCGTTGAGGTCGGACGCGCGACTGGCTGGCTTCTGGCGGTCGTCTTGCTGTTTGGGACCTCGGTGCTCGGCGCGCGGCTCCTGCGCATCCAGGGACGCTCGGCGATCGAGCGCGTCTCACTGGCGGTGTCCGAGCATCGCGCGCCCGCGCGTGCCGCGATCGATGGCGCACTCGGATCTCTTGGGTGCGTGCTGCTCGTGGTGCCTGGGTTCGTCACCGATGCCCTTGGCGTACTGCTCCTGTTTCCGCTCACCCGAAAGCTGACGCGCCGCTGGATATCACGCCATTACGCCGGTCGCATGATGAGCTTCGTGGCAACGGCAGGACGCTTCGCGCCAAGCAACCGCGGTGAGCGTCCGGCTGACGTCGAGTCAACTGTGGTCGACGACGATCGCGACCATCTCGGTCGCTGAAAAGTGCACCGCCGACGACTGCGGCAGCCGCCGGTCTGCGGACCGCGCAGCACGAGCGGGCTGTCCTCGCGCGCGAAGTCGTGTGGAGTATTGTCCTCGTCACCCATCGCGAGGAGACCACCATGGCCGATTCAACCACCACTCCTACTCGCCTTGTCGGCGTCGAGGATCTCGACGAACGGCAAGTCACCGTCATCGAGACACCACACGGCGCGCTCGCCGTCGGTCTCAGTGGCGGTGAGCCGTTCGCGGTTTCCAACCGCTGCCGCCATCTGCTCGCCTCACTCGGGGAAGGACACGTTGCCGAGGATGGATGTCTCCAGTGCCCGCGGCACGCGGCTCGCTACGACATACGCTCCGGCGCGATGACGCGCGGCCCGCAGGGCGCATTCAAGGCCTTGGCAGGCCTTGTGAAGGGCACAACCGGCGCCCGGGCACTCAAGACTTTCCCGGTAGTACTGCGAGATGGCGCGATCTGGTTGGAGGGCTAGCGCAGGCCGCTCGCCGCCGACAGGGGCACGGAAGGGTCAGGACCGACGGACAGATACAGGATGGGCGACCGCCCCCCGCCAAGGGCGTCGGGACCTCGACGTGACATGGTTCTCCGAGGAGATCAGCGACTGAAGGCCCCGGCGCACAGCATCCGCCTGCAGCACCCGAGGGTAGCTTGGCGGGCTATGGATGCGGCGCGTGGGGGGCGCGGGCGCGGCGTTTCGGACCGGGGTGCGAGGATTGCCGGGTGGCGGACAGAGGCGGTCGTGAGCGGAGGGACCTCGGGGAGGTCGTGCGCGACCTTTCGCCCGAGGTGCTGCGGGAGATTGTGGCGTCCGCGGCTGACCGTCACGATGACGTCGAGCGGCATGTGCGGCTGGCCGCGGCCCGCGAGGAGGGTGACCTGGCGGAGTTGCGGGCGGAGGTCGATCGTGGGCTGCGGACGCGGCGGTTCCTGGGGTACCGGGAGAGCTCGGAGTGGGCACGCGCGGCGCGGCCGGTCGTTGAGGAGTTGCGCTCGGTTGCCGTGTCCTCGCCATCGAGGGACCTCGTCGTCCTGGTCGAGCGCGCGGTCGGGCATGTCGTGAAGGTGATCATGCACGCCGATGACTCCAACGGGACGATCGGGGATCTCGCGCGCGAACTGCTGGACGTCCACGCGCAGGCGTGTGACGCGGGAGTCGCCGACCCGGTGAAGCTCGCGGCGTGGATGGTGCGCTTCAGCTGCGATGACCAGGATTTCTTCGAGGTCGATCCGGTTCGGTACGCCGGCGCGCTCGGCGAGCGTGGGCTCCTGGCCTACCGTCGCGCGATCGATGAGCGCGGTGACGGCGAGCGGGTCTTCCCGGTGCACTGGGCGCACGAGCGACTCGCGGTGCTCGACGGGGACGGGGAGGCGATCGTCGCGCTGCTTGGTGGGGATCTGAGCGCGCCGCATCAGTTCATCCGGGTCAGCGAGGCGATGGGCGAGCTCGGGCGCGAAGAGGAGGTTCTGCTGTGGGCCAAGCGCGGCATCGCCGAGACCGACGGCTGGCAGGTCGCGCAACTGTATGACCTGGCGTGCGGTGTGTACGAGCGGCGCTCGGCTCCGCTGGAAGATCCTGCGTTTGCGCCGCGAGGAGCACGAGCGGATGGCCTCGGCGAGCACCTATTCGCGCTTGCGTCGCGCGGCCGACACGGTGGGAGCATGGGATATCGAGCGCGACGCGGCACGCCTGGCGCTGCGCGAGCGCGACCTCGGCGGGCTCGTCGACGCGCTGCTCGCCGACGGCGACGTCGAAGAGGTGTGCCACGCTACCCCGCGGACGGGGGCCGGGGGACTGCGCTCCGCCGCGGTCTGGGGCCCCAACCAGGCGCCAGCCTGGTTGGGGAGCGGCGGACGATAGACCGTGACTTTGCTGTTCTGTCGGTTCTCGGATGCGTCGGCAAATCCGGTTTCAAGCTATGCGGAGCATGATAGGCATATGCGTACTATATTATGCGCATGGATTATCGCCGTCCACTGCTCGTGGTCACACCAACGCTCGATGGAGACGTGCTCGCTGCGCTCGCTCGCGCGGAGATCGAGCTCACCGGCCGAGAGCTCGCACGACACGTGGGCCACGGGAGCCCCGAGGGAGTCCGTCGAGCAGCCGACCGCCTGGTGAGCCAGGGAACGCTGCTACGCCGCACCGCGGGCGCGGCACACCTCTACCGGCTCAATCGAGATCACCTCGCGGCCACCTGGATCGAAGGCTTGGCAGGCTTGCGCGAGCAGCTGATCGAGCGCCTGCGTGCCCTGCTCTCCGGATGGGAGCAGCCGGCGAGGGTCGCGCTGCTCTTCGGCTCGGTCGCCCGCGGCGAGGCAAGCGCCGACAGCGACCTGGACCTGCTGATCGTCCGGGCGCGCGAGTGCGACCCCGACTCGGACGGCTGGCGCTCGCAACTGCTGGACCTGGAGCAGTCCGCGACGGCCTGGACGGGCAACGACGCTCGAGTGCTGGAGTACGGCGAGCAGGAGCTGGCCGACGCGGCAGACGAGCGGCTGCTCACAGAAGCGCTGCGTGACGGCATCGAGCTGTCCGGCTCGCGGCGCACACTGCGACGCCTGATGCGCCCGGAGATCCGAGCGTGAGCACACGCACGAGACCTTGCGACGAGGCCACCACGGCCGGTCGCCTCCGCAAGGCCGAGCAGTTCCTCGAAGCGGCCGAGACGATCGGCGATTTCGCCGACGACGAGCACGAAGTCGGCGACGCCTACGTGACGCTCTGTGTCCACGCCGGCGTGGCAGCGGCCGACGTCATCTGCTGCGTCGAGCTCAAGGTGCACGCCCAAGGCGACGACCACAACCAAGCGCTCGCGCTCCTGAGGAAGATCCGGCCCGACGGGGAGCAGCTCGCAAAGTCGCTTGGGCCGCTGCTCGGGATGAAGACGCGCGCCGGCTACAGCCACCGCGCGGTCACAAGCGAGGACCTCAAGCGCGCGCACCGCAACGCGCAACGACTCCTCCGCGCCGCACGCGACCGACGCGTGGCAGGCGCCTGAAGACGCCGAAGACCCACCTTATGCTCGTCGTCCGATCCAGGAGCCGGCGAAGGGCTGATCGAGACGCCTGTTTTGCTCACGCGAAGCGGTGACGCCGGCTTGTGCGAGGCGTTTACGTGGGAGCGATGTGGCCGGGCTGGGCCGCTGGCCGGGCTGAAGATGGCCTCCAAAGAAGTCGGTCCGGTTCACGAAACGGAAGCCCGCGCGTCGCCCATGCGGCGAGCGCTTATGCCGCCAGCTCGTACACGGAGTGCCCGTCATCCCAGTACGAATCGAATACGTGCTGGTACACCGCGTCGCACTTCTGTGCGTAGATCTGGCGAGTGAAGGCGTCTGGCAGTTGATCGAGCGTCTCCTCGACTGCCACACGTACGGCGGCACGCGTGGCCTGCTGCTTGCGCCAGTCGAGCACGAGCTTTCCGTGCTTGAGAGTCGAGAGAAGCTCGTCGGCGACCTTCTTGACCTGCGCCTTCTCGGCCTCTGAGAGCTCCGGAGCAGGCCGCATGAGCAGGTCGAACACCGCGAGGTGCTCCTCGTCGAGTCCCTCTGAGAGACCCCGAGCCTCCTCCTCGCTCAGCGTGCTCTTGAACGCGAGCAGTTCTCGGAAGAACGCCTCCGTGTTCATGCTGCCGGCGTTGTAGTCGGCGACCAGCTTCTCGAAGCGCTCGACGAGATCGACGCGCATCGGGTTCAGACGGACGAGCGCCGTGATCTGCGCCGAGAGCAGCGAGCGCAGCCTTTGCGCAGCGGTGCGCGGACGGCCTTGCTTGAAAGCTTCTTCGAGGCCGGGCCAATCGACGGCCCCGAGGTCGAACAGGTCATCGGCGTCGCTGTCAGGGATCAGGTATTCGTTGGCAGCGATCGACTCGTCCAATAGTTGCTCCACCCGCCCCATGACACCGGAAACGTCCGGGCTCTCGGTGTACTCCGCGATCGCATCGGCAAGGAACTTTGCGACCGCTCGCAGACGGCTGAACTCGTTTGCGTGGGTGTCAGGCAGTATCGCCTTGTACAGCCGATTCACTAGGGACACGCGCGAGAGGAACGCTGTCTTCTCGTCGTCGTCCACCATGAGCATCTCAACCGTCTGCCTGCCGGCCGCGACCAGCTCGAAGCCCTTGAGCTTCCCCAATGCGTCAAGGTCGACGTCGCGGCTGGAACAGAACGCTCGGAGTTCATCAACGGCTGCCCGCAGAGCATCGACGAGGGCATCCTTCTCCTCGACCGGCACCTCGCCAACCTTGCCGCCGATCGCGTATATCGCAAGCGCCTTCTGCAGGTTGCGAAAGACGTCGACGTAGGCGACGATCAGGCCGCTATTCTTCTCGGGGAACACCCGGTTGGCGCGTGTGATCGTTTGCATAAGGGTGTGGTTACGCAGCGGCTTGTCGAGGTAGACGGTCGAGAGCGACGGCACGTCGAACCCAGTCGTCCACATCGAGCAGACGAACGCGAGTCGCAGCGGATCCTGGGCATCCTTGAACCTCTCCTCGAGGTTCTCCTCCACGATCCGCTTGCGGTGTGGCTTGATGTCGATCCCGCGCTCGGCCATCTCGGCGATCTCGTTCTGGGACTGTGAGATCACCACGGCCATGTCGGTCGACCGCATAAAAGCGATCTCTTGAGCGAGAAGATCATGCTCGGCCTGGGCCAGATCCGCCCGCGCGAGTCGCGCCTCGTCAGCAGCGAGCCGCTGCGCCCAGAAGCGCTGAACCTTCTCGAACGTGCGCACCGCCGTGACCTTGTCAATCGAGACAACGAGCCCCTTGCCGGGAAAACCGCGCCCGAGGAAGTGATCGACGATGTCCTTTGCGACCGCATCAAGGCGGTCGTCGCGTGTGATCAGCTCGTACTGCTGGCCGAGCATCCGTGCGAGCTGGCGCTCATGTGCCTCGTCGAGGTCAGCCTCCTCCACGATCGCCATGAGGTCATCGCCGAAGGTTGGATTCGTGATCTCGACCTGCGGGATCCGGTTCTCGTAGTACAGCGGCACGGTCGCGTGATCGGCGGTAGACGCGGCGAAGTTGTAGACCGAGACGTAATCCCCGAAGACCTCGCGGGTCCGCTCCTCGCCAGCGATCAGCGGCGTACCGGTGAACCCCAGGAAACTAGCGTTGGGCAGCGCGTTACGCATGTTGAGCGCGAGGACGTCGTACTGGGTGCGGTGAGCCTCGTCGGTGATCACGATTACGTCATCGCGCTCTGAGACGACCGGGTGAACCTCGCCCTTCTCGGTGCGGAACTTCTGAATCAGCGTGAAGACGTAGCGGTGGTCCTCGCCCAGCAGCTGGCGCAGGTGCGCTGAGCCCGTGGCGCGCACGTGATCCTCGGTCACGACGCCCGCCCACAGAAACTCCTTGTGCGCCTGGTCGTCGAGATCCTCGCGGTCGGTCACGATCACGAACGACCAGTTGCCGGGCACCTTGCGCAGCACCTTCTGCGAGAAGAATAGCATCGACAGCGTCTTGCCAGACCCCTGCGTGTGCCAGAACACCCCGAGCTTCCCCCGCTCCTCAGCCGGGGCGTCGCGCAGCTCCTGCATGCGCGCGAGTGCGTTGTTGACGCCGAGAAACTGGTGATTGCGGGCGAGCAGCTTCACGAAACCGCCCGGCCGGTTCTGGAAGGCGACGAAGTTCTCGATCAGATCGAGCACGCGCTCCTTCGTGCACATGCCCCGGATCACCGTCTCAAGCGAGACGACGCCCTCCTCGCCCTCGGAGTTGATCTTCTTCCACTCCGAGAAGAACTCCCAGCCAGACGTTATCGTCCCAACCTTCGTCTCCGCCCCGTTCGACAGGACCATGAAGCCGTTCGCAGCGAACAGATGGGGGACCGCATCGCGGTAGTCGCTGAGGTTGTCGTCGTAGGCGTGCTTTAGGTTCCGATGCGACGCCTTCAGCTCGATGAACACGAGCGGGATGCCGTTTACGAAACCGACGAGATCGGCGCGGCGCTTGTAGAGGTCGGAATGGACCCAGAACTGAGAGACGAGCAGGAAATCGTTGTTCTCCGGATGCTCCCAGTCGATAACGGCGAGCTTCTCCGGGAGCACCGTCCCGTCGGGCTGGCGAACCGATACCGCAACGCGCTCGCGGAGCAGGGCGTGAATCTCCGCGTTGGCGCGTGCGTAGTGCATGGCGATCCGTGGCTTGGTCACCTCGTCGACGGCGTCCTCGATTGCCTCACTCAGCATTCCCGGGTTGAGGCGCTCGATCGCCTGCCTGACACGCTCGGTCAGGAACACCTCGGAGCGGTTGTCGCGGCCGAGAGTGCCATGGGGTCCAAGCGTCTCGTGGTAGGCGTCTAGATGTTCCCAGCCCAGGTCTTCGAACAGCTTAATCGCGGGCTGCTCGACCGACAGGGCCTCGGTGAACGGGCCGGGCGTCATGTGGCAACGTCGAATAGGGCGATCTCGAGATCGGTCACGTAGATCTCGCCGGCGATGAGGCGTGGAAGAAGGAGGTCGCGAGTCTCGCGGAGGGTCCGGCTAGCCTCCCGCAGGACCTCCATAAGCCTGTGGCAGTCCTGAACGGCCGCGGCGTATCGCTGTCCCAGGGCGAAGGGAGGGACAACGACGAGCTTCGATGCGAGCGAGGTCCAATGCCGCTTGTACTCTTGCGTAGTGACGAGGTCGCGCAGGAGCCTGAACAGAAGCAGTGAGGGGACTGGGGCGGACGGTCGGAAGACGACAACGTTTGGGCCTACAGAGAAGGGCTCGAGCATGACCCGCATCTTGCAGGTGTGATCGCCGAAGACCAGTACTGGAGCCTCGATGGAGGCCGTGACGTCCGCCTCTCCGTCGTGAAACCCTGCGATGTCGTCACGTGACTGGTCAATGATCGGCACGGTACGTCCGATCCGATCGGACACGGACTTCCGTGCTACGCCCGGGTGGATACGCTCGACCAAGTTGGCGACGGCGGCAATCTCCCAGCCCCCGGGAATGAGGCCCAACTCCGATTGCACCGATGGCACTTCCTCGTGCCCTGGGTACCGGAAATCGACGAACCACTCGCGGTAGATCCGCTGGGCCATCTCGTCCAAGACCTTGATGCGGCGCTTGTTGTTCTCGATCAGTTCGTCATATGCCGAGAGAATCGCGGCGATCTTGCGTTGGATTGAAAGTGATGGCATGAGAACTGTCACGTTCTCAAAAGCGGATTTGCTGACGATCGGCGTCGCGGCACCACCGGCCATAGTCTTGATAGTTTCGCGGTCGGCAACCAGGCGGTAGTAGACAAAGGCAGGATCGAAGCTGCGTTCGTCCACCACGATGGTGTTGATTTGCTGATTGGTCAGAGATTCTCGATCGGTCAAACAGGCCTTGCCGATTGTTGCTCCTATGCACGTGAAGCACACTGATCGCGGTGGCACTATACGACCCGAAAGCCGCGAGCGCGCGTTGTCGGACACGAATCGGGCGATGTCAGGCGTTCGGCAGTTTGCGTCAAGGTCTGTGGGGGTGATGAACGGAAGCGAGCCTGAGAATCGATCACGGTCCTGCGCACCCGGGGTAGCTCCGGTGACAACGCGCCCAAGATCACTAATCCGGGCAACGCGCCATGTGGACGGCAGCTTCAACCCAATAGCTCCGCGACATTCGCCGCGATCCGCTCCTGCAGCACAGCACCCTCCATGTTGAGCTTCTCTAGCTCCTCGTTGAGCTCCTCGAGCCGCACGCGGAAGTCTACCCCGTCGTCCTCAGCGACAGCAACCCCGACATAGCGGCCTGGATTGAGACCCCAGCCCTGCTTCTCGATCTCCGTGCGACTCGCGACGGCGCACAGCCCCGGCACGTCGACATACTCGCCACCGGGAAAGGACTCCGCGAGCAGGTACTCGGACCCCACGGCCACTTCAACCTCCTCAGCTCGATAGAGCCGGGCAATATTGGCAAGGAACTCGATCTGCTCCGGCAGCCAGTCACGGTGGGCACGGTCGATCTGGTTGAAGATCTTGCGCGCGTCGATGAACAGGACCTCGTCCTCTCGGTCGGTGCCGCGCTTACCGTGGTCCAAGAACCAGAGCGTCACAGGCAGGGTGACCGTGTAGAAGAAGTTGGAGGCCACGGCCACAATGACGTCGACCGCCTTCTCTTCGATGAGCTTCTTGCGAATCTCTAGTTCCGACCCGCCCGCATCCGCGGCGGAGTTTGCCATCACGAAGCCAGCGCGGCCCTTGTCGTTCAGCGCCGAGTAAAACACCTGAATCCAGATGTAGTTGGCATTGTCGGCTTTTGGCAAGCCGAAGGGGAAGCGGTTGTCGGCTTCTAGCTTCGCCTTGTCGACCTTGTTGACGTTGAAAGGAGGATTGGCCATCACGTAGTCGAACTGGCCGGTCGCTTTGAACGGATCCTCGTAGTACGTGTTTGACTGGCTGATCTGGCCCTCGAGGCCGTGGACGGCGAGGTTCATCTTGCACAGCCGCAGCGTCTCCTCGACGCGCTCCTGGCCGTAGATCGATAGCCGACCGGCTTTGCCGTTGCGATGCTCGTCAACGAAGCGGGCGCTCTGAACGAACATGCCACCTGACCCGCACGCGGGGTCGAGGATCTTGCCGTCGAAGGGCTCGATGATCTCGACGATCAGCCTGACGATCGATGTCGGCGTGAAGTACTCGCCGCCCTTTGCGGCTTCGGCGCTCGCGAACTTGCCCAGGAAGTACTCGTAGACCTTGCCGAAGGCGTCGCCTTCGATGTCGCCGAGGATCGCGTTGATCGACCGCAGGAGGCTGACGAGCGTGTCGTTGCTCAGCGACTGATAGGTCCGCGGGAGAACTCCCTTGAGCACCGGGTTCTCCTCCTCGATCGCGGACATCGCGTCGTTGATCGCCTTGCCGATGTTCTCGCCCTCCTTCAGCTCGAGAAGGTTCGCGAAGCGGGACTGCTCGGGGAGGTAGAGAACGCCCTTGGCCTGGTAGTTGGCCTTGCCGATCTCGCGGCGGCCGGTGCGCTTGCCCGCCAGTTCGGCCTCGACCTGGGTAAAGCGGCTGTCTGCGAACTTAAGGAAGATCAACCCGAGAACGGGGATGGAGTACTCACCCGCCTTGAGGTGCGAGTTGGCGCGCAGCTCGTCCGCGGTTTCCCACAGGCGATCCGCGATCTCGTGGATGTCGGTCTTCGGCGTAGCTACGGTCATGCCGGGGAGAGTAGTTGTTTTGCCCGAACGGATCGTCGGCTCCGACGTGCCCAGGCAAGGCGCCCGCTAGTGGTTCATCCGCTTCATTCCCGTTTAGTCGTCAGGTTTGGTCCCACGCAAACGCCTCAGACAGGTCCGCACTGCTGCTCCGCGTAAGCAAAGCGCGCGACCGTGCGCCAGCTACGCGAGGACCGTGGACTCTCGCGGGAAGTGCTCGCCGTCGCCGCAGGCCTCACCACGGGCACACTTGCTCGCCTCGAGCTCGGACAATCCGACCCGTCCTGGAGCACTGTCCTCGCCGTCGCAGATGCACTCGAGATGACCATCAGCGAGCTCGCCGCCACGGTCGAAGCACAGGACTCAGCCGCCCCATAGACCGGGCTCCGCGAGCGCCTCCCCACCCGGACAACGAGTTGCAGCGGTCGATCACGGCCGCTTGCCTCCCCCGTTGTGAAGCCACGCGTCCAACTCGCTACGGCTGAATAGCGTCCTGGAGCCATCCTTCACGAACGGGATTCGTCCAGCGCTGACGAGGCTGTAGACCCTCGACTTCGGGCAGCGCAGGTAGTCCGCGGCTTCGCCGACCGTCAGCCAAGGTGAAGCGGCCGGCGCCTTGTGCTCGACCATGATCGCCGCGGCGCGCTGGGCGATCTGCTCGACCAGTTCGCCCGGCACATCGAGCGCGAGCGCGACACCGTTCGGCTCTGCCGAGTCCGCGGCAGCACTCGCGTGCAGCGGTTGCGGTCTCGACGATAGATACTCGGTTGGCTGTGTGTTCGCGGTCATCCAGTCAGCTCGGAGTTCGGACGATGCCGTCGAGCCCATAGGGGCTCGGGTAGTCCTATCATAGACCAAATACGCAAAACAAACAATATCTAATGTCTACACATGGGCTGCGCTCGGTGCTCCCCTGTGAGGGCTGTACTGCCGGCGGGATGCCGCGAACCGTCACGACCCACCGTCGCCGCCGCCGGGCGTCGCGATCAGCGCATACGCTTCGCCGGCCATGACGCAAGAGCTCTGGACAGCGGTCGATCGCTACATCTGCGAGCACCTCCTCCCCGAGGACCCCGTGCTCGACACCGTGGTGATCTTCATCGACGCGGACAAGCAGAACAACCCGGGCTACCTCGAATGGTCGCTGAAGCTCTCCCGCCCAGGAAGCCTGATCGTCGCTGACAACGTCGTGCGCGACGGGGCGATCCTCGACGCCGACGCCAGCGACCCGCGGCTCGGAGACGGCGGAGTGCAGGGCGTACGGCGCTTCTATGATCTCCTCGCCGCCGAGCCCCGCCTCAGCGCCACAGCGATCCAGACGGTCGGCGCCAAGGGCCACGACGGGTTCGCCCTCGCGCTCGTGACCAGCTGAGAACATCAGCTTCCATCATTCGCCCTGGCGTGACGCAGCGCGGCGCCCATGCAGTGGGCGATCGGTCTTCCGGCCTTCAGGCGGGTCCTGGAAGGGTCGCGTTGCATCCCGTCCGGGCACGCGCTACGATGACCAAATGAACACAACTAGCAGCATCAGCGGTGAGGAGCGTGTGCTCAGCGAGTTCAGGGACGCGCTCGATGGCTGGCGTGGAGCGCTCGACGCGCATCGTATGGCGCCTCCCGATCACAACTTCGGCGTCCGTCTTGCGGGTCTCGCTCGCGCTGCGGGCGAGGAGGCCGATGCCTGCCGGGCCGCGGATGCCGCGGGCTTTGACTGGCCGCCCCACCGTGCTGCTGACTCCCGGCCGCCGTATGAGCTTCAGCCCGGTACTGGGCGCCGCGGGCCCGAGGGCCTGTGGCGGCGTTTCGATGAAGCTGTCGCGCAGCTGAACACCGTCGCGACTGGCCAGAACATGCTCGAGGTCGCCCGCGCCTACGAGGGTCTCGCCGTTGCCGCCGGGGAGCTCGCGGACGCGATCGAGCGCGAAGGCAAAGCGGGCAGTTCTCGGCCGCGCAGCCGCGCGCGCCGCTCGGCGTAGCCCGCGGGGCTCCCTGGGAGTTCTCCGTCGAGGGTCAGGGCATCCGCGGCGGGCGGTGTAGTGGGCGGCTTGCCGACTCCGTTATGTAGACCAGCCCCGAAAGAGGGCTATCCTTTGCGGGTAGCGGGGCGCGCCTCGCACCAATGTTGGGGAGCGTCGCGCCGAACGGTTCGTAGGAGGATCTCTCCAACGCCAATCGCGCCGCACACCCCCGTCGCTCGCGCGCACCGCGGCTATAACGCCGCTTCGGTTGAGAGCGCCCGCAGCGCCGGTTCAGGAGCGCTTGGACGGCAGCACCGGGGCGTCCGTCTCATCCCACACCGACGCCGGACGCTCTGCTTCCCGGCGGCGGTGCGGCAGCCCCAGCGTCTCCGGCGCCCACAGATCGCGGCGGGTCGCCAGCGAGCTGCTGTCCGCCTGTGCGCGTACGAGCAGCGCGTCCACGTGCTCGCGGCGTATCCGGAAGGAGCGGCCGATCTTCGCGGCCGGCAGCGCCCCGCTGTCGATCCAGTTGCGGATCGTCTGAGCGGTCACCTGGAGCTCCTCGGCGACCTGGGGCACGGTCAGGATCTGCTGCTCAACCATAGCCAAATAAGCCAAACGATATCTGCATGATAGGGCGTATGATAGAGCAGCGATGGCCGGAATGCGTAGAGGAACGATGATGCCACCACACGACGGCACCGGCGATGAGGAGCTGGTCGCACAGGTCATCCCCCTGCGCCGCCGCGCCGGCCCCATAGCCGCGCCACAGGGCCCTGATCGCAGGCCGAGGGAGGTGCTCGCCCCGCCCCGAGAGCCCCCAGCGCCCACGGAGCGCTCCGTCTGCGGAGCGCTCCTCAGCCGATACCCGAGCTACGCCGCCGCCCGATACCCGATTCTGTCTGGTCCGCCGACACGCCCGACCCCGGAGCCCCCTCCCGCCTGGGTGGGCCGGCTCGATGGGCGATCATGCCCGCAGCAGTGGCCACCGTCGCCGTCGTCGCACTGGCGCTCCTCGTCGGCGGACTCCTCCTCGCCCAGCCCCAGCGTGCCGGCCCGCACACGGGCTCCTCTGCCTCACACGCCAGCGTGTCAGCGAGTGCCGCCCATGAAAGCGTGAAATCGCGCTCGAGTGCATCTCACCGCGCATCCGCTACCGGCGCGGCGCGCCACCCCCACGGTACGCGGAGCCGGCACACCCGCCGCGCAGCGGCGACACATCCCGCGGCGCAGGCCACTCATACCGTTCGCGCCTCCACTCCCGCGGGTACCGCTGCCGGCGCTTCCGCGACCATCCAGGAGGCCTCGGCGCCGGCTCCAGCTTCCCCAGGGCCCACCGCGAGAGAACCGGCAGGTCGCAGCACGCCGCAGAACACGGGGAGCTCGCCCGCACCGCCGACATCTCATACAGCGCCGAAGGCACACTCGGAAGGCGGCGGCTACCCCGAGTTCAACTTCGAACACTGACTCCCTACCATGCCCTTCGGCGATCTCATCGTCGATCGAGCAGTCGGCCGGCCCCCGGCCCGGCCCCCGCTCCACACCCTGTCACACCCCTTGTGGGTTGACAGGGTGTGACACGCTACCCCGCGGACGGGGGCCGGGGGACTGCGCTCCGCCGCGGTCGGGGCCCCCGGCCAGGCGAAGCCTGGTTGGGGAGCGGCGGACGATCGACCGTAACTCGGCTGTTTGCCCGGGGATCGAACGTTTCGCGTTGACGCGGGCCATGGAGGGCCCGCGCACACTGCGCCCGGGTGACACACCTACTCGCGTGGATGATCCCCACCGAACAAGAGATCGCTGACCATCGGCGTGGTTCTCGCCCAAGCGCAGCACCGCGTGCTCTGACGGTTCACTCTGCGACCACGTATAGCTGCGGGTCAGTCACGTTGTGCCCTCGGTGCAGGTGGCAGCGCGCGGGGTTCTGTCCCGCGCGCTGCCTGCCGGTGGTTACGCGGCGGCCGGCAACTCCTCCCTCTCCTCCTCCTGAGACTCGGTTGCGGGGTCGCTGCTGAGCGGGGCGGCGAGGAACTCGACGTAGCCGACGACCCCGTAGTCGTGGCGTTTGGCGCCGTCCTCGGTCTCCCACTCGCGGTACTCCAAGCGCCCGTTGACGGCGACTCGCCAGCCCTTGGCGAGCACGCGTGCGGCGGCCTCGCCGCTGTTGCCGAAGCATGAGACGTTGATGTATCCCGTCTCGCGGCCTGGCGCCAAGCCGTCGACGGCGAGGCGTAGCTTGCATACGGGGTCTCCGCTTGGCAGCGCGCGGAGTTCGGGGTCCTGGGTGAGGCGACCGGTGATATTGATGCTGTTCATGTGATCCCTCCTTGAGGGTCGTTGTGTTGGTCTGACTGACGTGCCCCAGCCCGCCGCCGAGCGGCACGGCCGAGCCGGGATGTGCGTGGGAAGTCGCGTAGGAGACGGAGCGCGCGGCGGCGGTTCGCGCTCGGTGCGGGCTTGCCTTCAGCGAGAGCGCGCAGGGCGGGGTGTGCGTACCAGGGGCGCAGCCGCAGCCATGCGGGGGCGAGGCGGCCGTAGATCAGCAGCGCGGTGTCAGGGTCGGACTGGCGGACCCGGTTGGGAGTCGCGAGGGTCCGGAAGTCGCTGCTGATGGTTCTTGAGCCTGGCTGGAGGGCGCCGGGGCGGTGGGTGGAGACGCGGGTGATCTCTTCCTCGCCGAGGGTGTGGGCGAGGTATTCGAGGGTCGCGCGGTCGCCGATCCCGGGGGTGAACAGGCGGGCGCGGTGGTTGGCGATGATCGTTTCCGCGCGGTCGCGGCCCCACCGGTCGGATGCCTGGCTGACGTTCTGCAGGACGGTGAGGAGCTGTACGCCCTGGCCCGGGCCGGTGGAGGCGATCTCGTCGAGGTTCGGTAGCGGCGCGATGTTCGCCGCCTCGTCCAGCGCGAGCAGTAGTGGCGGGTCGATCGGTTTGCCGGTCTGGGTTGAGCGCTCGAACGCGCCCGCGGTGATGTCGGCTACCAGGGCGGTGAACAGGCCGCGTAGGCGGCGCTGGTCGTCCGCTGGGGCGATCAGGTAGAGCGTGTTCGGGCCGTCGAGCAGCCAGCCGGCGGTGATCGTGCCCTCGCCCATCGTGGCCGCGGCGATCGTCGGCTCCTGCCAAGGGTCGAGCGCCGTCGCGATCGTCTGCAGGAGGCTTGAGCGAAAGCGCGGGTCGGCGTCCCAGACCGAGCGGAGTGCTTGCAGGGCGGGCTTCGCGCCGGGGGACCGGCAGGTCTCCAGCAGCTCGGTCGGCTCGTCTTCGCCTGCGGTCGCGACCCACGCCAGGATCTCGCGCATCGTCAGGTCGCCGTGCGCGGCCGCCAGTAGCAGCGGCGCGAGGAACCGCGCGCCCGCGGGACGCCAGAATGTCTCATCCGCGTTGCTCGCCGGGCCGTGATCGCCGACGCCGAGGAGCCTTGCGGCTGTGCGGCGCGCGCCCTCCCACGTGCGCGAGGCGAGGATCGGCGACCACGGAGTGTGTGGCAGGCCCGTGGAGCTCGTGGGGTCGAAGATCCGGACCTCGCCCCGTGCGGCGCGCGCGGTGTGGGTGTCGTGCACGACGTCGCTCTTGACCGACGTGGACAACGCCGGGCCCGCCCACTCCAGCAGCGCCGGTACGACGATCCCCGTCGTCTTGCCCGACTGCGAGGGGCCGAGCACCATCACCGACGCCCGGGGCTCCGCCGCGATCCTCGCGCCATGGTGCACGCCGAGCGTCACCCGGCCCGGCTCCGGGCCGCGCACCCGCAGCCCTTCGAGCTCGCCGCGGGCAGCGAACCGCGCGGCCCGGTCTCCCTTCCCGCGCCGGGAGCGCCATGTGAAGAGGATCACCGTCCCGGCGAGTAGCGCCAGCACCCCGATGAGGTAGAGCGCCGTCGGCGGCGGCCCGACGAGCACATGCCCTGCGGAGTGCAATGTCTGCGGGGCGCTCGCGCCGGCGCTCCCCGCGAACGCGTGCTGTATCAGGGCGCCGCTCACGCTGGGGCTCCCACGACGCCTGCCATTTCTGTGCTCTTGCTGTTCACGCCGGCGCTCCCTGCGGGTGGTGCTCGGCGTTGGCGCCCGCGGGTTCGCGTGGGGCCATCGCGGCGTCGGTCGCGGTGAGCGTCCGCTCGCGCTGGGAGCGGATGTGGCGCACCTCGTAGGAGCGCCCACCGATCCGCCACAGCGCGATGCCCTGCGGGTAGTGCCCGATGCGCTGCGCCTCGGTTGTTGAGAGCCCGAGCGAGGCTTTCGCGCGCTGGGTCTCCTCGGGGTGCTGGCGGTAGACGACCACCGTCCCGGTCTCCGCGAGCAGGCCCTTCGCGAGTGCCTGCTGGCGGGTGCCCTGATCGCCGGCGGCGTCGAGGTCTGTGAGGCGGTGGAGCACCATCCAGTGCTGCACCCCGGTCTGGCGGCCGAGCTTGAACGCGGCCTGGTAGTAGTCGCCCAAACCTGCGATCGGTAGGGCGCGCCAGCCCTCGTCGCTGACGCGGATCGTCTTCTGCGCCTCCTCGCCCGCGGCGTGGGCGTCCAGGGTGCGGTGCATCCGCTTCGCGTCCAGGAACGCGGTCGCGCAGACCATCGTGATCGCCAGCGCGAGATCCGAGGTCGCGCTGCCCGCCGCCACCCTGGAGATATCCAAGGAGAGCGCGGGCGCGTCCCATACGTCCTCGCCGTGGCTGGTCGGCGCGTCGAACATGCCCCGCAGCGGCCCGTGGCAGAGACGCATCAACGCCAGCGCTACTTCGCGTAGGTGCTCGCGTGCGGCCTCGTGGGTCAGGTCGAGCGCCTGCGTGACGCGCTCCGCGGGGTCGCGTAGCTGCTCGACGACATGCCCAACGCACACCTCCCCGGGGGTTCGCTCGTCGGCTGCCGCGAGCGCCTCAACCACACCCACAGCCTCGGCCTGCCCGAGTGGGCGACCGAGCATCGCGTGCGCGACCGCGAGCAGGAGGCCCTCGCGCATCTCCCGGGTGCCGATCCGCGTGAGCGGGTTCAGTGTTGTTTCGCCGCCGGGCTCCAGGCGCAGTACGACGCCGCCGAGGGCGTGTACGAGCTCGCCGTACTCGCCCTTCGGGTCGATGATCTCGCACCGGCGGCCGAACACGCGGGAGCGGTACAGCCAGCTCTTGGTCAGCGAGCTCTTGCCGTAGTCAGGCATCCCCAGCACGATCGTGTTCGCGATCGACAGCACCCCCCGCTGGTAGAGCAGCCACGGGTCATACACAAACGACCCGCCGTGCAGATCCGAGCCGATATACACACCCTGCGCGCCGAGGCCCGCCTCCGCGACCGCCGGGTACGCCGCCTGGAAGTGCGCCGTTGAGACCTGGTGCGCGGCGCGCTCGCCTGGGTGCTGTAGGCGCCCCAGGCCGCCCGTCGCGCGCTGGGAAAGCTCACGCCGCAGGCCACGGCGCCGCGCGTGCTGCTCCATGCGGGCGACCCGCTCCTCACGGCGCGCCTCTCGACGCCGGCGGCGCTCACCCTGGCGGCTCACCGCAACCCCCGGCACAACGGCAACCCGAACGTGAACGCGTCCGCCTGCTGGCCCCACATCCGCTCCAACCGCAACGGGGCTCGCTTGGCCTCAAGCTCCACCCGCGAGACGTCGCTCTCCAGATCCGCGAGCGCGTCCGGCCCACCCGACGGAACGCTGACGGTCACATACGCCGCGTAGCGGACCGCGGCGTGACCTTCGGCGAGCTCCCGCTCACGCTCACCGGTCGCGCGGTCACGCTGTGACTGGCGCTGGCTGGTGCGCTGCCCCACCCGCGCGCGCAGGCTGCGCTCAGTCGCAGTCTCCGTCGCCGCACGCTCGGCCTGGCGGATCGCGCGGCTCGGCCCCACCAGCTCCATGCACATCGCGATCGTCCGCGTCGCCCGCGAGTCCATCAACAAGGGCTGCAGGAACAGCGCACGGACATCGATCCGCGGCCACTCCGCCGCCCACAACGTGCAATGCAACGCACCGTCAGCCGCGATATGCGACCAGTGCTCCGCGCGGACCATCGGCGCGGCCGTGTGCGGCGCGACTCCCGTGTCCCCGAGGAGGGTGCGGTCGAGCTGACGCTGACGCGCACGCCGCCCCCACGGGTCATACGCGTCACGGACCTGACCCGCCAAACCCCGGCGCGTCAGGACACCCGTCGGAGTAATCGCCGCGCGGTCGAGCAGCTCGATCAGCTGCCCAAGGTCCCCACCCAACACCGCGAGCGCACCGAGGTCTCCCCCGCCCATCCGGCTGATCGCCCGCCTGGCAGCCGGGCGCCCCGCGTCCACCTGCAACGCAAACAACAACTCGTGCTCCTCCGCGACATCCCCCGCGCGGCCGATCAGGTTCAGGTAGGAGATCAACTCCTGCGGCGGGTCCGCGAGTGTCGCGTCCGGCCGCTTGGCCTCCAGCAGGTAGTCCCCGAGCGCGTCACCGTCCCCCGGCAGCGTCCGCTCGATCCACGCGACACGACGCACAGCGGAGTCATCGCGTGCGAGCGCGGCGAGCACCGCCCCGTAGTCCTGCAGCCGCTGCTCGCGCTCTTCTGAGCCGAGCAGCGCGAACGCTCGTCCCCGCACCCGCAGCGCCGCCGTGAACGTCCGTGCATGGCGGTCCACCGCGACGCCGAAGCGCGCGTGGTCGTAGCGCACCAGCTCGCCCTCGAGCAGCTCAATGTCCGCGAGCTCCGCCGGGAGCGACCACGGCTCCAGCGGGCGCTGCGGGTCGAGCTCCCCCGTCGGGAGCGTGACGACGTGCCCCAGCTGCGCGCGCTGGGATTGGAAGCGCGCGCGAGCGCTGTAGCGGCCGAGCAGGAACCGCACCGCCACCGGCGCCCACTGCTCGACCGTGTGCCCGCGAATCGGGATGAGCAGCACGCCAGCGGCGAGCGCCAGGAGCCCGAGCGTGAGCGCGAGACCTCCGAGCCCGCCGAGGTGCAGCGCGCCGAGCACCAGCCCGCCGGTGAGGACGAACCCGAGCAGCTGCCCGATCCGCAAGCCGAGCAGGAACCCGCCCGTCGGGTGCGGCGCGAAACGGTAGGCCCTCTCCCCCACCGCTACGCCTCCCGCTCCTCGCCGCCGGCAGGGTCGCGCGCCGCCTCAGGCCGCGAATGAACAAGGGTGAGCGCCGTCGAGCCGGACCGGCTGCGCCGCGACGGCGAGCGCTGGAGGCCCGGCGCGGCATCCCCGCCGTGGGCGAGCTGAGTGCCACCCGCCGGTTGCGGCGCGCGTTCGGCCGGCTGAGCGGAGGACTCCTCCTCGGTGGGAGCAGGGGCGCCGGCGATGAGTGTGGGGGTGTCCTGCGGCTGCGAGCGCCCGTCCGACTCGCATGAGTCGCTTGCGCCCTCAGATGCGGACATGACGCCGACGCCCGCGGCCGCGCCGACGCTCCCGGCGCCGATCGTCTCCGCCGCGACCGGCAACGTCCCGTCCTCAAGTCCGCCGCCCGCGACCACACCATTCTCGCCGGCCGCGCCGCCCGTAGGCCCACCGCCAGCCAGGGGGTTGCCCCCACCGCCAGGGTCGCCCTCGCCGCCGGCGCTCCCGGGGCCGCCAGGCGCGCCGCCGCCCGCTCCTCCGAGGCTCCCCTCATCGTCGCCGAGGTTGCGCAGGCCACCCGCGCTACGCACCGACCGGCCGTCCTCATCAGCGACCGCGACTCCCGCGGCGCTACGCAGACCGGCTGCCATGTACGCGCTCTCCGCGTCCGCCGCAAGGAGATACATCAACGCCCACGGCGCGAACGCCGCCAACGCGAAGATCACCGTCGCCGCGAGAATCGTCCCGACCGACCCCGAC
>JBIOEY010000013.1:0-30256 GCA_044446505.1 Solirubrobacterales bacterium
AGCGGGGTAAAGGCCACTACCGCCGCTCCTGCGAGGAACGGAACGATCACGATGGCGTGCTCGCGGCGTGAAATCGTGACGCTCGCGTTCTCCGTGCCAAGTGCACGCGTTGCATGAGGGACGACGGCCTGCACGATGACTCCACCCATACGCTGGGGGATATTGAACAGCACCAACGCCACGTCGATGAGCGCGACGACCGTGTAGGAGTCGATCACGGCGACGACTCGCATGATCAGCGGCAGGAGCACAACCGCCGCCGTCGCCGCCGCCAGCCAGACCGAGAAACCCAGCAACTGGCGAGGGCTGGGCACGGAGCCCAGATCAGTGCCCCGAGGAAGCTGAACGTCGGGCGTGCTCGGGGGAGCCGTGCGGAGCACGCAGACGATGCCCGCAAGGAGGCCGATGCAGTTGCCGATGCAAAAGACCGCGAAAGCGGAGTTCGGAGTGAAAGGCAGCCACGACACGCGAAGCCCGAGCAGCAATGTGACTTCGCTGACCGCCGCCACTGGCAGGATGGAGGCGGCGGCGACAATGTGGCCGCGTCCCCGCAGGATCCCGGTGGCGAGCACGGAGTAGACGAGGCTGGAAAGCCCAACGGCCGCGAGGAGCGCGGCCGCCGGCGTCTTCAGGAGCACGCCGGAGACGACGGCGGTGATCGCGGCGGCCCCGAGAGTGGGCCAAGCGATCGCCTGGATCGACGATGAGACGATCTGGCGGTCGTCCCCGGGTGCTACGGCCGCGATGTAGCGGGAGGCGCCGTTGGGTATCCCGCTGGCGCCGATGATCAGGACGGTGTTGTAAAGGCTCAGTATCAGCGTCAGATGGCCATAGGCGTTGGGCGACAGGGCGGTAATCAGGATGCTGCGGAAGGCGAGCTGTGCAACGACGACGCCGACGGTCCCGGCGCCGAGCAGGACGATGTCGCGTCGGACGCGTCGCCAGATCGACGTGGAGACGCCCTCTGGGGCGCTGTCGGGAGAGCGGCCGGTCAGCCCGGGCGTGGGAGAGACGGTCGCCACGGCGCCGTCGTAGTCAGTGGCGCCGGACAAGATATATGGAGGATCGATGACATGTCATGGGTGCAGGAGGTGGCTAAACGCTCCAGGTTGAGAACGTCTTCCCGGTGAGCTCACGAAGACGTCTTGTGTCATCGGCGTACAGCTCCTGAAGACGCCTGCGGAGATCGTCGCTTAAAGGGGACTTCTCCAGCGGTCGCGAGACCACCCGCCTGATCGTCTTGCGCAGAAATACGCGTAGACCGCGTGGCAATCGCTGCAGCGGAGTCGATCGCGCGTAACGGACAAGCACAACGAAGTGCGAATATGTGCGGAGTTCTTCGCCGGTGTTCATCTCTTCCTCGAACCGCCGGGAGTAAAATGAGTCGTCAACCCCCAGAAAGGTAAAGATTTCGCGCAGCGTGGCCTGCCGCTCGGCGAGCAGGTTGGCCTGGTCGACCACCAAGATGTTCTCCGACGGGAAATGATTTAGATAACGTTCCAGCTGCGCCGCGTAGAAGCTTGGACTTGTATATCGGCCGCAGGGATCCGCGAGGTCCCCGAGCGCCTCCTCGAGCGAGCGGCGCTCGCCCTCATAGGAGACGTGATGTTGGTATTGGGAGACCGTGCGGGCTACGGGGTCACGGACAAGATAGATGAGCTTCGCGTCGGGGACGAGATCCTTGATTCGCTCCGGCACTCCCTTTCTTCGCGGGTACACCGTGTAGCTGGGCGAAGCCTCGCCGCGTGCCTCGACCGCGGGATCGAACAACCGTTCATAGTCCTTGAGGTGCTCGATCCTTCTCAAGCCGGTCGGATAGGGGACGCCGTTCGGCGGACCGGAGAAGAAGTTGGTCTCCTTCAGCGACGCCATCTGGATCTGCGGATGTTCGTCCAGGTAGTGATGAAGACTGGTGGTGGCTGCCTTCATCGCGCCGATTATGAGGAATGTCGGTAGAGCCGTCCTCACTGGCGCGTCGCTCTGAGTGAAGGGCGCTGTCTCGCCGCGGTTGAGCATCAGTGACCCCCACTTCCCGGAAGGCTCGGCCGCGCCGCGCCGAACGCGGTGGCGTCCGGCGGACACCATCAGTCGCACTCCAAATGGCAGGCCATCCACGAGGTAGCGTCGGACGAGACGGCCCGTGGGTTCCTGCAACAGGCGGTGAGCCCACTCCAGGCCGAGACGGCAGAGCCAGCTCGGTGGGCGGGACAGGTCTCCCGTCGCGTAGCTGAGGCTGATGCCCACCCCGATGAAGGAGGCGCCCGGCAGGGTGCCGCGCAGGGCTCGAATCAAGAGATCCTGCTTCGGGAACCCGAGCGCCACGAACACGATCCGGGGGGCCGCTGCCGCGAGCTGGGTCCGGATGCGGTCGACCTCCCGCTCGTCGTTCTCAAAACCCACGGGAGGGCAGGCCGTACCGACGATCTCAAGACCCGGAGAGCTGTTCCGAAAGACATCCGCCGCTCGTTCGGCGACGCCGGGATCGCCGCCGAGCAGGAAGACCGACAGGCGACGGGCGCTCGCGGCCTCGCAGATCGACCAAACCATGCTCGACCCGGAAACCCGTTCGGGCAGCGACTCGCCGGCGAGGCGGCTGGCCCAGATCAACGGCATCCCGTCGGCGACGACCAGGTCGGCGTCGTCGATCAGGCCCTTCTCGACGGGGTTGCCGTGGTAGCGACGAAGATGATCGACGTTTGCGGTGATCGTCCAATGCCCTCGGGCTGCCTCGGCCGCATCGACGATGGCCCGCACCGCATCGGCTTCGGTTACGACGTCCATCGGCGCGTCCATCAGGCATATGCGCCGCGCTGGCAGGACCGGCACTTCATTGTCCGAGGATTCGCGTGTCAGGGCGTCGGGTGCGGAAGGCCGCCCGCCACCACCACTCGGGGAGATGATGCTCAGCTTGTTCATAGCCAGTCCGGGCCCAGTGGACGGCGCTTCAGTCGCGGCGTCCATCGGCGCGTCCAGCAAGCGCATGCGCCGTTTGGTCCCCGGTCACGCCGCGCGCCTCTCGAGCGCCGCGGCCAGCTGCTCCAAGTCGGCCGCGGCCTGGTGTGCCTCCCTTGATGCCTCGTAAAGAGCTTCGCTGGCGCTGTGGTCGTCGAGCTGGTTTCCCGCTGCTTCGCTGAAGGCTCGTTTGATGGTGGTGAGGCGTGCGGGAACGCCTGCCCAGGTGCGCTGGTGGGTTTGGCCCAGGCCGGCTCTCGGCTCTTCGACCACCTTGGCGTCGGCGATGCGCTCGTCGTCCTCGGTCGGGGTGGAGGCGGTGGCGAGCATCTTGTGTGCCTGCTCGTCGTTGGGCTCGAGCCTGGGCGCCTTCTTCGCTTGGGACGGCGATGCCAGCGCACGCAGCGCCGAGCGCATCGTGGTGTCGTCGCCCAAATCGGCAACCGCTGCCGATTTGGCGATCTCCATGTAGTTGCGGGCTGTGCGCTCGCTTGCCTCGAAGTGCGCCTCGACCCACGCCAGCCAGTTGCCGTGCCCGACGCGCTGCTTCATCTCCAGGAGCAGTTCGCCGCAGCGGATCGCGTGCTGGATCGTCGTGCGCTTGTGCGCTTCGACGTGGCCGTGCTCGGTGTTGATCTCGCGAGCCAGGTCCTCGTCGGTGCGGACAAGGTCGGTCATAACAGCCTCCAATGTGCCAGAGCCCTCGAACTGCTCGATGTCAAGATCGCTACTTGGAGAACCCGCCATTACAGCCACAGTCGAACCATCGCCATTCGATCGATATGAGCGGATTCCCACGATGGGCCCCGCCATTTACCGCATAACGGTGCCCGAGGTCCCGCACTTCCACTCCGGGGGCGTCCGGGTCGGACGCGGTCCTGCCGCACGCCGATGACGGCTAAACTATCATGCACCCTTTGTGGCGCATAATGCGCCAGTTTTGGCGCATCGGATTTAGAAGGGAGGGACGGGATGGTGCTCGATGAGGGCTTCAGCCGCTTCGTTCATACGGCCCGACCCCCGCGAGGTAGCGGCGCAGCAGGGGGCTGGTGAAGCGCCAGTCCGCGCGGCCGCGGCTCTCGATGATGGCGGCGTCGCGAAGGCCCTCCAGGGCGCGGCGCACCGCCCCGCGGGGAAGCTGGGGGTAAACGGGCTCGCCGCGGGCGATCCGCTCGGCGACGACGAGCCCGAGCTGGTGCAGCCTGCGAATCCGCTCGATCGTCTGTTCGTGGCTTGCGCGCTCGGCGCGGAGCGCGGTCAGCAGGCCCTGCTCGACGATCGTCAGGTCCACGTCGCGCACATCCAGTTCGATCGTGGTGAGGTGGCTCTTCTGGGCGATCAGCATGGTCGTGCGCGGGTGCCCCTCGCCGTACTCGACGATCCGCGCCAACGCCTCCGGGGCAACCGTGCACTCGTCGGCTCCGAAGCGCTCGGCCAGGCCCTCGACCCATGCGCTCCCGTCGATCGGGCGCAGGTCGTAGAAGCCGCCGAACTGGTGCAGCGCGCGGTGGGTGGGGATAAAGAGATCGCGCATCATGTGCTCGATGCTCCCCGCGAACAGGTAGCTGACACCGGAGGTGCGCTGGAAGATCGCCCGCATGCGCTTGGTGAGGCGGTCGGGATCGCCATAGGGGTGCTGGGGCCCGGCGACCTCCTGGAACTCGTCGAAGAACACCACCATCTCCTTCCTGTCCGCCGCGGCGATCCGGCCGGGGAGGGCGAAGGCGTAGTCGAGGTAGCGATCGGGGTCGCGTGCGGCGAGGCCGGGGGCGAAGGCGATCTCGAGCTCCTCCCCGAGCTGGGCCTTGGATCTCACCACGGCGGAGGTGTGCAGGGCGTCGGCGACGAACCGCCCCGCGCGGCGTGTCTGGTGCAGCACCCGCCGCAGCGGGGAGCGGTTGGCGATCGTGGCGGCGACCAGCGCCTCGGCGAGCTCCGCGGCGGTGGCGATCCGGAAGAGGTCCACCGCGGCGGTGTAGAGGCCCTGCCCAGTGAGCCGTCCGAGGGCGGCATCGCACACGCTGGTCTTGCCAGTGCGCCTTGGGCCCGCCAGCACCACGCTCGCGCCGCCGGCGAGGGTTGTGGCGATCTCGCGCACGTCGAGATCGCGCCCGATCATCTGACTGGCGGGGATCGGCTGGTCGGTGGGGAAGAGGTCGCTGCTGCGCTGCCGGGTCATCCCCCCATTATATGCGCCCAGTGCGGCGCATAAAGCGCCAGATCTGGCGCTTGGCCCGGGCGAGCGATCTCATCGCCAGACACCCCATCCGCGTGTCCCGCCCAAACGCCGGGCCGGCTGGGAAGGCTCCCTCGGCAGTGCCCCTTCGTCCTTGCACCGCGGCCGAGCGTAAAGTCGATCTAAGTTCTGTCCGATAGGTGATCTGAACTGGGGGTAGAAGTGTTGTAGGGAATATGGGCCCCTCTCCCCTCGTGTGATCCAGATGCTGACGCTCTTCCTGATCCTGCTGTCGCTCGTGTGGCTCGCCGTGGTCGTCGTGGTCGTAGCTGCCTGTCGGATGGCAGCCAGGAGCGATGCCTCGCTGGCTCAGAGCCCCCGCCGCCCGAGCACGTGGGGGACCGTGCGCAGGAGGATCTTGATGTCGCCCCACAGCGACCAGTTGGCGACGTACAGGTAGTCGATCGCGCCCATCTCGCGCAGCGGGACGCGCGAGGGCCCGAGGATCTGCCACGGGCCGGTCATGCCCGGCTTCAGTTCCAGGCGCCGGCGATACCACCCCTCGACGCAGCGATCCTCGTCGATCACCAGCGGGCGCGGCCCCACGAGGCTCATCTCGCCCCTGATGATGTTGAACAGCTGCGGGAGCTCGTCCAGGGCGCTGCGGCGCAGCAGCTTGCCCACGCGGGTCACGCGCGGATCGTCGGCGATCTTGAAGAGGCCGTCCTGGGCCTCGTTGCGGTGGCGCAGGGAGTCCTTCAGCGCCTCCGCGTCGGGGACCATGGTCCTGAACTTCAGCAGGCTGAAGTGCTTGCCGTGGCGCCCCACGCGCGCCTGGCGGAAGAACAGCGGGCCGCGGCTGTCGAGCTTGATCGCGATCGCGATCGCGATCATCAGCGGCGCTATCGCCAGCAGCCCGAGCGAGGCGCCGATCAGGTCGAACGCGCGCTTCACCGCCGCCGAGGAGCGGGTCAGATCGAAGCGCCGGACGCCCATGATCGTCACGCCGTGGAGGTCGTCGAACTCCACCGAGGAGCCCACCACCTCCAGCAGGCGCGGCAGCACGCTGATCCTCACGCCCACCGCCTTGAGTGTGCGCACGAGGTCGAGCATCTCGCCCGCATCCGCGCTGCCGGGCGCCACGATCGCGCGGTGCACGTCGAGCTCGCGCGCCAGGTCGCGGACCTCCGCGAGCCTCTCCCTCGAGAACGTCTTCGCCGACCACGTGGAGACGTCGTCGAGATCGAGATGCGCGACGAGTTCGGCGTTGACGCCGCCGTGCCCGGTGAGCTTCGAGCGGATCGTTCGCGCCGACGCCTGATCGCCGATGAACAGGCAGCGCTCGGCGGGCACGGCGCGCAGCACGACCGCTCGCGCCAGCGAACGGGCCACGATCAGGAAGAGCGTCAGCGCCACCCAGAGGATGAGCGCATCGTGGCGATTGAGGGTGCTGCCTTGGACGACGAATCCACCCGCCAGCCAGGCGACAAGAGCGCCCAGGGTCGCGACGTGGAACAGCTTGGGCGCCTCGTCCAGGGTCGTCTTGTGCAGCAGCGCCTCGTCCCGGTCGTAGAGCCCGAAGAGCTTGGCTGTGACGAGCAGCGTGAGCAGTCCGCAGACGCTCACCCACGTGAGCTGCAGCGACCTCGAGGCCAGCTGCGCCAGCAGCACGAACGCGCCGACGATCGCCACGACGTCGGCCGCCAGCAGCGAACGGCGAAACAGTGCGCCGCGAGAGAGGTTCGCTTCCTCAGCCGCCGGTGGTCCATGCCGCTCGGCGACCTGCGCGTCCACATGGTCCGCGCCGTGGCCGCGCCTCGCCTCGAGCCCGCCGAAGCTCTCGGCGCCCGCTGCCGGACGGGCCTGCCGAAATGGTATCTCTGTCTCGCTGCCGATGCCCGCGCTCATTGCCTGATCCGCCTCCATGGCCCCTGCCGTTGCCAATGTCTTGCTAGCCCGTGCCCGCCGCCTCCAGCGGCTCTCCCCCCAGAGCGAGGATCCCCATGCCCAGCCCGCGCTCGGTGTCGAGAATGAGCTTGACCGCCTCGTTGCGCGAGCGCACCCCCAGCTTCCCGAATGCCGAGGAGAGATGGCTCTTGACGGTGCTTTCCGCGAGGAACAGCTGCTCGGCGATCTGGCTGTTCATGTAGCCCATCACCACAAGGCCGAGGATCTGCTTCTCGCGCGTGGAGAGCGCGGGTGGCTCGATCTGCCGCGAGTGCCGCCGCGGGACGCATATCTGTCCGGCTTGCACCGCCTGCAGGCAGGGGCCAAGCGCTTCTGTCATCTCCTCCGCCAACACCACACCGGCCACCCCGCTCGCCAAGGCCGTGCGAACCTCCCACCGCTCGATGTCGGCGCAGATCAAGACAACCGGCACCCCCTCGAGGTGCTGGCGCAACGGTTCGATCTGTGTTGCCAGCGGGGAGAGCGCATCGTCGAGCCAGAGCACGATCGGTGTCGGAACCTCCTCTGTGCAGTGTTCGAGCAGATCCTCCACGCCGTCAAATGCGATGGGCTCCAACCCCTGCTGCTCCAGGATGTCGCCGATGCGCTCGCGCGGACCCTCTGCGGCGATCAGCGCGACAGCGGCTGGGCCGTGGCGGTCTCGCTTCGCAGTGCGGGGCCGGCTTGTCTTGATGCTGGTCCCTGGCATGGGCGACTAACGGCGAGTCCCCCACCAGACTTACGCGACTTGCCTTTGTCTTTCGCCTTTGTCTTCGGACTTGGCGGCTCACATATTCATGGAAGACAGCTGGCTATTAAGACACAACAGCCGCCCGAGGGCGGCTGAAGGCACTGCATACGATGTTCCGCTTGGCTAGGGAGTGGATTTGCAGCCAGCCGCGGGGTTGCTCGGGCCGACTCCGTACGGTCCGGCTTTGCCCGAGGGGTCAAAGGCGTCGCCGCCGCTGCCGCCCAAGCACGCCGCCGTCAACTCCTGAAGGTCGCCATAGTCGACGACTCGGGGAGTCTCGTAGGCTCGAGTTGTGAGCTTGTCATCCATGTGCGCGGTTCCTTATCGATCGATCTCCGCCCCGTGCATCACAGATGACGGAACGGCCGACTACAGGCAGTAGCTTAGGGGACCGGAAGGTGCGGTCAAGGTGGAAAAACGTATGGGGAGGTCTCTACCGAATCGCTATGCGAGCAGGGCTCACGGGCAGTCCGGGTGCGAGCGAATCGCCCGCCGGATGCGCCTGTGCTCGCAGCCAGCACTCCGCGGTCACGAGGCGCCAGATCTGCCACATCCAGCGGAAGGGGCTGCCGCGCAACTCCACATCCGAGTCGAGCAGCGCGCTCCGGACCCCGCCCAGATCGACATAGGCGCCGAGCTCCGCACCGGAGTCGGTCAAGATCTGGCGCACGGCCGCCATGTCGGGACCGCGCAGGGAATCGACGATCACCGACTCGAACAGCGCCTTCCCCGGACGCAGGCGCACCGCGTCCGGGAGCAGCCCCGCCATGCTGGCGCGCAGCACCGGCCGGCTGAGATGGCGATCGAAGGTGGCCCGCGGCGGCTGGCGCAGGCCGAGCGCCACCAGGTCGAGGTCGAGCAGTGGGTGGCGGGACTCCACCCCGGCGAGCGCCGCCCGCCGGCGATGGTGCTCGAAGACCCCGCCCTCCTCGATCCGGCGCGTGATGCCGTGCGCCGCGTGCGCCCACCAGCGCGGTCCATCCAGACGCTTCCAGGCCAGCGGATCGTCGGATTGCACGAGCTCCCGGGCGTATCGAGGGCGAAGCCAGCCGGGTGTCTCACGTGCGGCGAACGGCCGCTGCAGTGTGTCGTGCAGGCGGTAGGGGAGGGCGCCCAGGATCGCCAGCGAGCCGAACGCTCTGGCCACGTCCCGGCGTGCGGGGCGGTCCCCGGCGCCGGGCAGCTCCCGCGCCAGCGCGAGCGCCTCGCGTGGTCGGCCGGCGCGCAGCCGATCGGCGGGAAGGTAGGAGCGCGCTTCGAACAGCTCGTCGCCGCCGTCGCCTCCGAGCATCGTCCGCACGCCGCGCTCCGCGGCGGCGCGCAGCAGCGGCAGCGCCCAGAAGTCCCCCCAGCTGCGCAGCGGCATCTGCCAGGCGGCGAGCGACTCCAGCGCGCTCGCCAGAACCCCTCCGGACCGGACCTCGGCGGTCAGACCGGGAAGGCCGAGGGTCTGCCTGAGCTCCGCGATCAGCTCGGACTCGTCGGCCGCGGGATGCTCTGGGAAGGTCGCCGAGCAGGCATACACCTGGCCCTGCGCGTGCTGGGCGCAGAGAGCCGCGACCGAGGAGGAGTCGAGACCGCCGCTCATCGTCACGCCCGTCGGGCCGTTTGCGTCGACTCGACGACGTACCGCGCGACCGAGCTCCTCACGCACCACCTCCGCGAGCTGTGCCTCCGCGAGGTCCAGCGGCTCCTCGAAGCGCGGCGCCCAGTAGAGCTCTTCGCGCAAGCCGTTGCGGCCCAGGAGCAGCACTCCACCGGGGCGCAGGCGATGGATGCCGTTGTAGAGAGTGCTCATCCCCGGGCGATTGCTGACGGAGACCCAGTGCGCCACGCTCGTGGGATCCGGCGCCGGGCGCCGCGGCAGCAGCGCCAGGAGATGGCGGATCTCGCTGGCGAAGCACAGTCTGCCGCCGGCGTCGTGGAGGAAGAAGGGCCGCGCGCCGAGCTGGTCGCGGGCGATCAGCCCCTCGGCTCGCTCGTGGTCCCAGATGAGCAGGATGAAGTCGCCGCGCAGACGGGGCAGCAGCTGGCGTCCCCAGCGTCGGTAGCCGGCGGCCAGCAGCTCCTCGGGGGAATCGGCCGCCGCGCCGGCTGCCGCGCCGGCCGCGGCTCCTTGCATGTGCACATCGACCCCCGCCGGCGGGATGCGGGCCGCCTCGCCGGCTCCGTCGAGCTCCCGACGGATATCGGCGGCGTTGTCGAGGTGCCCGTCGAAGAGGCACACGAGCGCGGTGGGGGGGACCGCCGGGCCGCTGTAGGCCAGTTGCAGTGGCGGGCTCTCCAGGACGCTCCCGGCGTGGGGCGCCAGCGCGCCGGACAGTCGGGAGGCGTCGCTGCGAGCGCTCGGATCGAAGACTCCGGCGAGCCAGCGGGTCACGCCGGGGCAGCCAGTCGTCGCTGCACCGCGGCGGCGAGCTGCGCTGCGTCCACGCCGGGCCCGAGGAGGATCCGCTCCACCCTGCGGCGGGCGACGAGCGCACAGACATCGAGCAGGCCGTGCAGACGTTGGGGGCCGGTGAGCACGGAGTTGAACGTCGCGGAGAGCAGCGCCTGGGCGTCGGGGGCGGGCTCGAAGCGAGGTCGGCCGGGGCCCTCCGGGCGACGATCGAGGAAGAACAACGCCGCCAGTGGCGCCGGCGCGGTGGCGCCGGGCAGGCGCACGAGCCGCTCGCGGGCGTTGGTGGCCGCCAACGCCTCCTCTCGCAAGCGGTCCCCGGCCTGCTCCAACCGCTCGGCCTCGGCGTGATCGAGCCCGGCCACCGGGGTGCCGGGATGCCCGAGCAACTCCTCCCCGACGCGCTCCAATGCAAGCACGTCGTCCGCCAGGAAGCCGGCGCCCAGCCGGCAAAGCTCGAGCGCAACCGAGGTCTTGCCGGCGCCCGAGGGGCCGACGAAGGCGATCGCGCTCCCATCCATCACGACGGCGCTCGCGTGGAAGATCTCGAGTCCGTGCAGCAGCGCGGCGAAGGGCAGCACCTGCGCGATCAGCAGTCGCTGCCAGGCATCCTCGGCGCAGCCCCCCGGTATGCACAGCGCCCGCCCGCCGTCCACCGAGAGAATGTGGCGGCCATAGGTCGGCCCCCAGATCAGATAGCCGTCCTGCGGGTGCGCCTCGATGCGGAAGTTGACCTCGCCGTCCAACGCGCGCTGGTCGCACACCACCTCCGCCGTATCCGGCCAGCTGGGCGCCCCGGGTCCCTCCAGGACCGCGATCTCAAGTCTGCGCCCCGTTGGGGTGGCCGGCGCATGTTGGAGGAAGGGAAGCTGGACGTCGGCGCTCACATCGAGTCCGAACGCGGTCGCCCGGGTCCCGGCCTGTCGGCCGTCGTGCGCTGCGGGCTTCGTCGACTCGAGGCTCGCAGTGCCCGATGCCGGCGTCGCTTCGGGATCCATCACAGCTCGACGAGCCGGCCGAACGATCCATCCCCGGGTGAGAGGACGGGCTGCCCGTCGTACTCGACCCAGGCGTGGGCGAGGAACGCAGGTGCGGCGCGCGCGCCGATCACGAGCTTGGCCGGGATTCCCCGCCGGGCCAGCAGGCGGGTGAGCACGAGCGAACGCGCCAGGCAGCGGGTGTCGCCCGGCATCAGTCTGAGGGTGCGCGTCACGACCCACCCGAGGCGCTGGGCTTCCGCGAGCTCGCCACCCGCCGCTGCGAGGCGCGCGGGCGCGATCTCCGAGCGCAGCGCGGCGATGGCCGATTCGATCGGGGCGCGGCGCAGCTCACGGCGCGCCTGCAGGTAGGCCGCGACGATCTCCGCGGCGAGGCGCGCGCGCTCGCCCGGCCGCAGCCGGCGTGCGGGTGGCAGGCGACGCGGCGGCGCTGCCCAGTGCGGCTCAGCGTGTGGGGCCGCCATCGAGCTCGATCAATCCCCGCGAGAGCAGCACGTTGCAGAGCTCGCACATGTCCCGCTCGACGACCGACTGCTCCTGGCCGTACTCTCCCGCCACCGCGGCCGCCGCGTCGCGCACGCAGGCGGCCCGCTCGAGCGCCGCGAGCATGCTGCCCGCGGTCGCGTTGAGCCCGTGATATCGCCCGGTCTGGAGGTTGAGCACGACGGTCTCCGAGGGAAAGCTGCGGTAGACCACGTGCTGGGGAACCTTGATCCGCGATGTCGGTTGCGAGGAGATGTCGGGCATTGTGTCGGGGGCCATATGAGTCCTTTGCGGCTGGGTCAGTACTCGATGATTGTCCCGCGTCGCTGACCGAGCCGGATCGCGGCGGAGAGGACGAGGATCGACGCGGGCAGCAGCACCCCGGCGAACACCGCCAGCTTCAGCAGCGAGGCGCCGAGCGAGGCGCCCAGGGGGCTGTTCACGAGCTGGTGGCGAAGCACGTTGGTCGCCGGGGTGAACGGCTGGAATTTGCTCACGGTCTGCATCCAGGCGGGGAGCACGGTGATCGGGAAGTACACCCCGCCGGTCAGCGCCAGCAGGGCGATCACCCAGCTCGTGCCCACGCTGCCCTGCTTGACCGTCACCGTGAGCGCCGCGAAGAGCAGGCCCAGGGGCAGGAAGGCGAGCAGCGTCAGGCCCATCGTCGGCACGGCGAGCGGCACCGTGGACCAGTGCAGGCGCAGCCCGAACACCACGCACCCGAGCGCGAGCGTCATGATCGCCAGCGCGAACGAGAGCATCAGCGGGAACAGGGTCATCGCGACCACGCCGCGCACGGCCCCGAACGGGGAGAGGAGCAGGCGGTCGAAGGTGCCTGCGACGAGCTCCTGGCGGACCAGTTCGGGGATCAGGAAGCACGAGTACATGACGCTCAGCAGCGAGAGGCCGACGACGACGAACGCGAAGTAGCTGCCGGGCGAGTGAAAGCCGCTGAGGTGCACCAGCCGCGAGATGAAGTGGAACAGGGCGAGGCTGAAGATCGCCGTGAACACCTGGCTCACGAGGCGGGTGCGGTAGGAGAGGTAGACGTGCAGGTCGCGCCGCATGATCGCGAGGTAGGCGTGCCCGGCGGTGATCGCGCCGCTCATGCCGCCTGCAGCCTTCCGCGCTCGAGCGTCCAGCGCGCGTCGAAGTCCATGTCGAGCGATTCGCCGCTGGGGGAGCACCACAGAACCGCTCCCTCGCGGGCGATCAGCTGATCGATCGCCTGCGCCAGCAGGACCGCGCCCTCCGTGTCGAGACTGGTGAGGGGCTCATCGAGAAGCACCACCTCCGGCTCGGGCAGGAACGTCATCGCGATCCGCAGCCGCTGGCGCTGTCCCATCGACATGCGGTCCACCCTCTCCTCGGCCAGCGCCCGCAGGTCGAACGCGTCGATCGTCCCCTCGACGGCGCCGCGGAAGCGAGGGCGCGGCAGCAGCGCGATTCGGGCGCAGAGCTCCAGCTGCCGGCGCACCGTCAGCCGTGCGTAGAGGCCGCGATCGCCGGCCGGCAGGAACGACACCAGCTGCTGATAGCGGGGGCGGTTCTCGCGTGCGGTGACGCCCCACACCTCGGCGCGGCCGGCTTCGGGGTCGATCAGCCCTGCGGCGATCCGCAGCATCGTCGTCTTCCCGACGCCGTTGCGGCCCCCGATCCAGGTCTTCGTCCCCGGCTCTAGCGCCAGGTCGAGCTCGTCCAGCACCAGCGGCAGATCCGCCCGCCAGCGCTTGCTGACGCCACGGATCGCCAGTGGGCAGGCATCCACCGCGGCCGGCGAGCGGCCTGAGCGCGGGCGAGCGGGGCTCTCCAGGTCGTGAGCGGCCGTCTCGTCTCCCGCGGGCGGCGCGGGCGCTGCGATCGCCTCGAGCGAGCGCGGGGTCACGATGCGCCTCCGACGGCGGGCACGGGCCTCCGCGTGAGCGTCTGCTCGATCAGGTCTGCCAGATCCGCCGGTCGATCGTTGGTATCGCAGGTGAGGCGCATCAGCGAGGCCGTGCTCATCAGGTCGGCATAGCGGGCGAACCTGCCGCGCTCCCGCTCGGCATCTCCCGCGAGTCCCAGCATATAAGGGGCGAGGGGCAGCGGGTTGGAGGGCAGGATCTGGCTCTCCAGCGAGAGATCCGGGCCGCGCTCGAGCAGGCAGACGAGGCGCACCGGGCGTGGCTCGCCGGCGGTCCTGTGGACGGCCATCCAACGCTCGCCCGCCAGCCGACCGAGGGTGTCGCCGAGCTGCTCCGGGTCGATCGCCGCGGTGGGGCCGTCGGCCACGTTCATGTGCGGGGATCCGGGATGCGCCCGCACGCCCTCCGGCGCGTCGCCGAGCGTGAGCACGTCATCCGCGAACAGCGGCCACCCGCGCCCGAGCAGCTCGAGCGCGAGTGTGGTCTTGCCCATGCCACTGGGAGCGGCGATGGCCACCACACCCTCCGGCGAGTCCACGGCGCTCGCGTGCAGAGCCTCGTAGCCGCGCATGATCGCGACGTTCGGCAGGACCCGCCCCAGCAGCGCCTGCTGCCAGTGCAGCCCCGTGCGCAGGGGGGCGCAGTCGAGTCGCTCATGTGGGGCGTCGAGACGAAAGCGGGCGCGGTCTCCATAGGTGAACAGGACATCCCCGCGCGCTCCTCGCTCGATCGTCAGACTGCAGCCGTCGCCCAGCCGTCCCGTCCACTCCGGCGGCCCATCCGGGCCGCTCCAGGCGTCCTCCAGCTCAGCGGGTGCAAGGAGCTCGAGCGTGAGCGCGGGCAGGTCGTCTCGACCCCCTGCCTGCATTCCGAGGAGCGGGAAGGAGGCGTGTAGGTCGAGGCCGTAGGCGGCATGGCGCATGCGCATGATCCTTGTTAACCGGCAGAGCGCGAAGATTCTTCCGGGTTCCGCAAGTTGCAATCATCGCGGCACTTCGGTTGGGGCTCAGTGGTGCTTGCGAGGATGAAGGCGGGTCCTACCCGTCGAGCGCCGCCCCGTGCAGCTGTGGAAGGTGCGCTTGCCCGAGAGCTTCTGGTCGAGGACGGTCGTGGCGACGATCCGCAGGGTGTAGGTGCCGCTCGGCAGGCCCTTGAGGACGATGCTGTGCTTGAGCCGCTTGACGCCGCGAACGTCGGCCACCTTGCGCTTCTTGATCCAAACGACGATCTCCTTGAGGGGATCGCGCGCGGGGTCGTGCACCTTGAGCTTCAGCGAGCGCCGCCTGACGCAGCCGGTGGCCTTGGGCAGGTGGATCGTGCCGGCAAAGCTGATCTGTTCGCCGCTCTGTCCGCCGCCGCCGGGCCCGTTCTGGACGACGACCGGAAGCGGGGCGGTCGGGGCCGAGGTCTTGCATCCGTATGTGTCGTTGGCGCCCGAGCCGGCGGGAGAGATCGTCGGCTGGGTCTTGCCCGGTTCGCTGAAGCAGACCTCCAGCGAGCGGGATCCCGCAGCGGTCCTCAGCACGCGCCACGCCGTCGGTCCCAGCATCGGGTTGGCGACACACGACTTTTCGAAGAGCCATTGATGAAAGCCCCAGTAGGATCCGTCCGTCTGGAGGGTCATCCCGGTCCACATGTCTTCGCCCGCCTGGTGCGGGCATTCGTCGAACGTCGTCGGCGTGACCACGACGCCCTCCAGCTTCCCGCCCCCGACGGCATGGACGGCGACTTCGCCGCCGTTGAAGGACCAGACCCCTTCGATTTCCGAGGTGGCTCCCGCTGGGGCGACGCCGGGACCCAGGGACATGGCCAGCGCGACGGCGATTGGCCACAGTCGGCGGGACATCGCACGCAGAAGACGGTTCATCGATTGCACACCCTTCTCGGTAGTGTTGGGGCAGATACCGGCATAGCAACGGCGCCCGTCACGGCGGACTTGCGACGGGCAGGCGGAGAAGCTAGCGGATCAGGACGGGCCGGCTGCGGCCGGAGATCTCGGGGCCGCCTATGACGAGCACGAACGCGCGGTAGAGGTCAGGTCGGCTCAGGGCTATGGTGCGGGAGAAGCGCGAGACGCCTTTGTTACGACCTCTGATCCTGGTGCCGCTGATCACAACGTAGTGCCCGTGATCGGAGCGCTCGAACGCCACTCGTGCGCCAGGCTTGCCCGGAGTGACGGTACCGTAGAGGCGCACGAACCCGCGGCGCCCGGCGGGGCGTACGTGGAGGCTGACGCGCACCGCCACGGGCACGACGATCACTGGACTGAGCGTCGGCGGCGTCGTCAGGGTCGCGGCGCGCAGCCTGGTGCTCTGCAGCAGGTCGGCGATCGGGAAGGAGAAGCGCCCGGCGGGGTCCGTGAGCTTGGGGCTCGTGATGTCGTGGAAGCCCAGGTCGTAAGGGAAGGGGTTGGCCTGCACGACCACCTGCACCCCGGTGTTGCCCGTCCCCGAGAGCGTGCCGGAGAGGGTGAGCGGGCTGCCGAACACCATCGGCCCCGGGGTGACGGTCGCGGTCAGCGACAGCGGGATCTTCTTGGTGGTGAACGTGGCGTCCGTGCTGACCGTCGTCCCCGCGGAGCTGCTCGCGAGCACCCGGAAGTGGTATGTGGTGTAGGGCTCCAGGCCGGTGACGGCCTGGACGACGGTGCCTTCCTGAGTGCCGCTGCCGGCTGCGACGGGCGGTGTTTGGGAGCCGTAGGCGGTGGTGGGACCGTACTGGAAGGAGTATTCCGTAGCGAGTCCCTCAGGGTTGATCCTCGCTTTGAGCAGCGCCGAGGAGGCGGTGACATGTTCGACGTAGCCGCTGGAGACACGCGGCGCAAGCGGTTTGGGAGCGGGCTTGGGAGTGGTCGTCGTGGTCTTGGTGGTGGTCGTTGTGGCCGTGGTTTCGGTGGACGCGGTGGCGGGGTTGGAGGTGCTCGCCTGCGAGGCGAAGGGCAGCGCGAGCGCTCCACCCGCAACCAGCGCCGCACCGAACGCAAGCCCATGGCGTGCTGTCAGCCTACCCATCCTGCGCCTCCCACCTTTCTGTCGTTACTCGTGCGACCGCGCGGTCCGCTCATTTACAACCAGGTGCGCGATCGATCGATGCGGCCAGCCCCCCATGGGCTGCCTCTGCTCGCATCAACGGAGCCCAAGGGCCCGCGCTTGCGCGTTGTTGGCAGCGGGACTGGAGTCATGGGTCTCTCGGAGCGGATGCCCCGTAGGCCGTCGCGGTATGCCGGGCATGGCGTTTGGGATCGCGGTTGGAACTTCGGACGGCGCGGGCGCGAGCACCATCGCCCAGCGCGGCGAAGGCGGCACGCTCAAAGGCAACCTCTCGAGCGGCCAGTCGCTGCTGATCGAGAGCACGTGCGGCGAGCACGCCAAGACGACCGCCGCGGCGAGCTTCAGCAACGGCGGTGAGAACAGCGGCACCACCGAACCGGCGCACGGCGGCCAGCGCACGCTGCAGGGCAACCTCACGAACACGGGCACCCTCGCCGTCAACGCGAACACCTCCTACAACGCCTCGAGCGCAACACTCACCAACGAAGGCGCGATCGATCTCGCCGAAGGGACCCTGCTCTCGGTCTCCGGCAACGCGACCGTCAGCAACAACGGCGGCACGATCGCGGGCGCCGGCAGCGGTGCGCTCTCGCAAACCGGCGGGACCTTCAACGAGGGCGCCGGCAAGACAGCGGGCGGCGAGCCGGTGATCCTCGACAACGCCCTCCTGCACTACACCGGCAAAGGCGCCAGCACGATCGCGCTGCGCGGCGAAGGAAGCACCTTGAAGGGATCTCTCAACGGCGGCCAGGTCCTCTCGATCCAGAGTACCTGCAGCTCGCACGCCAAGACGACGATCGCGGGTAACTACGCCAACTACGGGACGATCGACCTCACCAACGGCGATGGCTGCGCCAACAACGCGACGCTCGCCCTCGCCGGCAAAACGCTGACGAACAAGGGCACGATAAACAGCGAAAGCCCGCAGGGAGGCGCTCGCACGATCGAAGGTGTCCTGCTCAACGAAGGCACGGTGTCGCTGAGCGCCGGCGAGACGCTGAAAGTCACCGCCACCTACACGCAGTCGAGCAAAGGGAAGCTCAAGGTGCTGATCGCCAGCGCGACGAGCTTCGGGGCCCTTTCGGTCTCAGGCTCAGCTACCGTTGCCGGGACGTTGGTCGTGAGCCAGACGCCTCCGTTCGTGGCGTCGCTCGGGCAGACGTTTGCGTTCCTGGGGGGCGCTTTGCTCGCCGGCACGTTCGCGACCGAGACCGGCGATCAGATCAACTCCACCGGCCTGTACTACAAGCCAACCTACTCCGCCACCGCGGTGACGCTGGCCGTTACACAGGCAACGCTCTCGCTCTCGGCGACGAGCGGGCTGCCGGGCTCCGTGGTGACGCTCAGCGGCAGCGGCTACCTGCCCGGGGACACGATCACCCCGACGTTCACCGACCACAACAAAGTCAAGACGACCTTCCCCAGCGTGACGACCAACGGCAGCGGAGAATTCTCAACCGAAATCACGATCCCCGCGGGGGCCGCCTTGAAAGGGGGGTCGATCAGCATCAAGAGCACCCAGACAGGCGTGACCATCACGAAAACGTTTACGGTCACGTAGCCTGATCGCGCCCACATAGAGAGGTCGACGCCTCCGACGCGGACGAGGTCCCGCGCCCAGCTCCCTCGGGCGTCCCGGGAGCTGGGCGGATGAGACCCAAACTACCGCCTCGATTCTTCGTACCGCCTCGATTCTTCGGGGCGTCGCTCTTACGGCACAACGATCGTAAACGCGTACCCGCCCGCCGGTGTCGATGTCGCGCTTCCCGGGGCGTAGGTCTCGACCTCGAAATTGTTCGCCGGGCAGTCGGTGTGTTGGGCGTTGAGCGCGATCACTCCGGGCACGGTCCCCGTGCTGTAGCTGACCTCGGGCGAGACCGCCGCGGTGTCCGCCGCTGGGTTGACGCTCGCCACTGGGGCGAGGCAGTAGACGCCCGGTTTGACCTCGCTGACCGAGGTGATGTTGGAGGTCTGGCCGGCGATCAGGTTCGCCGGAGTCGGGGCCGGCGTCGAGGGGGGCTGCACCACCGCGTAGGCGCGCGCCGTACCCGCCGGACCGGTCGCTCCGGCCAGACCCGTGGCACCTTTCGCTCCGGTGGCGCCTTTGGGCCCGAGTACGCCCCTCGGGCCGGTCGCCCCGCGTGGTCCGACGGGGCCCATGAAGCCCCGGGGTCCGCGGAGCAGGCATACGCGCACCCGTCGCCCATGGCGGTTGAATGTCACCATGTGGCAGCCGCGCGCGGAATCGTGTCCTACGGGTTGGGTGCTCGTCCCCGCGAGCGCCGGGACGGCGATTGCCATTGCTCCCACCACCGCAGGCGCGGCCAGCAGGGATAGCGTTCGGCGGTGCATGTTCATCGTGTCTCCTCGCTCGTGATCGGGCAGGCCGGCGAAAGGTGGGCCGACCGTCCCCGCCGGGCTCCTGCCGATAAGAACACCAGGCTATCGCCGGTGGAGCGGTGTGGGTGAAGGAGGATCCGATATTCATCCGCTGCCGACACGACCCCTCAGCGGGGGCTTCGCGCACACAGCGGACCTCGCTGCCGTGTGCGAAACCGGGCTCTTTTCGTTCTATGCGCCAGAAATGGCGCATGATGCGCCTTGGGGGGTGCATGACGTTTCCCGCCCCGTCTACACCGTCACCACCGATCCTAAAGAATGGGCGCCCGCCGTCGATTTATTGAGCTGACATGGACGCTCAGCGCCAGAGCCCGAGGGACGAGATACGCGTGCCGATGCTCCCGACCGCTCCGGTCGAGGGCTCCGCTGGCTCTGCAGAGGGCGCGGAGGCTGCCCAGCGGTCGCGGTGTCAAAGCTCGATGCCGCCCTTCTGAAGCCAGGTGATGTAGCTCTTGATGAACCGTGGAAGGTGGCGCAGCAGAAGGCGCACCTGCCGGTGTACCTCGTCGGCTTCAATGTCCCGAGAGTCGCTCGAGCTTGGAGACGATGCGATCGAGGGCCGCGATACTTGCGTCGTGCTCGCTGCGCCTGTTGGCCCCGTCGGTGGCGGCGCCACCCGCCCCCTCGATCAGGGCTCCTCGCAGACAAGCTCGTGGATGGACGCTCGCGCGCGTCGGCGCCGGGCCTCGTGAGAGCGACGGGCGCGACGTGCGATCTCGTTGCGCCGAGCGCACAGCTGATCCCACTGTCGATCGCGGTCGAGGATCACTCGTCCCTCGTCAAGCGCCTGCAGCAGCAGTAGCGGAGCACTGTCGTGCACGCGGTTCAGCCGTGTCACGTCCACCTCACGGCCCAGTGTGTGCTCCAAGCGCACCGCGAGCTTGACAGCCGCGTCAGGGCGATCCTTGGCAAGCGACACCAGGAGATCGAGGTCGGACCCGGGTGTCTCATCGCCACGCGCGATCGAGCCATAGACCACCGCAAGGCGCACGTTGGGCTCCGTGCGCAGCGCTCCTCGCAGCTTTGCCAAAAGCTCCCAATGGCCAATCGCATAGCGGCGCTCCTGCTCGCTCACACGCTGTCGGCGCGGACCAAGGCGCTCGCAACGCACCATCCCATCCGCCGCCGCGCGACGCAGTGTGCGCTCATCGGCACCCAGTTCGCGCGCCAGATCACCGAGTCCTGACACGGCTGGAAGTATAGGACTTCGTATGACCGTTACCGTGCTTGCAGCGAATCAAAGCCGCGGACGTGGGTGCTCTCGCCTGCGCCCAGTCCGTTCGTTGCGTGGGTGCTCATCGCGCACGGCCGGGAACAGATGTAAAGAATGGGAGCCCACAGCCGATGATTTGAGCTGATATGGCAGCTCAGCGTCCGAGCCCGAGCAGGGATGAGATACGCGTGCCGATGCCCCCGACCGCTCCGGTCGAGCAGTTGGGGAAGGACCTCTGCCGTCTCGGCGAGGCGCTGAAGGCGCGGGCCGAGGACGTACTGCAGCGGACGGTTGCGCATACCTCGGGAGCGGGCCACGATGTCGACGCCATGGTTCAGGGCAGCTTCGAACGGATCAGCAGGAGCTCCACGATCGCGGTGGCCCGGTGGATGGCGGGGGAGGGCATGGAGGTCGCGATCGAGGCCGGCCAGGAAACCTGGGAGGTCTTCGGCGAGCTGGCGGCCCAGCGCGCGGCGTCTCTGGACGAGGTCACGAGGCGCTGTTTGTGGTGGCGCAATGTGATGGCTGAGGTGCTGCGCGAGAGCGCCACGCAGCTGGATGCCTCGACGGAGGCGCTCTTCCAAGCCATGAACATCCTGCAGCTGAGCCTCGAGTTCAGCCTGCTGCGGATGTGCGAGTGCTTCGAGCGAGAGCGCCGGCACACCGATGAGGAGCTCACGCGGCGCGAGGAGGAGCTCTCCTTCCTCGCCACCCACGATCCGTTGACGGGCCTCCCGAACCGGACGTTGATCCTGGACCGGGTCGCGCAGATGCTCGTGCGCTCGCGTCGCAGCCAGACCCCGACGGCGGCGCTGTTCATCGATCTCGACAACTTCAAGAGCATCAACGACACCCTCGGTCACGCGGTCGGCGACGAGCTCCTGCAGGCGGTCGCCGCGAGGCTCGACGGCGTGATCCGCGGGACCGACACCCTCGGGCGCCTCGGCGGTGACGAGTTCGTGGTGATCTCCGAGGATGTCACGCTGGAGGCGGGCCCCGAGCTGATCGCCGAGCGCCTGCTCGATGCGCTCCAGCACTCCTTCAAGCTCGGGGAGAACGGGGAGAACCGTCTGACCGTGACGGCGAGCATCGGGATCGCGGCGGGCGACCGCCCCTCCGCGGACGAACTCCTACGCGACGCGGATATCGCGATGTACCGCGCCAAGTGGGACGGCAAGAATCGCTATGTCGTATTCGAGAGCGGCATGCAGGACACCGTGCAGAACCGCATGGAGCTCGAGATGGACCTGCGCGAGGCGCTCGAGAACGGCGAGTTCCTCCTCGTCTATCAGCCCACCCTCGACCTCAGCGACATGACCCCCAACGGGGTCGAGGCGCTGATCCGCTGGAAGCACCCGGTGCGCGGGACCGTCCAACCCAACGATTTCATCCCCCTGCTCGAGGAGACCGGGCTGATCACGGAGGTCGGCAGGTGGGTGCTCCAGGAGGCCTGCCGCCAGGGCGCCGCGTGGCGTGCGGCCGGGTATCCGATCAGCATGGCTGTCAACGTCTCCGGGCGCCAGCTCGACACCGATCAGCTCGTGGGCGACATCGAAGGTGCGCTCGCCCAGAGCGGCTTGGACCCGGGAGCGCTGACGATCGAGATCACCGAGACCACCCTCATGCGCAACATCGAGGAGACCGCCCGCCGGCTCGCCGTGATCAAGGCACTCGGCGTGCGGATCGCGATCGATGACTTCGGCACCGGGTACTCCTCGCTCGCCCACCTCCAGCGGTTCCCGGTCGATGCGCTGAAGATCGACCGCTCGTTCATCTCCGGCCTGAAACACAACAAGGAGGGCGAAACGCTGATCCACACGCTCGTGCAGCTCGGGAAGGCCCTCTCGATCGAGACCTTCGCCGAGGGCATCGAGCAGCAGCAGGAGCTCTCCCTGCTCCGCGAGGAGGACTGCGACAGCGGGCAGGGCTTCCTGTTCTCCCGGCCCCTCGACGCGGAGACCACCGAGGCGTTCCTGCGGAAGCTGTCCGGTAGCGCTACGCGGGCCTCGTAGTCCGCCCCTGACCAACCTGGCTCGGCGCTCATTCGGTGATGCCGATGTTGGGAACAAACCGGATACGCTTTACTCCGATAGGAGATAGGCCACGAAGGACGACGGGATGAATACGACATCCCCCCGGCTGGCTCTCCCGATCAGCGTTCGACTGGCCATCACGCCCTGCCCGCCGCAGATCGAGCGCACGGTGGCGCTCTCCCTCTCCAGGCCTATATCGGAGTACTTGCCCTCGAAGCCGAGGCCGCCGAGCGTCGGTCCAACGAAATCCACCTCCTTGCGGGAGGCGTTTCGGGCGCACATAACGCTGGAGAACGCGGCATATACGCCGGGATCCCCTTGGATTGCCCCACGAATGAGATGCAGTCCGATCTGCTGCTCGCTGACGGCGGAGGTATCCGGCTCGGGGAGGCGATCCACGCGGAGGTGGGCAAGCCGTGCGAGCAGGGGGTCGATGAAGTAGTACTTGCTCTGAGCGCCCAACCTGGGAAGACCATGAGCTCCTCGCTGATGGCACGGCCACGCAAGATAGTTCTCGACCAAGTCACGCACCCTGCGAGCAGCGGTTGTGTGATCGACTCCCAGCTCGCGACCAAGGTTGGACATGTTGGTAAAGCTCGACAGGCCCTTGCCGATCGCCAGCACAAGCGCAAGGGTCTGGGTGGCGTTGAAATTTCCCCTGCGCATAGCGTCTCCGGAGATGACATCCCACAGGTCGTTGACGAAGCCGCGGCTCACCTCGCCTTGCGCGATCTGGGCTTCCACCGCGGCAGGAAAGCCCCCACATCTGCAGTAGACCTCCCAGGCGGAGGCGAGTTGGTCCAACCATGGCTGGAGCTCAAAGACGGCCTCCTCACGCTCACGGCCGAGGAAGTCCTTTGCGCTTATGATCGGAATGCTGGGAGGAGCGTCGTGGTGCAGTTGTCCGAAGAATGAGCGGAAGGACATGGGCAGCAGCAGCCGGTCCGATCTTCCGGCGTCGCCTCGTCGGCCGGCCAACTCGTTGCGGGCCTCCTCCAGGTCCAGCGATGAGGAGCCGGTGAGCACCACGCAGTCGCGGCGCATCGTGGTGTTGTCACGCAGCCACTTGATCTCGCTCGGCCAACCCTGCACCGCAGTGATCTCGTCAAGGAACCAGTAGCGAGGTCCTTCGACGCCGGCGGTGGCCTGATCGCGACCTACCCGCTCGACCTGACGAAGCTCGCGCGGTCGGAGGCCATCGCAGGCGAAATGGATGATCTGCCGTGGCTGCACCCCACTGTGGATCAATTCGGCGATCGCTCGCTTGATCTCGACGCTCTTGCCCACCCGCCTGGGGCCTCGCAGCACATAAAGACCGTCGGGAACGATGTCTTTCAGCACCTCCGGTTCGTAATCGAGACGGGAATCTCGAATCCCCCTCAGATCAGGGTCGTCGAGCTCCCAACCATGCGGCTTGCGCCACCAGGAGCAGTTGTTGACCAATTGACGGTGGAATTCAGCGTCGTTCACAGGCCAAAATCCTAGCACTTATGCACTAAAATGTAGACGTAATTGAGAGCATGCACTCGAAAAGGCTGGCGTTCCAAGATCTTCCGATGGTCTTGCAACAAGGAGGGCGAAACGCTGATCCACACGCTCGTGCAGCTCGGCAAGGCCCTCTCGATCGAGACCTTCGCCGAGGGCATCGGTGAACCATGAGATGTAGCATGATTTGTAGTACAATGCGACGATGGCGCGCGCTTTACATGTTCGCCTCGACACCGACTCGGAAGCGGCGCTCGCTGTGCTGCGTGCTGAGGGGATGACCGACTCGCAGGCCGTACGCCGGGCGCTGGCCGAGGCCCGCACCCGGCGTCGGGCCGGCGCTGCCCTGCGCGAGGAGGCCCGGCGTCTGGCAGGCGACCCCGTGGATCGCGCCGAGCTCGAGGCGCTGCGCGACGAGCTCGACGAGCTCATGCCCCCCTGGCCCGCCGAGTGATGGTCTGCGGAGAGGTCGTGCAGCTCGCCGCTCCCCGTCGAGCCCGTGGTCACGAGCAGCACGGCCCAAGACCGGGAGTGGTCGTTCAGGCCGACGAGCTGCTGGAGCTCAGCACCGTCCTCATTGCTCCGACCTCACGCTCCGCGGCTCCCGCGACGTTTCGTCCGCTCATCCATGTCTCCCAGACCTCCACACGCGTGCTAACCGACCAGCTACGCGTGTTCGACCTACGGTCGGTGACAGGCACCCTCGGTCACCTTACCCGCGCCGAGCTCGAGAGCGTGGACGACGCCCTTGCGCTCATCCTGGGGCTGCGTCTCTGACTGCTGTAGCCCGAGGGTTGCGCGCTCGGCCGGGCGAGGACACGGTCCCCATCTCGAGCCGTGCGCGATGGTCTGCCGCCGGCGCCGCATGGGCTCATAAGTTCGCCCTGAGCGGAGCTCCGGCCCGGTGCTCGCCAAGCGCGGGCCGCGGCCGGGAGGCGGCTCGTTACTTACTTGTTGACATTGCGGTGGGTAGCGCCGCGCACAAGTCTCGCGCGCCTGGAACCGTTCATGGCGCATGCCACGCACGATCGAACCGGAGCTGCCCGCGGGCCTCGCCCGCTCGGCGGTATCCGAGGAGCCCGCGGGAGAAGATCCCTCGGGCACCTACCGTCTTTCCCACCTGCGCACGCTGGAGGCGGAGGCGGTGCACGTGATGCGCGAGGTCGCGGCGGAGTTCGAGCGCCCTGTGCTGCTGTTCAGCGGCGGGAAGGACTCGATCGTGCTGCTGCGCCTCGCGGAGAAGGCGTTCCGCCCGGGGCCGTTCCCGTTCCCGCTGATGCACGTCGACACGGGGCACAACTTCCCGGAGGCGATCGACTTCCGGGAAGGCCCTCTCGATCGAGACCTTCGCCGAGGGCATCGAGCAACAGCAGGAGCTCTCCCTGCTCCGCGAGGAGGACTGCGACAGCGGGCAGGGCTTCCTGTTCTCCCGGCCCCTCGACGCGGAGACCACCGAGGCGTTCCTGCGGAAGCTGTCCGGTAGCGCCACTCGCGCCTCCTGAGCTGCGCCGAGCGCGAGCCCCGTCCGGGAGGCGCCGAGCGACGAGGGCGGCCTACCCCGTGGCCTCGACCTCCTCGGCGTCGGCGTCGAGGCGCGCCTGCCATTCCTCGACCTCACGGGGGAAACGCTCACTGCTGTATGTGGGCCATTCGCTCGCGGGGATCACCGTCGTGGGATGGTCGACCTCCTCAATGTGAGTCCCGTGGTCGAGAATGAACACCGGGTGGACCAGGACCTTGACCAGCCTGACTTTGGCGCTCATTCGGTGATGCCGATGTTTTTGAGGACTTCGCGCACGGTGTTGGCGAACGCCTTGAGCGACGCGAGCGTTTCGGCCGGTTCGGCGATGGCGCCGTGGCGGGCGACTGGAGTTACGCCGTAGAACCCGAGCTTTGTGGTGTAGAGCCGTAATTCCTTCGAGCTGAAGTTGCCCCAGATCAAAGGTTCGGTGGTGGAGCTGCTGGCGATGTATAGGAGGTGCGAGCCTTCCTCTTTTTCGCCGGCGCGGCAGCCGAGGAAGACGTTTCCTTCGCCGGAGTTTCGGGCGCCTGCGGCGACGCCGACGGCGACGTTTTTGGCGGCTTTGCCGTTGTTGACGGCTTCGCCGACGTGGTTGTTGCCGAGTGCGAGGTTGCCGACGGCTACGTTTTCCGAGCCGGTTTCGTTTTCAGCCAGCGCGGCGTACCCGAGCGCAGTGTTTTTTTCACCGGTTCTCTGACTGGCGAGGGCTTCCATCCCGATAGCGGTGCACATCGCGCCTTCCAAGTTGGAGCCCATCGCGCTCCAGCCGACGGCGGTGTTCTTGAACCCGGTGGTGTTTTCCTTGAGGGCCTGCGCGCCGACGGCCGTGTCCTTTTCGCCGGTGCTTGCCTTGAGCGCGTGGTACCCGATGGCGGTGCTCCATTCTCCGGTGGTGTTTTTTTCGAGCGCCCCTATCCCGACGGCGGTGTTGAAAGCGCCCGTCGTGTTGGACTGCATCGCGTGCGCCCCCACGGCGGTTGCCTGCCCCGTTTCGTTGCTCGCGAGCGCCAGGTAGCCTACCGCTACTGAGTTCTGTCCAGTCGTGTTCGACTTGAGCGCTTCCGTGCCGACCGCCACGTTGAACGCTCCGCTCGTGTTGGCTTCGAACGCCCCCTCCCCGATCGCCGTGTTCTTTTCGCCCGTGTTGTGAACGAGGGCGGAGCCGATGGCGATGTTGAATTTGACCCCTGCGCCGCCGACTTCGTGCAGCTTGGTTTCGAGTTCTGAGAGTTCAAACGCCAGCGCCGAGCTTGGCTCAAGGGCCGCAAGGCCCGCGGTCGCCGCTCCCATGAGGCCGAGCGTACGTAGGAAGTGGCGCCGCTGGACGGGCGCGTCGCCGTCGCTGAGTGTCTGCATCATGGAGTCCTCCCCTGGCTCTCGAGGTCAACCCTACTGTTTCAGTAGCACGGCGAAGTAGCATAACTGATCCGCGGCCCGGCCGATACGGCCGATGCCGGCGCTTGCGCATCGGCGCCCACGAGAGCCAGAAATTGGCATAGCCCCGTTATGTGCCAACGAGCGCGTTGGTGTTGGCTCGGCGTCTACGACCTCGGATGGTCCATCTTGCATACCCGCGGCGCACAAGTCTCGCGCGCCTGGAACCGTTCATGGCGCATGCCACGCACGATCGAGCCGGAGCTGCCCGCGGCCCTCGCCCGCTCGGCGGTACCCAACGAGCGCGCGGGAGAAGATCCCTCGGGCACCTACCGTCTCTCGCACCTGCGCACGCTGGAGGCGGAGGCGGTGCACGTGATGCGCGAGGTCGCGGCGGAGTTCGAGCGCCCGGTGCTGCTGTTCAGCGGCGGGAAGGACTCGATCGTGCTGCTGCGCCTCGCGGAGAAGGCGTTCCGCCCCGGGCCGTTCCCGTTCCCGCTGATGCACGTCGATACGGGCCACAACTTCCCGGAGGCGATCGCCTTCCGCGACCGCCGCACCGCGGAGCTCGGGGAGCGCCTGATCGTGGCCTCCGTCGAGGAGTCGATCCGGCGGGGGCGCGTGGAGGACACGACCGGTCCGTACGCCTCGCGCAACGCCCTGCAGACGGTCACGCTGCTGGATGCGATCGCCGAGCACGACTTCGACGCGGCGTTCGGCGGGGCGCGGCGCGATGAGGAGCGCGCGCGCGCGAAGGAGCGGATCCTCTCCTTTCGCGACGCGCACGGGCAGTGGGAGCCCCAGCGCCAGCGCCCCGAGGTGTGGAGCCTCTTCAACGGCCGCATCGCCCGGGGCGAGCACGTGCGGGTCTTCCCGATCTCCAACTGGACCGAGCTCGACGTGTGGCAGTACATCGCCGAGGAGCAGCTGGAGGTGCCCTCGATCTACTTCGCGCACGAGCGCGAGGTGTTCGCGCGCGACGGGATGCTCTACGCGATGAGCCCGTTCGTGGAGCCGTTGCCCGGAGAGCGACGGTTTACGGCCACCGTGCGTTACCGTACAGTGGGAGACATGTCCTGCACCGGGGCCGTGGAGTCTGAGGCGGCGACGCTCGCCGAGGTGGTCGCCGAGATCGCGGCTACTGAGGTCACCGAGCGGGGCCAGACCCGCGGGGACGACCGCGCCAGCGAGGCCGCGATGGAGGATCGCAAGCGGCGGGGGTACTTCTGATGGCTTCCACCGACACCGAGCGGCGCGAGGGCGCGCTCCCCGCGAAGGACACCGACGAGGTCTTCCGGCGGCTGACGGAGCGCCCGGTGGAGCTACTGCGCTTTGCCACCGCGGGCTCGGTGGACGACGGCAAGAGCACGCTGATCGGGCGGCTGTTGTACGACTCCAAGCAGGTGCTCACCGATCAGCTCGAGCACGTGGAGCAGACGAGCAGGCGGATGGGCCACGACTTCCTCGACCTCTCGCTGCTCACCGACGGATTGCGTGCGGAGCGCGAGCAGGGGATCACGATCGACGTGGCGTACCGCTACTTCGCCACGGCGCAGCGGCGGTTCATCATCGCGGACACCCCGGGCCACGAGCAGTACACCCGCAACATGGTCACCGGTGCCTCCACGGCGGACCTCGTGATCGTGCTGGTGGACGCGCGCAAAGGTGTGGTGGCGCAGTCGCGCCGGCACGCGTTCATCGCCTCGCTGCTGCAGATTCCGCACCTGGTGGTGTGCGTCAACAAGATGGACCTGCTGGGCTACGACGAGGAGGTGTTCGACTCGATCGTCGAGGAGTTCGAGCGCTTCGCGGCGCGGCTGGACATCCAGGATGTGACGTTCATCCCGATCTCCGCGCTGAAGGGCGACAACGTGGTGGAGCGCTCGCGGGAGATGCCGTGGTACCAGGGGCCGCCGCTGCTCTACCACCTCGAGCACGTGCACATCGCCTCGGACCGCAACATGATCGATGTGCGCTTTCCCGTGCAGTGGGTGATCCGCCCGCGAGGGAGTCGGTCCCACGCCCCCGCCGACTATCGCGCCTACGCGGGCCAGATGGCGGGGGGGATCCTGCGCGAGGGCGACGATGTGGTTGTGCTCCCCGGCGGGCAGCACACGACAGTCGCGGGCATCGACACCTTCGACGGACCGGTTCGCGAGGCGTTCCCGCCGATGTCGGTCGCGCTGCGGCTTGCCGACGACGTCGACGTGAGCCGCGGGAGCATGATCGCGCGCACGAACAACCAGCCGGAGGTTGCGCAGAGCTTCGAGAGCCTGCTCTGCTGGATGTCCGAGCGGCCACTGCAGGCGGGGCGGCGCTACCTGGTGAAGCACACCACGCGCACCGCGGCGGTGAGTGGGCTGGGGGTGCGCTACCGGATCGAGGTGGACACGCTGCGCCGCGACGAGAGCGCGACGGAGCTCGCGCTGAACGACCTGGGGCGCGTGCACGTGGAGCTCGCCGCGCCGCTGATCTTCGACTCCTACCGCCGCAACCGCGCGACGGGCAGTTTGATCGTGATCGACGAGGCGACCAACGAAACGGTGGCCGCGGGGGTGATCCTCGAGGCCGATGCGCACGAAGCGCAGGAGCCGAGGGCGGGCGAGGCGGATGCGAAGACCGAGCGCAGCCCGAACGTGCGGTGGGAGCGCGAGACGCTGACGCGCGTGCAGCGGCGCGAGGCGCTGGGGTTCGCCGGCGCGACGATCTGGTTGACGGGGCTCCCGGCGGCCGGGAAGTCGACGATCGGACGGGCGATCGAGGAGCGCCTCGTGAAGGCCGGCCGGCCGGCGTATCTGCTCGACGGCGACAACCTCCGCCACGGGCTCAACGGCGATCTGGGCTTCGACGAGGAGGCGCGCGCGGAGAACGTGCGCCGTACCGCCCATGTGGCGCGACTGCTGGCGGAGTGCGGTGCGGTTGCGCTCGTGAGCCTCGTGAGCCCCTACGCCGCGGATCGCGAGCTGGCGGCCGCACTGCACACCGCTGAGGACCTCGACTTCATCGAAGTCTTCGTGAGCACTCCCCTGGAGCAGTGCGAGCAACGCGACCCCAAGGGCCTCTACGCCCGCGCCCGCGCCGGCGAGTTGGCGGGCCTGACGGGGGTGGGTGCCCCGTATGAGCCGCCCGAGCGCCCGGACGTCGTGCTGAACACCTGCGAGGAAGCGCTCGATGCGGCGGTTGAGCGCGTGCTCGCGGCGCTCGACGCGCGCACGGCTTAGCGGTTTTTGGCCTCGAGCGCCCCCAGCCGGGGCTCGTGGCCGTAGAGCTCGAACGCGCGGAAGCCCGCGAAGGTCTTGTGCTCGGAGCCGTGGAAGTCGGAGGAGCCGGTGGTGAGCAGATCGAGCTCCTCGGCGATCGCGCAGAGCAGCGCGACGTGCTCGGCGGTGTGGGTGGGGTAGAAGGCCTCGACGCCGTCGACGCCGAGGCCGGCGAAGCGCTCGAGCATCGCGCGCACGGTGGCGGGCTCGGGGACGTCCCAGAAGGGGTGCGCCCACACCGCGAGGCCGCCGGCGCGGTGGATCAGCTCGATCGCCTCGGCGACGGTGGGGCGGGTGCGGGCGACGTAGG
>JBIOEY010000014.1:0-27640 GCA_044446505.1 Solirubrobacterales bacterium
CCCCGTTCGCGCTCCCCCAGCATCCGCGGCAGGCCCACCAGCGGAGTCTCCCCCACAAGCTCCGCAATGCTGATCGGGATTCGGGACATCTCGCACGACAATAGTGGGCGCGCGCCGCACCCGCCGGCAAGATCCCGGATGGGCGGGGCCCCGATCTCAAGTCAAGCCCGGATTGGCGCCCGCCGATACAGGAGCATGCCCACCCCCGATCGGGAGACCGCCGAGCAGCTTCTCGCGGGCTTTCACGAGGCCCCCGGCCTCGCCCCGGAGGATCTACCCGGAGCCCTGATCGCCGTCTTCGACGCCGACCTGCGCCTGATCCTCGCCGCCGGTCACGCACTCGGACGCAGGGAGAGCTCGCCGATCTACCAGGAGGGCGCCGCGCTCGCGGACGCCTTTCCCGCGGACCTCTGGGGTCAGATCGAGCCGCTCTGCCGCTCCGCGTTGCGCGGGGAGACGCGCTCGCGAAGGGTCCACACGACCGACGGGCGCCCGCAGCTGATGATCGACGTGGGGCCGCTGCGTCCCAGCGGCGACCAAGCAGCCGCCGAGATCTCGAGCGGCGTGGCCGTGATCATCGACATCTCCGAGCCCAAGCCCACCGAGCAGCCCGAGCGCCCGCCCCAGGAGCGCTTCGAGGAGGTCTTCCAGCGCGCCCCCATCGGCACCGGCCTGATCGACCAGGAGGGGCGCTGGGTGCTGGTCAACCAGGCGCTCTGCGACATCACCGGCTACACCTCCCACGAGCTGATCCGGCGCCGCTTCCACGACATCACCCACCCCGAGGACCTCGACAACGACAGCCGCTCCCGCCGCCAGCTCCTCGACGGCGAGATTTCCGCCTACCAGGTCGAGAAGCGCTACTTCAACGCCACCCGCGAGACGATGTCCGCGCTGCTCTCGATCTCGCTCGTGCGCAACCACGAGGACCAGCCCCTGCACTTCATCGTCCAGTTGCAGGACATCTCCGAGCGCAAGCAGCTCGAGGAGCACCTGCGCCACCTCGCCGACCACGACCCCCTCACCGGCCTGCGCAACCGCAGGCTCTTCGAGCACGACCTCAAGCTCCAGATCGGGCGCTGCCAGCGCTACCACGAGCAGGCCGCCCTGATCGCGATCGACCTCGACGGCTTCAAGCAGGTCAACGACCGCCACGGCCACCGCGTCGGCGACGAGGCGCTGAAGGCCGTCGCCCGGATGCTCACGCGGCGGCTGCGCGCCACCGACCTCGTCGCGCGTCTCGGCGGCGACGAGTTCGCCGTGCTGCTCCCCCACATGGACCTCCACGGCACCGAGATCGTCACCGAGGATCTGCGCCGCGTGATCGCCACCTGCACCGTCGACACCGGCGAGACCGTCGTGCACCTCTCCGCCAGCGCCGGCTTCGCGATGCTCGACCGCCACACCCTCCACGACGAGCGCGCCCTCGAGGAGGCCGACCGCGCGATGTACGCCGCCAAGCACGCCAAGGCACGCGTCGCCCAGCCCCACTGATCCGCCGCGGGCACTCAAATGTGGTACATGCTCGCGCCCGCCTCGCGCGCCTCGCGCTCGATCACGTCGGCGATCGTCGTGCCCTCCAGCACCTTGCGCGCCGCCTGCGCGGCGTCCGCGAAGATGCCCTCGGAGTCGCGGCCGAGGGGGCCGTCCAGCAGCTCCACCACCTCCAGCACGCTCACCGTCGCGGGGTCCCGCGCGAAGTTGTAGCCGCCCTTGACCCCCCGCTGGGAGCTCAGGATCCCCGCGCGGCGCAGCACCGCGAACAGCTGCTCCAGGAACTGCACCGGCACCCCTCGTCGCCGCGCGAGCTCGCCGATCGGCACCGGCCCCGAGCCCTCGCTGCGGCCGAGCTCCGCCAGCGCGAGCACCGCGTAGGGGGACTTGCTGGTGATCGAGATCATCGCGCCATCGCACGCGATGCTACGGACTTCGACCGAAAAAGAGGGGCCCGGCTCGCCGGCTTGGAGCCGGCTGCGCCACCCTCTACAACCAACCCCGCTCGGTGGCGATCAACACGGCCTGCGCGCGGTCCACCGCGCCGAGCTTGCCGTAGATGTTGTGCAGGTGCGTGCGCACCGTGCTCGTGGAGAGCGTGAGCTCGTGGGCGATCTGCTTGTACACCTTGCCCTCCGCCAGGCGCTGCAGCACGCCCAGCTCGCGCCCCGACAGCGGACACGGGTCGACGTGGCGCTGGCGCTGGCTGTTGTTGGCGCTCGGCAACTCGTACATCACCCTGCGCAGCTCCTCCGGCCCGAGGCCCACCGTGCGCGCGCTGCGCAGCATCTCCGCCGGGGACACCGGGGCGCCCTGGGTGTAGTGGGCGAGCATGTCCGCCAGCCGCACAAACGCCGCCTCCCCCGTCGCTTCGGGGCTGTGGTGGCGTTCGATCACCGTCGCCACCGACACCGGCAGGCCCCACCGCCGCGCGAGCACCCCGCCCACGAGCGCGTGGTCCACGCCGAGCTCGCGGCGCTCCTGGTGGATGCGCTCCTCCGGGGTCTGCGCTCCCTGGTGCACCTGCACCGGGTAGCCCGGGTAGGCGTGCATCAGCACGAGCTTCCCGATGTCGTGCATCAGGCTCGTGACCGTCAGGCGGTCACGGCTCTCATACCCCACCTCCGCCGCCACGCGGTCCGCCGCGTGCTGCGTCGCCAGCGCGTGCAGGCGGAAGCGCTCCGGGGCCGCGTCCCACACACTCGCGCGTTCGAAGAAGTCGAAGGTCCGCACCCGCCCCGCGAGCGCCTGCACGGTCTGCGGGGAGAGCAGCTCCACCGCCCCCACCACCGTGTCCACGCGGCCCCGCGCCTGCGGCGCCCGGTTGGCCATGCGCAGCACCGCCGTCACCAGCGCCACATCGGACTCCACCGCGCTCACCACGTCCGCCGTGGCGACATGCTCCTTGGAGACCACCGCCAGCAGCCGCTTGCACGACTCCGCCAGCGCCGGGTACCCCTCGAGCGCTTCGAACGCCTGCGTCAGGCGCCGGCCGTGGCCCTCGTTCTGGTGGCGCCCGCCCGTCTGCGCCGGGGTGCCTGCCGCCGGTGGCCTTCCCGGCGATGCCGAGGCCCGGGGGGGGCGGGACATCGCCGCTGCCTGCGCCGCGCCCGTCCGGCTGACACCTGCTGTGGTGGCTGCTTCAGGCCGCTCCTTGGCCTTCTGCTGCCGCTTGGTGGCTGTTGCCTGCATGCTCCTGCGCACCTGCCTTGGAATCGCACACCGCCCAATCCGTTGGGCGCTTGGTCTGACTCCTATCGGCAGGGGTGGACGTTCGGTTGAGGCGTTTGGCCGCAGGTGTGGATCTGTAATCGGCCGCAGATCGCGTTTTTCAAGTGCCGGTTCGCACAAGGGCGGCGTCGATGCGCCGCAGGATCTCCTCCCGGCCGAGCAGCGCCACGCTCTCGAAGATCCCCGGCGAGATCGCGGTGCCCGCGAACGCCACCCGCAGCGGCTGGTAGATCTCGCGCGGCTTCACGCCCAGGCGCTGCTGCACCCCCCCCAGGGCCTCCTGCACGTCCTCCTCGGTGAAACCCGCCGCGTGAGCGAGGGCCGCGCGCACCTGCGCCAGCACCTCCCTGCCCCGCTCGTCGAGCCACCGCTCCCGCGCGCCCGCGTCGTCCACGGGCTCCTCGAAGAGGAACCGCGCCAGCGGCCAGAAGTCCGCGAGCGTCTGGATCTTCTCCTGGCTGATCGCCACCGCCCGCTCCAGCCGCTCCCGGTCGATTCCCGACTCCTCGCGGGCGAGGAACTCCGCGATGCGCCCCGCCAGCTCGCCCACCGGCAGCTCGCGGATGTAGATCCCGTTCATCCACCGCAGCTTCGCCTCGTCGAACTGCGCCGGGTTGCGGCTCACCCGCTCCAGGGCAAAGCGCTCGACGAGCTGCTCGGTGGACATCACCGTGGCGTCGTCCCCCGCGCCCCAGCCGAGCAGCGCCAGGTAGTTACGCACCGCCTCCGGGAGGTAGCCCGCCGCGCGCAGCTCCTGCACCGAGGCCGCGCCGTGGCGCTTTGAGAGCTTGCGCCCGTCGGGGCCGTGCAGCAGCGGCAGGTGCGCGTAGATCGGCTGCGGGGCCCCAAGCGCCTCCAGCACGAGCAGCTGCTTGGGGGTGTTGGAGAGGTGATCCTCCCCGCGCACCACGTGCGTGATGCCCGCATCCAGGTCGTCCACCGCGACCGCGAAGTTGTAGAGCACCGATCCGTCCGAGCGCGCGATCACCGGGTCGTCGAGGTGCACGTGCTCGAAGCGTGTCTCCCCCCGGATCGCATCATGGACAACCGTGGCCCCCTCGTCGGGGACGCGCAGGCGCACCGCCCCCTCTTTCTGATTCCCCGCCCGCCCCTCCCCACGGAAGCCTCGCTCGGCGCCGTGACGCTGCTTGTAGGCCTTCACATCCTCCGTGGTGGCCGGCGAGCGGTAGGCGTGCCCCGTGCGCAGCAGCTGCTCGAGCACCTCGTGGTGGCGCCCCGCGCGCTCGGACTGGAAGATCGGCCCCTCGTCCCAGTCGAGCTGCAGCCAGCGCAGCGCGTCGAGGATCTGCTCGACGTTCTCCGGTGTGGAGCGCTCGCGGTCGGTGTCCTCGATGCGCAACACCAGCGCGCCCCCCGAGCCCCGCGCGAGCAGCCAGTTGAACAGCGCGGTGCGCGCCCCCCCGATGTGCAGGGCCCCCGTGGGGGATGGGGCAAACCTTAGGCGCAAGAGCCGTCTCGCCGGGGAGCGTGTGAGCGGACGCAGACCATAAGATCGCCGCCATGCTAATCGGAGCGCACGTCTCGCCGGCCGGCGGCCTGCCCAAAGCCGTGGAGCGCGGGGTGCAGCGCGGCTGCCGCGCGATCCAGATCTTCAACCAATCCCCCCGCATGTGGCGCCCCTCGGTCTACCGCGAGGAGGACGTCGCCGCCTTCCGCGAGGCGCTCGCCGCGAGCCCGATCGACGCGGTGCTGATCCACGCGGTGTACCTGCTGAACTGCGCCAGCGACGATCCCGACATCCGCGCGAAAACACTTAACTCGCTGATCCACTCGCTGCGCGTGGGCGAGGAGATCGGGGCCTGCGGGGTCGTCCTGCATCCCGGCTCCGCGAAGACGGGCGACGTGGGCGAGGCGATCGCGCGGACGGGCGCCACGATCCGCGAGGCGCTCGCCGAGAGCGAGGGCTGTCCGCTGCACCTGGAGAACACCGCGGGCGCCGGGGGCACCCTGGGGCGCTCGGTCGACGAGCTCGCCGCCCTGATCGACGCCGCGAGCGGCCCGCGCTCCGCCGGCGGGGAGCGGTTGGGGGTGTGCCTCGACTCCTGCCACCTCTACGCCTCCGGCTACGACATCCGCACCCCCATGGGAATCGACGCCCTGCTGGAGGAGGTCTCCGCGAAGATCGGCCTCGAGCGCGTCGGCTCGCTGCACCTCAACGACTCTCAGGGCGCCCTCGGCTGCAACCGCGATCGCCACGCCAACGTCGGCCAGGGCGAGCTCGGAGAGCGGGGCTGCGCGACCTTCCTCGCCGCTCCCGCCTTCGAGGATCTGCCCTGCGTGCTCGAGACCCCCGGCGGGGACGGCGGCGGCCCCGCGGCCGAGGAGGTCGCGCTGGCGATGGCCCTGCGCAAGCGCGGGGTACAAGCCCGGCGCAGACTAACTACGCGGCCGCCAAAGCGGGCGCGATGATTTGTTCGAGCTCTGCGTGCAGGGTCGGTGTGGGCGCGACGCGGTACGCCTCCCCGAAGAGCAGGCGGCGCAGTCCGCTGCGGGTGTCCATCTCGAGCACCAGTTCGGCGGGACCGGGGTGGCTTTCGATCAGGTGCTTGAGGTCTTCGATGAAGCTCGACGGCAGGCGCGCGGCGTCCACTCGCAGATGGATCGGGTCCGCTCCCGCGGTCGTTCCGGAGGGGTGACCTGCTTCGTTGGTAGCCGCGGCGCGCGCCGGTTGGGCGGGCGCCGATCCGGCCCGGGCTCGCGTGAGCTCCTGCGCGGTGGGCTCGAAGGTCTCGGCGGATTGCACCACCAGGCAGGTCTTGCCCGCCTCCTTGTGATCGACGCGCCCGCGCACCAGCAGCACCTGGTCGACCGCGAGCACCGCCTCGTGCTCGGCCAGCGCCTTGCCGAACACCAGCATCTCCACGGACCCATTGAGGTCGTCGAGGGTGGCGAACATCATGTGGTCGCCGTTGCGCGTGCGGATGCGCTTGGCCTCGGTGACGATCCCCCCGACGGTGACCCAATCCTTGTCGCGCCGCTCCGCGAGCGCGGCGAGTGCGCAGTCCGCGCGCGCGCGCAGCGCCTCACGCACGGGCTTGAGGGGGTGCGCTGAGACGAACAGCCCGATCGCCTCCTTCTCGGCGGCCAGCATCTCAGCCTGTTCGAACTCCTCCGTCGGGATCGGCGGGTGGCTCGGACGCATCAGGCCAGCACCTGGACCGAAGCCGCCGCCGGCTGGAGTGGACGCTTCTCTCGCTTCGCTCGCGCCGTCGAGATCGAAGATCGAGCCCTGACCGATCTGCGCATCCTGCTGGGACTTCTGGCCGGCCGCCTGGGCCTGCTCGAGCACGAACAGCATCCCCTTACGGGTGGCCCCCGTGGAACCGAACGCGCCGCACTTGATCAGCGCCTCGATCGCCTTCTTGTTGACCGCACGGTTGTCCACGCGTTCGCAGAAATCCCACAGCGAGGTGAATGGAGTCCCGCTCACCCTTTCCGGGCCACCCCCACCCGCTCCGTCCCGCTCGCGCGCGCATTTGATCGCCTCCACGGCCTGGTAGCCGACGCCCTTGACGGCGTCCAGGCCGAAGCGGATGTTGCCGTCGACCACGGTGAACTCGTGGTCTGAGAGGTTCACGTCGGGGGGCAGGATCTCGATCCCCATCTCCTCGCAGCGCGCCACGAAGAAGGGCACCTTGTCCTTGGTGGACATCACGGAGGAGATCAGCGCCGCCATGTACTCCGCGGTGTAGTTGGCCTTCAACCAGGCGGTGCGGTAGGCGATCAGCCCGTAGCAGGCGGCGTGGGACTTGTTGAAGGAGTAGTCCGCGGACTTCTCGTTGGTCTGCCAGAGGAACTCGATCACCTCGGGCTTCGTGCCCGACGCGCGGCAGCCCGCGACGAACTCGGGCTTCAGCGCAGCCATCGCCTGGCGGTTCTTCTTGCCGATCGCCTTGCGCAGGTCGTCGGCCTTGGCCCCGGAGAAGCCGGCGAGCTCCTTGGAGATTTGCATCGCCTGCTCCTGGTAGAGGATCACGCCCTTCGAGGGTTCGAGGATTCCGCGCAGGCGCTCGTCGGGGTAGGTGATCGTCCCGGGATTGCGCTTGCCCTTGGCGTACACCGGAATCTGATCCATCGCCCCTGGCCGGTACAGGGCATTGAGCGCCACGAGGTCGTTGAACTCGTCCGGGCGCACCTTCTTGAGCGCCTCGCGCATCCCCTCGGACTCGAACTGGAAGACCCCGATCGAGTCTCCGCGCGCGAGCATCTCATATGTCTTCGAGTCATCCAGCGGCAGCCCGGTCATGTCGGGACGCTGCCCCGTGGAGCGCTCGATGATGTCCAGCGCGTCCTCGATCACGTCGAGGTTGCGCAGCCCGAGGAAGTCCATCTTCAGCAGGCCGATCTCCTCGATCGGCTTCATCGAGAACTGCGTGACGGTGCGGAAGCTGCGCTCCCCGTTCTCCCCCGCGCCGGCGTCGGCGAGCTGCAGCGGCACGATGTCGGTGAGCGGCCGGTCGGCGATCACCACCGCCGCGGCGTGGATCGAGGAGTTGCGCACGATCCCCTCGAGGCCGCGGGCGGTGTCGATGATGCGCCGGGCGTCGGGCTCCTCGTCGTAGGCCTTGCGCAGTTGCTCGCCCGGCTTCAGGCACTCCTCGAAGGAGGGCGCGCGGCCCATGATCGGGTCCGGGATCAGCTTCGCCAGGCGGTCGCCGGCGCCGTAGTCGAAGCCGAGCACGCGCGCCGCGTCGCGGGTGGCGGCGCGGGGAAGCATCTTGCCGAAGGTGACGATCTGCGCGACCGACTCGCGCCCGTACTTCTCGGTCACGTAGCGCATCACGCGCTCGCGTCCGCGCACGGAGAAGTCGATGTCGATGTCCGGCATCGAGACGCGCTCGGGGTTGAGGAAGCGCTCGAACAGCAGCTCGTAGCGCAGCGGGTCCACATCGGTGATCTGCAGGCAGTACGCCACGATCGAGCCCGCCGCGGAGCCGCGCCCGGGTCCCACGGCGATCCCGTGCTCCTTGGCGTACTTGACGAAGTCCCAGACGATCAGGAAGTAGGCGTTGAAGCCCATCCGCTCGATCACGCCGAGCTCCATCTCCATGCGCTCCACGGCCTGCGCGGGCGGCGGATCGCCGTAGCGCGCGCGCAGCCCCTCCGCCACGCGCGCCCGCAGGTACTCGCCCTCGGGGATCCCCTCGGGGGTCGGGAAGCTCGGGATCAGCTGCTTGCCGAGCTCGAGCTTCACCTCGCAGCGCTCGGCGATCTCCAGCGTGCTGGCGAGCGCTTCGGGCCACTGCGCGAAGGACTCCGCCATCTGCGCGCTGTCGCGCAGGTAGAACTCGTTGGTGTCGAACGTCAGCTTGGGGGCCGCGATCGTGCTCTTCGTCTGCACGCACAGCAGCGCGGTGTGGTGGTCGTAGTCCTCGCGGCGCAGGTAGTGCACGTCGCCGGTCCCCACCAGACGTCCGCCGACCTCGCGCGCGATGCGCTCGATCCCCTCGTTGCACTTCTCCTGGGGGGCGAGCCCGTTCTTCTGCAGCTCGAAGTAGACGTTCTCGGGGCCGAAGATGCCGAGCAGCTCATCAGCGTGCGCCCGCGCGTCGCCGGGGCGGTCTTCGCGCAGGCGCTGGCAGAAGCGCGAGGCGAGGCAGCCGGTGAGCGCGATCACGCCCTCGGCGTGGCCGGCGATCTGCTCGAGGTCGACCGTCGGCTTGCCCCGCTGCAGCCCCTCAAGGAAGCCGGCCGAGGAGAGCTTGACGAGGTTGCGGTAGCCGGTGTCGTCGGCGGCGAGCAGCGTGAGGTGGTTGCGCTCTGTACGACCGGTCCCCCCTACGGTGGGCGCCGTGTGGTCCTCCACCAGGTAGATCTCGCAGCCGACGATCGGCTTGATGCCGTGCTTGGCGCACGCCTTGTGCAGCTCCACCGCGCCGTTCATCACGCCGTGGTCGGTCAGACCCAGGGCGGGCTGGCCGAACTGCGCTGCGCGCTCGGCAAGTGCGTCGATCTTGCAGGCGCCATCGAGCAGGGAGTACTCGGAGTGCACGTGCAGATGGGCGCAGGCGGGATTGGACACCGGAGTGGATCTTAGGCTCGGGAGCGGCGGATGGGCCGGAGGCTAGCGAGGGAGGTTCTCGCCGCGGTCGGCCCACTCGGCCAACCGCATGGCGATGCGCCTGACGGCGGGCGCGAGCCGCGGCACGCGGCGCCGGGAGGCGGGAAAGAGGCGCGGCACCACGAACACCGTGGGAATCTCCTGAGGGGGAGCGGGGGCTGCCGGGGCAGGTGTCTTGGCAGCCTGGGCCTCGGCAGCCTGGGCCTCGGCAGCCTGGGCCTCGGCAGCCTGGGCCTCGGGAGCCTGGGCCTCAGGGGCTTGGGCCTCGGGAGCCTGGGCATCGGGCGCAGGGACCGCGCGGGCGCGTAGTCGCTCGACGGCGGCGGCGAGCGCCCCGGCCATCTCCTCGCGGTGGACGGGGTCCTTCGCATCGGACCCACCGGCCTGGGGTTTCGAGGCCGCGGCGAGCTCGCGTTCCAACTCGGCGATGCGGGCCCGGGCGGCGAGGTTGTCGCGCTCGAGCGTGGCGCGCAGCTCGACGGCGGCGCTCTGCAGTGCGGCGACACCGCGCTCCAGGCGCACGCAGCTCTCACTCACTCCAGCGAGGCGCGCGGCGAGCGCCGCGCGCTGCTCCTCGGCGTGCTGAGCGGCGGCGTGCGCCTCCTCGGCGCGCCGTTGCAGCCGGTCGAGCTCGCCGCGGTGGCCGCGGCGCAGGCGCACGGCGGCCTCCTCGGCCTCGACGCGCAGCTGCTGCTCGGCGTGCTCGCGCTGCTTGACCCGGCGCAGCTCGCGATCGCGCTCGGCGAGCTGCGCCGCGGCGATCTCCCGCTCGCGCTCGGCCTCCACCTGGCGGCGACGCAGGTCGGTGAGGTGGGCCTCGAGTGTGTGCACAGTGGTCTCAGCCGCCTCGGCGCGGCGCGCAAGCGCCGGGCTGCTGAGCCACGCACGGCGAGCGCGGCGCTCGGCGAGCACATCGAGCTCACCCTGCCGCGTGGGGCCCTCGCGAGGCGTGTCACCTTCCTCGGGTATCACCGCACTTCAGAGTATGGATGGGCTCGGACGGTTACCCCTGTCCGTCCTATCGTTGCGCGCCCTGCCCCGCGGGCTCTGGTCCAGCGGGAGGTGCAGCGCCGCCCGCATTCGGGGCCGCTAGTCCCGGTGGCGCAGGCGCCAGGCCATGCGGGACTGCAGCGACCAGAGCTCGATGAAGCCCGGGGAGGCGGTCTGGGAGAAGAGGCCGCCGGACTCCGCGAAGGAGGCGAGGCGGGCGTCGTAGACGGCGTGGGGGGACTCGCGGGTGACTACGCGCGCGTGCCCCTTGTAGAGCTTCAGGCCGATCGTCCCGGTGACGCGCTCGTTGACGGACTCCATGTAGGCGTCGAGGTCGCAGCGCAGGGGCTCCCACCAGAGCCCGGCGTAGACGAGGTAGGCCCACTGGCGGTCGAGCTGCGGCTTGAACTGGTTCTGGTGGATCGTGCCGACTAGCTTCTCCAGATCCTGATGCGCGGGCAGGATCAGGGCGGCGGCGGGGGCCTCGTAGATGTCGCGCACCTTCAGGCCGACGATGCGATCCTCGATGTGGTCGACGATCCCGACGCCATGGCGCGCGCCGATCTCCGCGGCGCGTTCCAGGAGCGCCACAAGGTCGAGGCGCTCGCCATCGAGCGCGACGGGTATCCCGTGCTCGAAGCCGATGCTCACGATCTCGGGCTCGTCGGGTGCGCGCTCGGGGGGAGTGACAAGCTGGAAGACGTCCTCCTCGGGCGCGTGGTCGAGGTCCTCGATCCAGCGTCCCTCCGAGGAGCGCCCCCAGAGATTGTCGTCGATCGAGTAGGGGACCGTCTCCGTGCCGCCCTTGACGGGAATGCCGTGCTCGCGCGCGTAGGCGATCTCCTCCTCGCGGCCCATCTGCCATGAGCGCACCGGCGCGATCACCTTCAGCTCGGGGCCGAGCGTGGCGACGGTGGCCTCGATGCGGACCTGGTCGTTGCCCTTGCCGGTGCAGCCATGCGCGATCGTGTCGCAGCCCGAGCGGCGGGCGTACTCGACCGCGAGCTTCGCGATCAGGGGCCGCCCGAGCGCGGTGAACAGCGGGTAGCCGCCGCCGTAAAGGGCGTTGGCCTTGATCGCCGGTGCGAGGAAGTCGCGGGCGAACTCCTCGCGCGCGTCCACGACGTGGCACTCGAGCGCCCCGAGCCGGCGGGCCTTCTCCTCGATCACCGCGTAGTCCTCGCCGGGCTGCCCGAGGTTGACGGTGAGGCAGACGACCTCCGCTTCGTAGCGGTCCTGGATCCACTTGAGCATCACGCTCGTGTCGAGGCCGCCGGAGTAGAGCAGCAGCACGCGGTGCACCTGCTCGGGGTCGGCCTCGTAGGAGGCGGTGCGCGGCGGGAAGCTGTGAGGGTCGTCGCTCACGGCGCGGAACCTTATCCGGCGAGCCCCGTCATCCGGCGAGCGCCGCGCCGAGCCGCTGCAGGCCCTCGTCGGCCTCGGCCTCGGAGATGATCAGGGGGGGCAGCAGCCGCACGGTGGTGGGGCCGGTGGCATTGACGATCAGCCGCTGATCGAGCAGCGCGCGGCGCACCACCTCGGGTGCGGAGATGTCGAGCTCGCAGGCGAGCATCAGCCCGCGTCCGCGCACGGAGAGCACGTGCGGCAGCCGCTCGAGACCCGCGGCGAGGCGCAGGCCGAGGTCGCGCACGCGCGCGAGCAGTTCGGGGTCCTCGACGATCTCTAGCGCCGCGAGCGCGGCGGCGGCGATCACGGGTCCGCCGGCGAAGGTCGAGCCGTGGTCGCCCGGGGCGAACACGTCGGCGAGGCGCGGAGCGGTGACGAGCGCGCCGATCGGCAGACCCCCGCCGAGCGCCTTCGCGGCGGTGAAGGCGTCGGGCTCCACACCGGTCTGCTCGTAGGCCCACAGCGAGCCGGTGCGGCCCATGCCGCACTGGACCTCATCGAAGATCAGCGCAGCCCCGTGCTCGTCGCAGGCCGCGCGGGCCGCGCGGAGCAGCTCCGCGGAGAGCACGTTGACCCCGGTCTCACCCTGGATCGGCTCCAGCAGCACAGCGGCGGTCCGTTCGTCGATCGCGGCGGCGAGCACATCGGGCTCGGGGGCGACGGAGCGAAAGCCGGGGACGAGCGGCGCGAAGGGTGCCTGCTTGGACTCCTGCGGGGTGGCGGAGAGCGCGCCGTAGGTGCGCCCGTGGAACGCATTGTGGACGGAGACGATCTCCCCGCCCGGACGCGCCTTGCGGGCGAGCTTGATCGCCGCCTCGTTGGCCTCGGCACCGGAGTTGCAGAAGTAGACCTTCCCGCCGAGGCTCCCCTGCGAGAGCCGCTGCGCCAGACGCATCGCGGGCTCGGTGTAGAAGAGGTTCGAGACGTGCATCAGCCGCCCGACCTGCTCGCGCACCGCCTCCACGACCCGCGGATGGCAGTGCCCGACGTTCGTCACCGAGATGCCGCAGAGGAAGTCGAGGTACTCCTCGCCGGCCGCGTCCCACAGGCGGGCGCCCTCGCCGCGCACGAACTCCACGGGGAAGCGGGCGTAGTTCGCCATCAGGCTGGCGGCCTCGATCTCCTGCAGCTCGGCCAGGGTCATGGGGCGGCTACGATCTTGGTGCCGATCCCTGCGTCGGTGAAGAACTCCAGCAGCAGCGAGTGGGGGAGGCGCCCGTCGATGATGTGGGCGGAGCCGACGCCCCCCTGGATCGCCTCCAGGCAGGCCTGCAGCTTGGGCGCCATGCCTCCCTCCAGATGCGGCAGGGCGTCGCGGACCTGCTCGGCCGTCGCCTGCGCGATCAGGCTGGCGGGCTCATCCTGGTCGGCGAGCCAGCCGGGGACGTCGGTGAGGAACACCACTTTGTAGGCGCCCAGCGCGCGCGCCACCGCCCCGGCGGCCTCGTCGGCGTTGACGTTGTGGGAGTGCCCGTCGCGGTCGGCGCCGACGGAGGCGATCACGGGGATGTAGTCGCGGGCGATGTGTTGCAGCACATCGACGTTGACGCGCTCGATGCTCCCCACGAAGCCGATGTCCTCGCCGGCGGGCCCGGGGCGGCGGGAGACGCGGAACAGCGAGCCGTCGTCGCCGCACAGCCCCACCGCGGGCTGACCGTGGCGCGCGAGGCGCCCGACGATCTCCTTGTTGACCTTGCCGACGAGCACCATCTTGGCGATCTCCACGGTGGCCTCATCGGAGACGCGCAGGCCGCCGACGAACTCCACGGGCAGGCCGAGGCGCTCCATGTAGGCGGTGATGTCGGGTCCGCCGCCATGGACCACGATCGGCTTGAGGCCCACGTACTTGAGCAGCACCACGTCGCGGGCGAACTCCTCGCGCAGCGCGTGGTCCTCCATCGCGGCCCCGCCGTACTTGATCACTGCGGTCTTGCCGTGGAACTCGCGGATGTAGGGGAGCGCCTCAAGCAGGGTGGCGACGTCGCGCATCAGGTTGTGTACTCCGCGTTGATTCGCACGTACTCATGCGAGAGGTCCGAGAAGAAGACCTCGGTCTCGGCGTGGATCGAGTCCCGCCCACCCATGGTGATCTCATATTCGATCTCCCTGGCCCGCACCGCCTCCCCGAGCGCTTCCTCGTCGTAGTCGATCGCGGTGCCAGCCGAGCACACGAGCATCCCCTCGATCGAGAGGTCCACTCCCAGCGATGGGACGAACTGGCCCCGCCCACCCAGAGCAGCGCCCACCGCCTGGATGAGGCGCCCCCAGTTGGGGTCGGCGCCGTGCAGCGCGGTTTTCACGAGCGGCGAATTGGCAACGGCACGCGCGACGCTCTCCACGGCCTCGGCGTGGCCGCCGCGCACGACCACGCGGGCGATCCGGCGGGCGCCCTCGCCGTCGGCGACCATCATGATCGCGAGCTGGCGCAGCAGCGCGTCGAGGGCCTCGCCGAAGCGCAGCTCGTCCTCGCTCTCCGGCGCGATCTCCACGCCGCTCGCGCCCGAGGCCATCAGGACCGCGGTGTCGTTGGTGGAGAGCTGGCCGTCCACCGAGCAGCGATCGAAGGAGCGCTTCACGCACACCCCGAACAGCAGATCGGCGGTGTGCGCCTGGAGCGCGGCGTCGGTCTCGACGAAGCAGAGCATCGTCGCGAAGTTCGGCGAGATCATGCCCGCCCCCTTGCACTGGGCGCTGAGGTGCACCGTCCCGGAGGGCAGCCGGACCTCAAGGTTGGCGCGCTTCTCGAACGCGTCGGTCGTCTGGATCGCCTGCTGGAAGTCGGTATCGCCCTCGCGACGCAGCTGCCCGCTCGCGGCGAGGATGCCCTGGAGCAGCTTCTCGACCGGCAGCAGGTGGCTGATCCCGCCGGTGGAGCCGAGCACGACCTCCTCGGGCGCCACCCCCACGGCGATCGCGGCGGCGCCCTGCGTCTTGGCGGCGTCGTCCAGTCCACGCTTGCCGGTCGCCGCGTTCGCGCAGCCCGAGTTGACGAGCACCAGGCGCAGAGCGTCCAGGTGGCAGCGCTCCCGGCTCAGCAGCACCGGCGCGGCGGGGGTGCCGCTCGTGGTGAAGCGCGCGGCGCTCACCGGGGCCTCGCTGTCGCATACGAGCAGGCCGACGTCGGTGTTCCCGCTCGGCTTGATCCCGCACGCGACGCCCGCTGCGCGGAAGCCCGCGGGCAGCCCCGCGTCAGGCTCCAATTCGCGCACGTGCTCGGGCGCGGCGACCCAGCGCGAGCCGAAGAACGGGCGCGGCGGGCCGTCGCTCGAGCGATCGCCCCACACGTCGTTGCCCGCGCTCATCCCAACCATCCCACGTACGTGCACTTTTCACCCAAGCTCATAGAAGTCCTTCGGTCTCGGGCAGGTCGAACATCAGGTTGAGGTTCTGCACGGCCTGCGAGGAGGTCCCCTTCCAGAGGTTGTCGATCGCGGAGAACACCAGCACCTTGCCGGTGTGAGAGTCGGCGGCGGCAAACAGGCGGCAGTAGTTGGTGGCGTACACCTCACGCGTGCCGGGCGGCGTCCCAACCACCTCGACGAACGGCTCGGAGCGGTAGGCATCCTCGTAGAGCTCGCGTAGCTCGGCCTCCCCGACCGCGCGCGTGGGGGTCACATAACAGCTCGCCAGCTCCCCCTGGTCGAGGGGGACGAGGTGCGCCTGGAACTGCACGGCGAGCCATGAGCCCGCATGGCTGCGCTGGATCGGCGTCCTCGGTCGCTCGCGTGCAGAGCACGCCACGCTCCCTGCGTCCTTGCCCAGCTTGCCCTGCGGACCCATGGCGGCGAGGCGGTTAAGCTGCTCCTCGATCTCGGGGGTGTGGCGGTGCGCGGCGACCTTGTAGGGGAGGATGTTCTCGCCCGCCATCGAGAGGTGGGTGGTGTCGTCGAACGTGCGCCCCGCGCCGGAGATCCCCTGCTTGGCGTCGATCACCACGTCCGCGATCAGCCCCGCGCGGGCGAGCGGGGCGAGCGCGAGCACCGCCGCCGTGGGGTAGCAGCCGGGGTTGGCGACGATCGACGCCGAGGCGATCCGCTCGCGGTGGAGCTCCGTTAGGCCGTAGACCGCCTCCCCCAGCAGCTCGGGCCGGGGGTGGGGCCCGTACCAGCGCTCGTAGGTGGCGAGCTCGGAGAGGCGGAAGTCGGCGGAGAGGTCCACCACGCGCACGCCGCGCTCGCGCAGCGCCCCCACGGTGGGGGCCGCCGCGGCGTGGGGGTAGGCGACCACAGCGGCGTCGAGGTCCATGCCAGAGTCGGCGCGCGTCCCGGGATCAGCGCCTGTCTGAGCGCCGGCGCCCAGATTCACGCCGTGGTCACTGCCGTCGAGGTCGAGCTCCTCGATCGTGAGCGGCACGCGGTAGCGGGGATAGAGATCGTCCAGGCGTCGTCCCACCTCCGAGCGCCCGGTGACGCCGGCGAGCTCGAAACGGGGGTGGCGCCAGAGCAGGTGCGCGGCGAGCGCCCCCGCGAAGCCGGTGGCGCCCGCGACGAGCACTCGGGGGGAGCCGGGGGCGAAGCGCTGCTCGGCGCCCTCCCCAGCGGGGATCGCTTGGGGGGCGCCCTCAGCCACGCAGCTCACCTCCGAGCTTCTCGCTCAAGGCCGCCACGATCCGCTCCCGCACGGGCGCGACGTCCTCGTCGGCGAGCGTGCGGTCGGGGGCGCGGAAGGAGAGTGTGAGCGCGAGCGAGCGCATCCCCTCCCCCACCTGCGGCCCCTCGTACACGTCGAACACCCGCGTGTCCGCGAGCAGCGCGCCCGCGGCCTCGCGCACCACCTCGAGCACCGCGGCGGCGGACACCTCCTGTGGGAGAACCACCGCGAGGTCCTGGCGCAGAGCGGGGAAGGAGATCAGGTCGCTGTATTTGTGTGTGCCCGCTCCCCGCACCGCCGCGGCGATCAGCCGGTCGAGGTCGAACTCCATCACGGCCGCGCCCTCCAGGTCGCGCTCGGCCACGAGCGGGTGCAGCTCGCCGAGCCAGCCGATCGGCTCCCCGTCCGCCAGCACCACAGCGGCGCGGCCCGGATGCAGGAATGGCTCGGCGCCCGGGCGGCACTCAAGGGGTACGCGCAGCGCGGCGGCGAGCGCTTCGAGGATGCCCCTGATCGCGTAGAGGTCCGCGCCCGGCGGATCGGGCGCCCTCCAGGTGGGGGGCGCGACGCGGCCGCTCAGGAGGACCCCGAGCGCGCGGTGTTCGTGCACGGCGGCGGCGGTGGAGGTGCCCCTGTCGGGGCCGAACACCCTCGTGAAGGGGTCCGTTGCGTTCGGATCCGGGGGACGCTTGGTGGTCTTCTCGTGCGCGAACACCGTGCCCACCTCGAAGATCCGTAGATCGAGGTTCTCGCGCGCGGCGTTACGCGCGGCGCTGTCGAGCAGCGAGCCGAGCAGCGTGGTGCGCAGCAGCGCGTGCTCCTCGGAGAGCGGGTTCTCCAGGGCGACCGCGTGCGCGGTGCGCGGATCGTCATCGCTCAGGCGCAGGCGCTCCAGGCTCTCGCGCGAGGCGAAGGTCCACCCCACCGTCTCGTACAGCCCGCGCCCCACCAGCGCGTCCACTGCACGGCGGCGCAGGTGCTGCTCCTCAGAGAGCCGGCCTGCGGGCCGGTGGCCCGGCAGCGTGGCGGGGAGCTTCTCCAGGCCATCGATGCGGGCGACCTCCTCGATCAGGTCCGCCTCGCGCGTCACGTCGGCGCGCCGCAGGGGTGGCACGGTGACGTCGAGGCCGTCGGGCGCCTCCTGTACGTGGAAGTCGAGCGCCTCCAGGATCTCCACCTGCCGGGCGCGCGGCACGTGCACGCCGAGGATCGCCTCCACGCGCGCCTCGCGCAGCCGGATCGGAAGCGATGCAGATCCCTCACGCCCGGGCGGCTCGGCGCCGATGTCGATCGTGCCGGGGAGCAGCGTCGCCCCACACAGCTCGATCATCAGGCGGGCCGCGAGCGCCTGCGCGTGGTCGCACTGCTCGGGGGCGAGGCCCTTCTCGAAGCGCGCGGAGGCCTCGCTGCGCAGCCCAAGCGCCCAGGAGGCGCGGTGGATGTTGGGGCCGTCCCAGTTGGCGACCTCCATCAGCACCCGCGTGGTGCCCTCCCCCACCTCCGAGCGCGCACCGCCCATCAGGCCCGCGATCGAGGTGGGGCCCTCGCCGTCCTCGATCACCACCATCTCCCCGTCCAGGGTGCGCGTCTGGCCGTCGAGCGTCTGCACCTGCTCGCCCTCATGGGCGCGGCGCACCACGAGCCTCCCCCCCGCGACGCGGTCGAGGTCGAACGCGTGCAGCGGCTGGCCGGTGAGGAGCATTACGTAGTTGGTTATGTCGACCACATTGTTGATCGGCCGCTGCCCCGCCGCGCTGAGGCGCGCCTTCAGCCACAGCGGCGACTGGGCGATCATCACGTTCTCGAACACCCGCGCAGTGAAGCGCGGGCAGAGGTCGGGGCAGCGCACCTCGACCTCCGCTGGGGCCGCGCCGGCGCTCGCGGTGGCCAGCGGCCCCGTGCTGCCGGGGTCCTCGCTCCACGGCGCCGGCGCGAGCGGGGCGCCGGTGGCGGCGTGCAGCTCGCGCGCGACCCCGTACACCCCGAGGCAGTCGGGCCGGTTCGGGGTCACCTCCAGCTCGATCACCTCTGTTGCGATTGGCAGCACCTGCGCGAGCGGGGTGCCGGGAGCCGCCGTCCCCGCTGCGAGGGACGTGCCCGCGGCGAGCTGGGCGGGATCCCGATCGGCGGGCGGGGTAGCCGAAGGTTGCCGGCCGTCGCCAAGGAGGTCGTCCAGCACGAGGATCCCCTCGCGGGTGGGTGGGCTCGAATCGATCGCGAGCTCCCGCTCGGCGCAGATCATTCCTTCCGAGACCACTCCCCGGAGCTTGGCGCGCTTGATCTGCATCCCGTCCGGCATCACCGCACCGGGACACGCCACCGCGACCGTCTGCCCCGCCGCAACGTTCGGTGCGCCGCAGACGATCTTCGCCGGCCCATCCGGGGAGCCTGGTCCGAGATCGACCTCGCACACGCTCAGGCGATCGGCGTCGGGGTGGCGCTCGCAGGTGAGCACGCGTCCCACCACGAACCGCTCCGGCGCCCCCACCCCGTGGTGGTGGATCGCCTCGACCTTGGTTCCCGTCATCGTCAGGCGCTCCTCGATCCCCCGCACGTCGAGGTCGGGATCGCAGTACTCGCGCAGCCACTCAAGGGGGATCTTCATCCGAACTGCTCCAGGAACCTGATGTCGTTTTCGAAGTACAGCCGCAGGTCGGGGATCCCGTGCTTGAGCATCGCGATCCGCTCGATCCCCATGCCCCACGCGAAGCCCTGCACCCGCTCGGGGTCGTATCCGGGGGTGTTGCGCTCGGTGGTGGGGACGTAGGAGTACACATTCGGGTCCACCTCGCCCGCGCCCAGCACCTCCAGCCACCCCTCGCCCTTGCACAGGTAGCAGCGCGCGCCGTCGCCGAGGAAGCCCTTGCTGTCGCAGTGAAAGCAGGAGACGTCCACCTCGACGGAGGGCTCGGTGAAGGGGAAGAAGTGCGGGCGCAGGCGCACCTCGCGCTTGTCGCCGAAGACCGCGCGCGCGAACGCCAGCAGCGTGCCCTTGAGGTCGGCGAGCGTGATGTCCTCGTCCACCGCGAGCCCCTCCACCTGGTGGAACTGGGGGGTGTGGGTGGCGTCGCTGTCGGGCCGGTACACGCGCCCGGGGATCACCACGTACAGCGGCGGCGGGTGCGCTTCCATCGCGCGGATCTGCATCGGCGAGGTGTGGGTGCGCAGCACCACGTCCTCCGCCACGTAGAACGTGTCGGTGCGCGCCCGCGCGGGATGCGTGGGGCTGTGGTTGAGCGCGTCGAAGTTGTAGTGCACCGTCTCCACCTCCGGCCCCTCCAGCACGGTGAAGCCGAGGCCCACGAAGATGTCTTCGAGCTCGCGCTGGGTGGCGGTGAGTACGTGCAGGCGCCCCACCGGCTGCGGCGGGTCGCCGGGGAGCGTCACGTCGAGGCGGTCCTCGCGCAGGCGCGTCTCCAACTCCCCCTCGCTCAGCCGCGCGGCGCGCTGCTCGATCAGCGCCTCCAGCGCCACGCGCGCCTCGTTGGCGGCCTTGCCCACGGCGCCCCGCTCCTGCGGGGGCAGCTCACGCACGCCGCGCAGCAGCTGCGGCAGCTCCGCGCGGCGGCCGAGGTGGCGCACGCGCAGCTGCTCCAGCTCATCCACACTCGAGGCCGCGGCGATCTCGCCCTCGGCCTGCGCCCGCAGCTGTTCGATCCGTTCGATCACGACGCCGAGACCCTAGCTGGAGAAGAGGGGCCCGGCTCGCCAGCCTCCAGCCGACTGCGCCACCCTCTGGTCATCTCATACAGCGCGATGGTCGCCGCCATCGCAGCGTTCAGAGAATCGTTTGCGATCGGGATGTGCGCCACCCGCTCGCACGCCGCCACGATCTCCGCCGGCAGACCCTCGCGCTCGGCGCCGATCAGCAGCGTGAGCGCGCCCGCCGCCGGGCCAGTCGGATCCTCGCCCGGCCTCCCCACGCGCGAATCCCGGGCGGAGCCCATCCTCCCCTCCCCGATCGCTCGATCCAAGCCTGCGCCAGTCGCATCGCGCACGGGGCCGACGACGCGACACACCTCCTCAAGCGGCTGGGCGGGTGGACGGGAGTCAACCACCAGCGCGATCCGCTGCCCCGGCAGGTCCTCCGCGGCGCGCGCGCGGGCGAGCGGGACCGCGAAGATCGCGCCCATCCCCGCGCGCACCGCCTTCGGCGAGCAGGGGTCCGCGCAGCCCGGCCCGAGCGCCACGCACGAGGCCCCGAACGCGAGCGCCGCACGCAGCACCGCGCCGACGTTCCCGGGGTCCGAGACCCCGTGCAGGTACACGCACAGCGGGCCCACCGGCGCCCGCAGCCAGCGCTGCTCGTAGACCCCGATCACGCGCGCCCCCGAGCCGAGCGTCGAGACCTCCGCCAGCGCCGCGGGCTCCACGTCGAGGAAGCCCTCGCCCCCGAGGCCGCTGCCCGCCGCACGGAAGCCCGCCACCGCCGGCCACCCCGCGCGCTCGGCCGCCGCGATCAGATCCTCGCCCTCCGCCAGGAAGCGTCCGCTGCGCGCGCGCTCACGCCTGCGCCGCAGCCGGCGCAGCTCCTGAAGACGGGGGTTGTGGGGGGAGGCGATCGGGTTCATTTTTAGGATTTGGATGGGCGTTGTCTGTGCGGGTCCGGGGCGGGTGCAATTGGCCTGGCTATGTCTCGAATGGATCTTCCTCGCTGCTTGGGATGGAACGCTCGATCGTGGCCTCCAGATATAAAAAAGGCGCCGTCCTTGGGAGGAGCGGCGCCCGGGAGGCTTCGGATGTCGGCGGCCCGTGGGTCAGGCGGCCGACGCCTCGCGGGCGACCTCGGCGAAACGTCGGAACGCGTCGGCGTCGCGCACCGCGATGTCAGCGAGCACCTTGCGGTCGAGCTCAACGCCCGCCAGCGCGAGGCCGTGAATGAACTTCGAGTAGCTCATCCCGTTTTCGCGCGCCGCCGCGTTGATGCGCGTGATCCACAGCCGCCGGAAGTCCCGCTTGCGGTTGCGCCGATCGCGGTAAGCGTACGTGTCCGCCTTGATCAGCGCCTCCTTCGCGCGCCTGTAGTTGGAGTGCGCCTCGCCCCGGAAGCCCTTCGTCAGCGCGAGCGTCGCGCGGCGCTTCTTGCGCGCGTGTACGGAGCGCTTGACCCTCATGCGCCCTTCCCCTTGTGCGAGGACACAGCTGCACGAGAGCGCTTCGTGGCCACGCCCAGCATCCGCTTCACTCGCGGCGTGTCGTGCGCGGAGATCTCCGCGGGCGCCCCCAGGGTGCGCTTGCGCTTGGGGGACTTCTTCTCGAGGATGTGGCTCGTGAAGGCGTGCCGGCCCCGCACCTTGCCGGTGGCGGTGACCTTGAAGCGCTTCTTCGCGCCGGAGTGTGTCTTCATCTTGGGCATCGCGAGGCGGGATTATGGCAGACGGGTGGGTGGGCCTCCATTCACAAGCCGTCCAACCGGCGCCGAGGCTGTCATGTCGAGCGGGATCGAGGCCGATTACATCCCGGATGGAGAGAGCGTCGATCGCACACCCCGCCGCCGAGCAGCTCGAGGGCCTGCCCGCGGACACCCCCACCGCGATCGCGCACGCGTTGCGCGAGATCGCGGAGGCGGGGGCGCTCAACAGCGAGCGTGCGCTGGACCTCGCCTGCGAGCGCCTCGCCCAGTCGATCGCCGCGACCGAGCGCCTGCGCGGCGAGCTGCGCGCGCGGCGCGCGGAGCTGCGGGCGCTCGAGAACCGCCTGCACATCACCACCGAGATGCTCGTCGAGGGGGTGCTCGTGTTCGACCTCCACGGGCGCGTCGTGTACGCCAACAACTCCGCCGGGCGGATCCTCCGCATGAGCCACGACCAGCTCCTCTCCCGCCACGCGCGCGACCGGCGCTGGCGCTTCCTGCACGAGGACGGCTCCCCCTGGCCGCTCGCCACGCACCCGATCGCGGAGACCCTCCAGACGGGGCGCTCGCGGCGCGCGATCACGATCGGCGTGCTCGGTCCCGGCAGCGCGGTGCGGTGGATCTCGCTCAGCTCCCGCTCCGCGCTCGACGACCAGGGCCGCCCGTGCGGGGCGATCGCGACGTTCGCGGACATCAGCGAGCGGCGCACGATCCTCGAGCAGCTCCAGCACCAGGCCCACCACGACCAGCTCACCGACCTCGCCAACCGCCGGCTCTTCCACAAAGAGCTCGACCGCGCGATCTCCCGCGCCCAGCGCCACGGGTGCGCGGTGGCGCTCGTCTACATGGACCTCAACGGCTTCAAGCAGATCAACGACACCCTCGGCCATCGCGCCGGCGACGCGGTGCTGCGCGCGCTCGCCGAACGGCTCACCGCGGCGATCCGCGAGGAGGAGCTGATCTCGCGCTACGGGGGCGACGAGTTCGTGGCGCTGCTCAGCATGTTGCGCCAGCCCAGCCACGAGGTGGAGGCGTTCATGGAGCGCATGCGCGTCACGCTGTCCGAGCCGATCCGCATCGAGGCGGTCGCCGTCAAAGTCGGGGCGAGCCTCGGCGCGAGCGTGTACCCGCACGACGGATCGAGCGCCGAGCAACTCCTGCACCACGCCGACGCCGCGATGTTCACGATGAAGGGCACCCGCGCCGCCGCATGAGCGCCGGCGCGCCGGGCCTGAGCTACTGATCGGAGACGGCGCCCTCGGGCGCGGGCTCCTCTGAGGCGACCTCAGCGGAAGCGGGCTGCTCGGGGGCGGTCTGCGCGGAGGCCATCTCGATGGAAGCGGGCTGCTCGGGGGCGGTCTCCTTGACAGCCTCCTGCGCGGGCGCCGCCTCCTGCACCGTCTCCGCGGGGGCGGCCTCAGAAGCGGTCTCCTCGGGATGGCCCTCCTCAGGCGACGTCTTCACGGGAGCCGCCTCGGAAGCGGCCTCAGAGATCGCCTGCTCGGGAGCCGCCGGTGCGCCATCGCCCTGCGCACTCGCGCCCGCCGGACCGTCCTCGGCGGGGCCCGCGCCGTCGGGCGAGGCGTCGAAGCGGCCCGCCAGCACCCCTTTGGAGGGGCCGAGCATCATCGTCATGTTGCGCCCCTCCTGCATCGGACGCTGCTCGACGACGCCCAGCTCCGTGAGCTCCTCCGCGAGGCGGTCGAGGATCAGGGTGCCGCGCTCGGGGTGGGTGACCTCGCGCCCGCGGAACATGATCGTGACCTTCACCTTGTCGCGGTGGCGCAGGAAGCGTTCGACGTGGTGCTTCTTGGTGTCGTAGTCGTGCTGGGCGATCTTCGGGCGGAACTTGATCTCGCGCACCGTGATCTGCTGCTGGTGCTTGCGCGCCTGCTTGACCTTCTGGGCCTGCTCGTACTTGTACTTCGAGTAGTCCAGCACCCGGCACACCGGGGGGCGCGCCTCCGGCGCGACCTCCACAAGGTCCAGATCGCGCTCCTGGGCGAAGCGCAGCGCGTCGGGCGTCTTCAGCACGCCCACCTGCGCGCCTTGGTCGTCGATCAGACGCACCTCGGGCACGCGGATCCGCTCGTTGACCCTCGTCGTGTCCCGCTCAGGCGGGCGCCGGTCGAACCTGCGGGGTACCGCCACTAGCTGTCCTGATTGCGCGTCAAGCTGATATCAGGCGCGGCGCTCTGAATAAAGGCAGGAACTCAAGGTGGCCGAGTATACCGGGGCGACGGCGGCGCGCAAGGGGGGCCCCGCACGCGCGCTCAGCCCTCACTGCTGCCCGCGCGCCGCAGAGACTGCGCCGCGAGCCGCTGGGCGACCTCCTCCACCGAGGCGCTGCCGGTGTCCCGGACGCGGTGCTCACCCGTGCCCGTACGGGTGCGCACCGACACCGTGCCCTCCCCCGCCTCCCGCTCGCCGACGACGAGTATGTTGGGGACTCGGCGCAGCTCAGCGTCGCGGACCTTGCGGGGGATCGACTCGCGGCGGTCGTCGAGCTCGACGCGCAGGCCGTGCTCGCGCAGGCGCTCCTTCACGGAGGCGCCGTACTCGTTGAAGCGGTCGGAGACGGGCAGAACGATCGCCTGCACCGGCGCGAGCCACAGCGGCAGCTCGCCGGCGTAGTGCTCGATCAGGATGCCGATGAAGCGCTCGAACGAGCCCATCAGCGCGCGGTGGATCATCACGGGGCGGTGCTCGGCGTTGTCGGCGCCGGTGTAAGCGAGCTCGAAGCGCTCGGGCATCGAGTAGTCGAGCTGGACCGTTCCCAACTGCCAGGAGCGCCCGATCGAGTCGGTCATGTGCAGGTCGATCTTGGGGCCGTAGAACGCCCCGTCGCCGGGGTTGACCTCGTGGGCGAGGCCCTCCGCCTGCAGGGCCCCCTCCAGCGCCGCCTCCGCTCGGTCCCACATCTCATCCGTGCCGATCCGCTGCGCGGGGCGCGTGGAAAGCTCCAGGCGCGGCTCGAAGCCGAACAGCTCATAGAGGTGGAAGCCGAAGCGCAGGCACTGCACCACCTCCTCCTGCACCTGCTCCTCGGTGCAGAAGATGTGCGCGTCGTCCTGGGTGATGTGGCGCACACGCAGCAGGCCGTGCAGTACCCCAGAGGGCTCATGGCGGTGCACGAGGCCCGCCTCGGAGTAGCGGATCGGCAGGTCGCGGTAGGAGCGGCGCGCGTCCTTGTAGATCTGGATGTGCGCCGGGCAGTTCATCGGCTTGAGGCCCATCGGGTGCTCCTCGACCTCGGTGAAGTACATGTTCTCGCGGTACTTCTCCCAGTGGCCCGACTGCTTGAAGAGGTCCACGTCGAACAGGATCGGGGTCTTGACCTCCTCGTAGCCCCGCGCGCGGTTCTGCTCGCGCCAGAGGTCCAGCAGCGCGTTCCACACCGCCATCCCCGCCGGTTTCCACAGTGGCGCCCCCGGGGAGAGCTCGGAGAACTGGAAGAGGTCGAGCTCGCGCCCGAGCTTGCGGTGGTCGCGCGCGCGCGCCTGCTCCAGGCGCTCCAGGTGCTCCTCCAGTTCGGCCTTGGAGAAGAACGCGGTCCCGTAGATGCGCGTGAGCATGGTGCGCGTCGAGTCCCCCCGCCAGTAGGCGCCAGCGACCGACTGCAGCTTGAACGCCCCCACGGTCTTCGTGGTGGGCGCGTGCGGGCCGCGGCAGAGGTCGGTGAAGGGGCCGTTGGTGTACAGCGACACCGTCTCCAGCGGATGCCCCGGGTCGGCGGCGCGCGCGAGGTCGTCGATCAGCTCCACCTTGTAGCCCTGCTCGGCCGACGCGAAGCGCGCGCGGGCTTCAGCCACCGGGATGTCCTCGCGCTCGAAGCGCTCCGCGGCCTTCACGTGCGCGCGCATCCGGTCTTCGATCGCGGGGAAGTCCGCCTCGGAGACCGCGACCCCGTCGGGGAACTCGAAGTCGTAGTAGAAGCCCTGCTCGATCGCGGGACCGATCGAGATCTTCACGCCCGGGTGGAGCTCCATCACCGCGGCCGCCAGCACGTGCGCAGCGTCGTGGCGGATCAGCGCCAGCGGCTCCTCCCCCTCGCTGCGCGCGGTGAGGATCGCGATGCGCGCCCCGTCGGGGAGCGGGCGCGCGAGGTCGCGCACCTCGGCGCCATCCGCTCCGAGGATCTGCACCGCCAGCGCCGCGCGCGCCAGGCCGGGGCCGATCGCGGCGGCCGCGTCGGCGCCGGTGGCGCCCTCGGGGAGCTCCAGCGCATTGCCGTCGGGGAGGGTGATCGTGAGGGTCATCGAGCGCTGGAGGCTACCCGCCCGCGGAGCTCGGCGGGAGCGCAGCTCAGGCGACCGCCACAGGGCATCGCCCACACAGCCCCAACATAGCCGCGCGCTCGAAGGGGCCGCCGGCACCCCGCGCCGAGCGGGCGTCTCGCACCGAGCGGACGTCCCGCCGGTGCGCCCCATGCGCCCCGACGAGCCGCCAGCGTAGCCGCATCCGGGGCGCGCCACGCGGGTAGCGGTCGGCTGCGCCCAGCGGGAGGATGTCCCGCGTGGCGTAGAACTTGAAGTGGCGGTCCTCCCGCCTCGTCCGGTCGTAATGCGACCGTGGCGAGTGCGAAATCAGTCCATTCGAGACAGGAGGGACCGCCATGAAGAAGGTACATGCGAGCGAGGACGCGGAGGCCGTCGCCGACGAGATCGCCCGGCACGTCGCTCGCCTGGCGGCAAAGCGCGACCTGGACCCCGCGCTGCTGTTCGCGGCGCTTCAGGTCATGCCGATCGACTGGAAGGCCGCGAGCGAGTACGAGGACCACCGCGCGGAGGCCGAGCAGCGCATCGCGACACGCGACCCTGACGACTGGCCCACCGCGCACTCGCGCTCAAGCTCGCCTCCCCATCTGGACCCAAGACAAGGATCACACCGACGCCCGCATCGAGGTCTTCACGACCGGCGACCTGCTCGACGCGCTACGCGACGCCGGGCACGGCGAGTAGGTCGACGCGACCGGTCCGCCTGAGCCCCAACTCGTGGGGGACGCGGGCCTCGTGTGGGAAGAATGTGGGAAAACGGGCTTTGGAGCGCTCCACCGGCACCCTGCCCTTATCGAAGAAAACCCGAACAGTTACGCATTAGCAGGGGTTTCCTCGGATGGGCGATACTGGGCTCGAACCAGTGACCTCCGCCTTGTCGAGGCGGCGCTCTCCCAGCTGAGCTAATCGCCCTGGGAGGGCCCAAGCCTAGCAGCGGCCCGCTACCCTTGGATGCCTTCCCGGCGACGTGGCGGAGTGGCTACGCAGCGGCCTGCAAAGCCGTCTACACCGGTTCGATTCCGGTCGTCGCCTTGGAAAAGCCCTGCAAATCGGCACCTTTTGGCCAGGCCGCTGCGCAGACGATCGTCTACTCTCCCAGGGCTATCCCAAAAAGCCGTCTACACGGCTCGATTTTTGGGCGATGTGTGACGTGACAAACCCAAGCGCGACCAAGGGGAGCGCCACGCCCGGACCGGCAGCGTGACGCCCCGCCCGGGTCGTCAGTTGACCCGGCCGACGATCTGCACCATGCGAAACGCGGCGCGCGTGGCAAACACGTACCCGTCCGAGGTCTGGTTGATGAGGCCGCTTGTGCGTAGGGACCGGATGGTGTCTTTGATGAGCTTCCCGCGTTCGGTCGCACGGGCGAGGTCCCAGACGGACCAGATCGGCAGGTCGTACTCGCTGGTGAGCAGGTACAGCACGTCGCGCTCGATCCCGTTGACTTCGGCGACAATAGGGTTCTCGTCAGGCATCGGTTCCTCCTTGTCGTTGGAGGCACCGGCGGCGGCTCTACAGCGAGGGAGGCTCCCATCCGTCGGGTAGGGTTCCTGACGCGCCGGGAGTTGTCGCTTCCGGATCGGGTCGGGGCCGGGCTTAACCCGGCCCCTCCCACACCACCGGACATGCGGGTCCGCATCCGGCGGTTCGCGTCGTGTCCCGGAGACGGTGGTAGGGGTCGGCGAATCCCGTCAGGCCCTGCTCGGCCCAGTAGGC
>JBIOEY010000015.1:0-27427 GCA_044446505.1 Solirubrobacterales bacterium
GCGCCGCAGGCACCGTGCAGTTCACCATGGGCCGCCGCGTGGCACGTGCGCTTCGCGGCGGAAGCCCGCGCAGCCGTCCCCCCCAGCGCCCCCCTGTACGTGTATGCGCGCGCGGTCGTGGAGCATCACCGCATCCTGACACGCGCGGGAAGCCGCTTCACCTCGCCGCGCCCGGGAGCCCGGCCGGTGGGGCGGGTCCTACGCCTGCTCGCCCGGCGCCACGCTCACCACGCGGCCGCGGCGGCCGATGGTGAACTGCACGGTGCCTGCGGCGCGGGCGTAGAGCGTGTCGTCCTTGCCGATCCCCACGCCATCGCCGGGCTTGAAGCGGGTGCCGCGCTGGCGCACGATGATCTCCCCGCCCGTCACGGTCTGGCCCGCGAAGGTCTTCACGCCCAGGCGTTTGGAGTTCGAGTCGCGGCCGTTGCGGCTGGAGCCGAGGCCCTTCTTATGCGCCATGCTTGATCTCCGTGATCTCGATCCGCGTCAGCTCCTGGCGGTGGCCGGTGCGCCGCTTGTAGCCCCGCTTGGGCTTGAACTTCACCACGCGCAGCTTCTCCCCGCGCTCGTGCGCGAGGATCTTCGCGGTGACGTGCACCTGCTCGAGGCTCTTGCTGTCGAACAGCGCCTCCTCGGAGCGGTACATCAGCGGCTGCAGCGCCACGCTCGCGCCCTCCTCCTCGGGGAGGCGCTCGACCAGCAGTCGCTGGCCGCGCTCCACGCGGTACTGCTTGCCGCCTGTCTTCACGATCGCGTACATGTGTCGTCCCTACTCCGTGCTCGCCTCTGCCTTGGCAGCCGAACGGCGCCGTCCGCCCCTGCGGCCTCGGCGCCGAGGTTTGGATTGTACGCCATCCTCCTCCGCGACCTCCACGGGCGGCTCCGCGGGCTCGGCGGACCCGTTCGTCGAGGGCGCCTCCGCCAACTCCACGATCGCTCCCCCCTCGTGGGGCTCGGACCCCACGACCTGCGGCGCCGGCTTGGGCTTTGGCGCCGTGCGCGGTTTGCGCGGTGCGCGCCGCCGCGGCGTCGTCGGCCGCGGCGCGGGGCGCACCACCTCGCCGTTCTCGTCCAGCAGCAGCGCGCTCGCCGCGGTGCGCCCGACCTGCTCGATGCGCACCATCCGCTTCTCCCCCACGTGCGGGGAGGCGCCGGCGATCGAGATGATGTAGCCGTCGATCTTCGCGACCGCGTCGTCCACGTCGTACATGTGCGGCTCGACGATCTCCACCAGCACCTCGTCGCCCGCGTGGAACGGCAGCGCGCGCTCCTCCACCTCCTCGCGACTGCCCTGGAAGGTGATCGCGAAGTGGTCGAGCGCCAATCCTTCGGAGCCCTCGAAGTGGAATGACTTGCCGGTGTCGTGCTCCAGCGCATGCAGCACGCGCGAGTGCTGGCCCGTGAACTGAGCGGTCACTCGCGGGTTGACTTGCACCAGGAACGCCTCCGCGTCCGGGTTCTCCACGGCGATCTCCCGCAGGCGGCGCTCGAAGTCGATCGCGAACGTCTCCTCCGAGCGGATCACCCCGTCGCCGTCGCACGTCGGGCAGGGGCGGCTCATGATCTCGCGCACCCCCTCGGTGACGTTCTGGCGGGTCATCTCCACCAGGCCGAGCTTCGAGATCTCCGCGGTGAACGTCTTCGTGCGGTCCTCGTCGAGGGACTTGCGCAGCGTCTTCATCACCGCGTCGCGGTTGCGCGCGCGCGCCATGTCGATGAAGTCGATCACGATGATCCCCCCGATGTCGCGCAGGCGCAGCTGGTCGACCACCGCCTCCGCCGCCTCGAGGTTCGTGCGCGTGATCGTCTCCTCCAGGCCCGCGCTGCGCCCGCGGCCGGTGAAGCTGCCGGAGTTCACGTCGATCACCGTCAGCGCCTCGGCGTAGTCGATCATCAGGTAGCCCCCGCTCGGGAGATCCACGCGGCGCGACATCACCCCCTCGATCGCCCGCTCGACTCCATAGACCTCGAACAGCGGCCGCTCCTCCCCCTGCCACAGCTCGACCCGCTCCACGAGCTCCGGCGCGGTGCGCGTGAAGAACGAGACCAGCCGGCGGTACTGCAGCTCGTCGTCCACGATCGCGCGCTCGAAGTGTTCGGAGAAGATATCCCGCACCACCCGCACCGAGAGGTCCGCCTCCTGGAAGACCATCTCCGGTGCCACCGTGTCCTCGACGCGCTTGACCAGCACCTCGTGCAGCTTGTGCAGGTAGAGCAGCTCCCGTTCGAAGTCCTCGCGCTTGGCGCCGTGCGCCGCGGTGCGCACGATCGCGCCGCCGCTGCCGAGGTCGAGCTTCGCGGTCTGCCGGCGCAACCGCTCGCGCTCCTTGTCCTCCAGGCGCCTGGAGACGCCGATGCCCTCGCCGGTCGGCTGGTAGACCATGTAGCGGCCGGCGATCGCGAGCTCCATCGAGAGGCGCGCCCCCTTCGTCTTCAGGGGGTCCTTGATCACCTGCACCACCACCTCCTGGCCCGGTTTCAGGAGCTCTGTGATCTTGCGCCCCCCGCCGCGGCCGCGCCGCGGCGCCTCGACGCCCGGGAGCACGATCTCATCGACGTGCAGGAAGCCGTTCTTCTCGAGGCCGATGTCCACGAACGCCGCCTCCAGGCCGGGGAGGACGTTGTCGACCTTGCCCTTGTAGATGTTGCCCACGATCGAGCGCGCGCCGCGGCGCTCGATGTAGAGCTCAGCGATCCGGTAGCCGGCGCCCGGCAGGGCGCTCCCGCGCCTGCGCCGCTGGCCGGAACGGGGCTGCTCGCCGGAGGCGAGCGTCGCCCGGCTCCGGTCGGATGTCCCTGCGGCGGCCGGTGTGCCGGTCGCCTCCATGAGCGCCACGCGCGTCTCCGCGCGATCGACGCTGACAAGTACTTGCTTTTTCAATGTAGATCAGTCTTTCGGTGTCGGTTTGGACCGAGCCCCAGACGAGGCCTCCCGGTGCGGGAGCCCTGCAGGCTTGTGATCTGGGGTTCTCGGTGAGCATTGTGTCTGTTCGTTCGGCTAGGACCGCAACACGCGGCCCTTCAAAGCCTCGGTGGCGCGCGCCTGAACGTAAATCGACTGCAGCAGGCCGATGGCCAGCAGCGTTGCGATCACCGACGAGCCGCCATAGCTCATGAGCGGCAGCGTGACGCCGGTGACGGGCATGATGCCGATGGCCATGCCCACGTTGACGAACACCTGAAACATAAGCATAGCCACTACTCCCCCCGCCACCAGCGCCCCGAACAGATCCTTCGCCATCGTCAGGATCCGCAGCGCGCGCCAGATCAGCAGGGCGTACAGCGAGAGCACCAGCGCCGCGCCCACGAAGCCGTAGCGCTCGCCGATCGCGGCGAAGATGAAGTCGGTGCTGGACTCGGGCACGTAGTCGAAGCGCGTCTGCGTCGAGCCCGCGCCGCGGCCCGTCCGCTGCCCCGAGCCGATCGCGATCTTCGACTCGAGCTGCTGGTAGCCGGGCTTGTTTGGGTCGCTGGAGGGGTTCAGGAAGGCCGTCAGGCGTGCCACCTGGAAGGGCTGCAGCACCTGTACCCCCGCCGCCGGAGCGACCACCAGCACGAGCGCGATCGACGCCGCGCCCAGCGCCAGGAGTCCCGCGAGGTGGCCCCACGGGACGCCCGCCACGAACAGCAGCGTCAGCGCGACCGTCACGTACACGAGGCCCGAGCCGAGGTCCGGCTGGGCGATCACGAACATCGCGGGCACCAGCGCGGCGAGCATCACCCGCACGGTGCTCTCGCGCTCGCGCAGCTGGCGCGAGCGGTCCACCAGCAGGGCCGACAGCGAGAGGATCAGGAGCACCTTGCCGAGCTCCGAGCCCTGGAAGGAGAACAGCGGGAAGCTGATCGCCCGCTGCGCGCCGTTGGCTCCGTGGCCCGCGCCCAGCACCGCGAGGATGCTCACGATCAGCGTCGCGTAGATCGCCACTTTGAAGCGCCGCAGCTGCGCGTAGTCGATCCGCGCGAGCGCCACCATCAGCGCCGCGCCCACGAACAGGTAGATCGCCTGGCGCTCGGAGTAGTAGTGCGGCTGGCCCGGCACGATGCCAGCAGTCACCGACCCCAGGATGTTCACCGAGCAGAGCCCCAGCCCGATCGCCGCGAGCGTCAGCAGCGGGTCGAGCGCCAGGCGCGGGCGCGGGCGGACCTCCTGCCGGGCCTGCGTGCGGCGGTCGGTCTCGGGGGCGGTGATCGGGCTCAGCGCGCTCATCAGTGATCGTGGTTCGATCCGCTCACGAGCTTCAGCGGCTCGTGGAACCACTCCGAGGCCATCAGCCGCGCCACCGGCGCCGCCGCCTGGTCGCCGAAGCCGCCCTGTTCGACGGTCACGGCGATCACGATCGGCCGCTTGGGGTCGGGCAGGAAGCACATGTACCACGCCTGTTCCACCTGTCCCGCGCGTTCGGCGGTGCCCGTCTTGCCGTATACGGGGTGCTGCGCCTGGTTCCACCCGCTCCACACGTCCGCCGAGGTGCCCCCCGAGGCGAACGTCGCGTCGTGGATGCCTTCCATCACGAGGTCGAGGTTGGCAGGGTCGAACTTTACGCGGCGCGCCGGGGGAAAGCTCAGCGACTGCACGATCCCCCCGCTGGGGCTTTCGATCGCCATCCCGAGGTGCGGGGTCGGGACCGCGCCTTCGCCGCCGTCCATGAACGCGTTCGCGAGCGTCGAGTAGGCGACCGCCATCTGCAGCGGGTCGGTCTGCAGGTCGCCCTGGCCGACCGCCAGGTTCATGTTGTCGCCCGGCTCCCAGGGACGGATTTCGGCGACGTAGCCACATCCCACGCGGGGGGGATGGCGCAAGCATCTGGCCTGCTTGCGGTTCTGTTCTTCGCGCCACTTCGACGAGGGCAGCACGCCTTCGGATTCGTTGGGCAGGTCGATCCCCGTCGGCCGTCCAATCCCCAGCTTGTGCGCCATCGCCTGGATCACCGGGCCGTGGCTGTTGTCGTGCTCGCCCACTTCGAAGAAGTACGTGTCCGAGGAGACCGTGAGCGCCTGCACCAGCCCCAGCGCGCCGTAGTCCGTCTTGCCGGCATTGCAGAATTCTTTGCCCCCCGGCGCCACGATGCACTGGCCCGCCCCCATCCCCACGTTGGGGTCCAGCAGCCCCGCTTCGAGGCTCGCGATCGCGGTGATCGGCTTGAACGTGGAGCCGGTCGGATAGTGGCCTTCGGTCGCCCGATCGGTCAGCGGCGCGGGCGGGTTGGGGCCTTCCGCGCCGGAGCCGATCTGCTCGACTTCCTTCAGTTCGCTTTCCGTCAGCGGTTTGGTGAAGCGGTTGGGGTCGAAGCTCGGTTCGGAGCCCATCGCGAGGATCTGCCCGCTGCGCGGTTCGATCGCCACGAACGCTCCCGCGTTGCCCGGGTGGCCGAGGGCGTTGGCCAGTTCTTTGCCCTTGCGCAGCGCGACTTCGCCCTCGCGCTGCAGCGCGAGGTCGAGCGTCAGCCGCAGGCTGTAGCCCACGTGCGGCTTGATGATCGGCGGTTTGGCCTTCTGCACCTGGCCTTCGGCGTCGACCTCCACCGGCTGCACGCCCGGGGTGCCGCGCAGGTAGCGGTCGTAGCGGTACTCCAGACCCTCCTGGCCGACGATCGCCCCCGCCTTGACGCCCTTGAAGTGGGCGTGCTGGCGGCTGCGCGGTTCCACCTCTTCTTTGGTCACCTGGCCCACGTAGCCGAACGCCTGCGCGGCCAGCTCGCGGTGGGGGTAGTAGCGGACCGAGACCTGTTCCTGCTTGACGCCCGGGTATTCGTTCTGGCGCTCCCCGAGGATCGTCAGCACGCCGCGGCCCGCATCGGTCTTGATCGTCACCGGGGCGTAGGGCAGTTCGCCGATCCCCTTCTGCTCGATCTTCACGATCCGCGCCGGCGTCATCCCCAGCAGCTTCCCGAGGCGACGGTAGAGCGCCCGCCGCCGCGGCCCCGCCGGGGGCAGCTCGGAGGGGACGATCTGCACCGCGTTCGTGATCCTGCTCGTGACCAGCAGTTCGCCGTCGCGGCCGAGGATCTGCCCCCGCGGGGCCGCGATCGGCAGTTCGCGCCGGGTGTTCTGCGCGGCCTGCTGCACGTACTGTTCGCCGCTCAGGATCTGCAGGTACCAGAGGCGGAAGAACACGATCCCGAACATCACCAGCGCCAGCCCGCCCAGCACGGCGACCCGCAGCCCCAGCTGCGAGGAGACCGGCGGAGTCCGCGGCTCCGGCGTGCGCACGCGTTCGAGCGAGTTCATGCTTTTGAAAGGGGGCTGAGTCCCCCGGTGGTGTAGGCGCGGCGCCGCCGGCGCCGCGGGTCCTCGGGGAGGCTCGGCTGCAGCCAGCGGCGCACCAGGATCCATACCGGCAGCGCCGCCAGCGTGTCCAGGGCCACCCCCACCACGATCTGGCGCAGCAGTTCGAGGCTCACGGGGGCGTCCACTCCGAGCAGGAACTCCATCAGCGAGTAGCCGACCATCGAGGCCGCCGCGGCGGCGGCCCCGACCAGCAGCGGCGTGAGCGCCGCCTGGGGGTCGCGCAGCTCGCGCAGGCGGCCCGCGCCGTAGCCGATCGCGGTGAAGACGAGCGAGGTCAGGCCGAGCGTCTGCACCAGCGTGAGGTCCACCAGCAGCCCGATCCCGAAGCCCGTCGCGGCGCCCGCCACCGAGCCGCACTGCAGACCCACGAACGCCACCACCAGCGGGGACAAGTCGAGCGCGACGCCGAGGATCGGCACCTCCGAGATGACCCCGGTCTGCAGGAACACCACCGCCACCGCCAGCGCCGCCACGCGCGCGAGGAGCGCGCCGGAGGGAGCGCCCCCGGCCATCAGCCGCCGCTCCCCGTCGAGGCCAACTGGCCTTCCCCGCCGCCCGCCGGTTCGGAGGACTGGCCCGGGGGCAGCGCCGCGGCCAGGCTGGCGGCTCGCGCGGGCGCCGAGCCCTGTGTGGCGGTCAGCACCTGCACGTCTTCGAGGCCGTGCAGGTTCGCCTGCGGGCGCACTTCGACGGTCTTGTAGGGCGCTTCTTCGCTCACCGCGCTCACCCGCCCGATCGCGATCCCCCGTGGGAACAGCGAGTCGCCGCGGTTGGAGATCGTGCCCGAGGTGACCACGTAGTCGCCCACGCTCACCGGCGTGTTCGCGGGGAGCCACTGCATCAGCAGCGTATTCGGGTCTCCGACCTTCGGCAGCACCATCCCCGGCGCCCCGGTGCTGTTGATCATCGCCGAGACCGCCACCGAGCTGTCGGTGATGAGGCTCACCTGGGCGCCGTCCGAAGCCGCGAGCGTGACCTTGCCGACGAGGCCTTCGCCGTCGATCACGGGGTCGTTGACGTGCACCCCCGCGGCGGTGCCCCTGTCGATGTTGACCGTCTCGTACCACAGGTTCGGCGACTGCGTCTGTACGGTCGCCGCCACCGGGCGGTAGTCGGAGATGTGCATCCCCCCGTCGAGGTGGTAGAGCTGCAGCAGGCGGTGGTAGCCGCGTGTGTTGTCTTCGCGTTCGTTCAGCTCCGCGATCAGCCGCGCGTTCTGCCGGCGCAGTTCATCGCGCTGGTGTTTGGCGTGCAGCGCGTCCCCGAACCACCCGAACAGGTTGCGCACCGGCTTCAGCGCCGCGTTGGCGCCCTCCTGGATCGGCGAGACGACCGTCAGGAATCCGCGCTGCACACCGTGCAGGCGCCCGTTCGGGGACTCGCCGAAGTAGGCGGTCAGCAGTATCAGGGAGAGCGCCACGAGGACCACGAGCACCGCTCGCCGTCGCCGGGCCGTCTTGTCGTACAAGGGCGGAAACCTTCCAGAGCTTTGTCAAAGGGTACGCGCACCGCCCGACCCACGTTCCACCGCCTCGCCAAGCTACCGCCGCCGCCTGTGGCGCGAGTTGTTGCGGTTGGAGCGGTGGATCGCCTCGAACTCCTCGAGCGAGCGCCCGGAGCCGACCGCCACGCACGTCAGCGGCGACTCCGCGAGGTGCGCCGGCATCTGCGTCTCCTCGCGCAGGCGCTCGTCGAGGCCCTGCAGCAGCGAGCCCCCGCCGGCGAGCATGATCCCGCGGTCCATGATGTCCGATGCGAGCTCGGGCGGGGTGCGGTCGAGCGTCTCCTTGACCGCGTCCACGATCTGCACCACCGGTTCCTCGAGCGCTTGGCGGATCTCCTCGCTGGTGAGCACCACCGTCTTCGGCAGCCCCGAGACCATGTCCCGTCCGCGGATCTCCGCCTGCAGCTCCTCGGGCATCGCGCACGCCGAGCCGATCTCGAGCTTCAGCTCCTCCGCGGTCTGCTGGCCGATCAGGAGCTTGTACTCCTTCTTGGCGTAGTTGATGATCGCCTCGTCCATCTCGTCGCCCCCCACGCGGATCGACTGCGAGACCACGATCCCCCCGAGCGAGATCACCGCCACCTCGGAGGTGCCCCCGCCGATGTCCACGACCATCGAGCCCGTGGGCTCCCCCACCGGCAGGCCCGCCCCGATCGCGGCCGCCATCGGCTCCTCGATCAGGTACGCCGTGCGCGCCCCCGCCGAGAGGCAAGCCTCCTCGACCGCGCGCTTCTCCACGCCGGTCACGCCCGAGGGCACGCACACCACCACGCGGGGGTGCGCAAAGCGGCTCTGGTGAACCTTCTGGATGAAGTGCCGCAGCATCTCCTCGGTCACGTCGAAGTCCGCGATCACCCCATCCTTCAGCGGCCGGATCGCCTGGATCGTGCCCGGCGTGCGCCCCAGCATGCGCTTCGCCTCGATCCCCACCGCGTGCACCTCGCCGGTGCGCGAGTCGATCGCCACGACGCTCGGCTCCGAGAGCACGATCCCACGCCCTCTCACATACACCAAAGTGTTTGCCGTGCCGAGATCGACCGCCATGTCGCGGCCGCCGAACCCCGTGAGGTAGCTGAAGATGCCCATGTATAGGTCGAGGAGCCTCGGCGCCAGCAGCGGCGGCGAGTCAGCGCGCAGTCTAGCGGACACCCCTCGGCGCCCACTGCGCCTGACAGCTTATTTGCAGGGGAAAATCACTTACCGAGCAGTTCTGGGCAGAGGTCCAGCAGCGTCGCCAGGGGCAGTCCCACCACATTTTCATGCTCGCCCCGCACCGCCCGCACGAGCGCCGCCCCAACACCCTGGATCGCATACCCACCCGACCGCCCGCGCCACTCCCCAGCCGCCACGTACCAATCGATCAACTTCTCGTCCAGTACGCGAAAGGTGACCTCCGTACCCGCCAGCGCGGTGCGCTCGGGTGGGTGGGCCTCTAAAGACAGGAGCGCCACACCACTGAAGACAGTGTGCGTCGCACCACTGAGCGCACGCAGCGTCTCCCGAGCATGGCGCTCGTCCGCCGGCTTCCCATAGATCCTCCCCTCCAGCGCCACCAACGTATCCACTCCCAAGATCGTGGCCGGTGCCCCGGGATCGAGCACCGCCCGCGCCTTGCGCAGGGCGTTCTCCACCGCCACCCCTCCAGGCTCGCCCTCCTCCAGCTCGACGACATCGGCGGGACGCACCGTGAAGGTGACACCCAGGCGTTCGAGGATCGCCCTGCGCTGGGGCGACGCAGACGCAAGGACCAGCGGTGGGGTCAGCTCAACTCCGGAAAGAACAGAGCCGCCTCCCGAGCCGCAGACTCCGGCGCATCGGAGCCGTGCACCAGGTTCTGTCCGGTCTCGATCGCAAAGTCCCCCCGGATCGACCCCGGCGCCGCCTCCAGCGGATTCGTAGCCCCGATCGCCTGCCGAGCCGCCCGAACGGCATCCACGCCCTCGAGCACCATCGCCACCAGCGGCCCGGAGGTGATGAACTCCACGAGCTCACCGAAGAACGGCCGCTCGGCGTGCTCGGCGTAGTGGCGCTCGGCCAGCTCCCGCTCCATGGTCAGCTGGCGCAGCGCCACGATGCGCAGCCCCTTGCGCTCGAAGCGAGCAATGATCTCCCCAGTCAGCGAGCGGGCGAAGGCGTCCGGCTTTACAAGGATCAGCGTGCGGTCCATGGGTTCCTTTGTGTCGAGGGGTCAGATCGGTGCGGAGCGGGACGAATCTACAGGGTGCTTTTCGCGGGCCCTCAGATGAGCTCTTCGGTGCGTCCGGTGCTCGGACGCGAGCGGCCGCCGGCGTGAGCCGGACCTCGCGGGCCGGCCTCCGAGCGGCGCGACGCCGGCTCTGGAGCGGCTCCCGCGGCGCGGTCGTCCTCGTAGGCGGCCACCGCCAGATCCCCGCCCTCCGCGGCCGGGTCCTCCGTGGGACTGCGCCGACCGATCGAAGATCGGCCAGCGCGCCGGCGTGCGGTCGCCTCCGGGGGCACGTCCGTCTCGCAGTACGGGCAGATCGTCCACGCCCGGTCCAGCGGCTTGGCGCAGCTGGTGCAGCGCTCCTTCAGTTTGCGCAGGCAGCTCGGGCAGCGGACGAAGTCCCGCTCGATCGGGTAGTCGCAGTGCGGGCACAGGCCGTGGTCGAACTGCTGCAGGCGCGCTTCCGCCGCCTGCATCTCCAGTTCGCGCTCCTGCACGTCCTCCAGGTACTCCGGCGGGCGCAGGATGATGTACACGAGCGTGCCCACGAACGGGAACAGCGACGCCGCGGTCGCGCAGCCGATCAGCATCGGGTCCACGATCCGCCGCCGCGCGTCTGCGTACGTCCAGTAGATCAACGAGATGTAGAGGACCGCCGCGAACAGGATCAACAGGTCCACGACCAGGTTGAAAGCGTTGCTTTCGATGCCGAAGTACGCGAGCGGCAGCATCGATCGCCTCAGGAGGTTCCCGGCCGGGTCATGGCGGAGCCGAGTTTAGACACTCTCACCGGGGAAACCGCAATTTGCACGGCAGACGTCATCCCAGGAACAGCCGGCCGAACGCGTATCCGACCGCGAAGAAGACGAGGATCACGAGCGCCACGATCAGCGCCACGGCGCCGACCATCGCGATCACCGAGGGGCCGTCGTCGTTCACGGGTGCCCTCCGGCCGCCACGTCCCGCTCAGCGAAGCCTGCCGAAGCCGGGAGACACGCGCCTGCGGCGCGAATCCCCGTTTCGGCCAGCAGGTCGCCCACCAGATAGATCGAGCCCGTCGCCAGGACCGCCCCCGCGCCGGGCTGCGCGCGGGCCCACTCCTGCGCCAGCTCCAGCGCCCGCCACGGGTGGGGCTCGCACTCGACCTCCTCGAAGCCCAGCTGGCGCGCCAGTGACTGCAAAGCGGACGGCGAGAGCGCGCGGCTGCTCGGGGGAGCCGTGAACCACGCGCGTGCGCATAGCGGCAGCAGCGTGGCGAGCATGCTCGCTGCGTCCTTGTCATCGAGAACGCCCATGACCATCCCCAGTGGACCGTTGACAATACCCGCGAGCGACTCCACCAAGGCCCTCGCGGCGTCGGGATTGTGCGCTCCGTCGAACACGGTGAGGGGGTCCTCGGCCACCACCTGGAGGCGTCCCCGGACCACTGTTTGGAGTGCCGCCGCGCGCGCCGCCTCCTCGTCCATCGCGATTCCGACGCTCGCCAGGTAGGCCTCCGCGGCGAGGCGCGCGAGGGCGAAGTTGCGCTGCCCGAAGCCGGCAGCGAGCGGTACTGCGGCGAGCGCCTCGCGGGAGACCTGCACGATCCGCGCCCCACGCTCGGCTGCCACCGCGTGGGCGATCGCGAGCGCTTCGGGGTCGAGGTCTGCGCCGAGCGCGAGCGTCGAGCCTGGACGCAGCACGGCGAGCTTCTCGGCCGCTATGTCCCGCACGGTCGGGCCCAGCCAGCGGGTGTGCTCGAGGCCCACGTTGGTGAGCACCGTGACCTGCGACTCCACCACTGCGGTGGCGTCGTAGCGTCCGCCGAGACCGGCCTCGACCACCGCCACCTGCACCTCCCGCTCCGCCAGCGCCCAGAAGGCGGCGGCCGTGAGCAGCTCGAACTGGGTCACGTGGTCGTCTGCGGCGAGCGTGTGGTTGACGCGCTCCGCTGCCCACGCCGCGCGTGCCACTGCGGCGGCGAAGCCCGGACCGGAAATTTCGCGCTCGCCGATCTGGACCCGTTCGGAGTAGGAGACCAGGTGCGGTGAGAGGTAGGCGCCGGTGCGCAGCCCGTGACGCTCGAGGATCGCCGCGACCATCCGCGTGGTGGAGGTCTTCCCGTTGGTGCCCACCACGTGCACCGTGTGAAAGCGTCGCTGGGGGGAGCCCAGCGCGGTCATCATGCGGTGTATCCGGTCCAGGCCGAAGCGCATCCCGAACAGCTCCAGTGAACGCAGGTGACGCTCCGCGCGCTCGCCGCTCCAGGGCTGGTTCACTGTGCCTCCAGTTCGCTCTGCAGGCGGGCGAGCTTGGTGCGCTCGCCCTCAACGACCTCCGCGGGGGCCTTCTGGAGGAAGCTCGCGTTCGAGAGCTTCCTCTGCACGCGGGCGATCTCGCCGTCGAGCTTCTCCCGCGCCGCGGCGCGGCGTCGCCCGGCCGCCTCGAAATCCAGACCCTGATCGGAGAGCACCTCGATCGTGCCACAGGGCACCGAGATCGACGCCACCGGCTGGGCGCCTGAATCCGAGAGCTCGAGATGCGCGAGGTTGGCGAGGATCTCCGCGGTGGTGTCGTATCCCTCCGCGTTGATCCGCACGGGCACGATCATCCCGGGGGATGCGTTGACGCTGTCCCGCCATCCTCGCACGAGCGTGACGGCCTCGATCGTGCGCTCCAAGGCGATCTCCGCGGCGGGGTCGATGAGCGTCTGCTCGGCCTGAGGGTAGCTTTGGGCCGCGAGCAGCTCGCCGGAGTCCTCGAGGTAGGACCAGAGCTCCTCGGTCACGAACGGGATCACCGGATGAGCCAGCGCGACGGTCTCACGCAACACGTACAGCAGGGTCGCCGCGAGGGCTTCGCGATCCTCACTGCCGCTCTCCAGGGGCGCGTCACTCGCGAGCCGCGGCTTGACGATCTCCAGGTACCAGTCGCAGAGCTCCCCGTAGACGAAGTCGTAGAGCCCGAGCGCGGTGTGGGAGAAGTCGTAGTCCTCGATCCGCGCCGCGGTGTCCGCCTTGATCTCCTGCAGGCGGGAGAGGATCCAGCGGTCCTCGATCGCGAGGGATCCGGTCCCCACCCGCCCCGCGGGGGCCAGCGGGTGGGTGGGGTTCCGATCCATGACTCCGGGGAGGCTCGCGATCCGCAGCAGCGCGAAGCGCGCGGCGTTGAACAGCTTGTTGGCGAGCGCCTGCCCCTGGCGCACCTTCTCCGCGGAGTAGCGCACGTCCTGGGAGGAGGACATCGTGAGCAGGCCGAAGCGCACCGCGTCCGCGCCGTGGCGCTCGATCTCCTCCAGCGGGTCGATGCCGGTGCCCAGCGACTTCGACATGCGCCGCCCGTCGGGGGCCTGGATCACGGAGTGGATGTAGACCTCGGCGAAGGGCGGCACCCCGGTGAAGCGCAGGCCCATCATGATCATGCGGGCGACCCACAGGAAGAGGATGTCGCGCGCGGTGGAGAGCACGTCGGTGGGGTAGAACGCGCGCAGCTGCGGGGTGTCCGCGGGCCATCCGAGCGTGGCGAAGGGCCACAGCGCGGAGGAGAACCACGTGTCGAGCACGTCCTCCTCCTGGCGCAGCTCGCCGCCGCAGGCCTCGCAGCGCTCGGGTGCGCTCGCCGCGACGTGCACGTGGCCGCAGATCTCGCAGTAGTACACCGGCAGCCGGTGGCCCCACCACAGCTGGCGGGAGATGCACCACGGGCGGATGTTCTCCATCCAGTCGAGGTAGACCCGCCGGTGGTTGGGGGGGACGATCCGCACCCGCCCCTCCTGCACCGCCGCGATCGCCGGCTCGGCGAGCTCGTCCATGCGCATGAACCACTGCAGCGAGATCAGCGGCTCGATACGCTCCCCGGAGCGGTGGGAGTAGGGGACCTCGTGCTCGTACTCCTCCTCGCCCACGATGCGGCCTTCGCCGCGGAGGGCCTCCACGACCGCGGCGCGCGCTTCCATCACGGTGAGCCCCGCGAAGCGCTCGCCGGCCTCGGATGTCATGCGCCCGTCCTCGCCGATCACCGAGACCTGGTCGAGCTCGTGGCGTTGGCCGATCTCGAAGTCGTTGGGGTCGTGCGCGGGGGTGACCTTCAGCTGGCCGGTGCCGAAGTCCATCTTCACGTACTCGTCCGCGACGATCGGCAGATGCCTGCCCACGAGCGGCAGGATCGCCATGCGCCCCACAAGATCCCGGTAGCGCCCGTCCTCGGGGTGGACCGCCACCGCGGTGTCCCCCAGCATCGTCTCCGGGCGCACCGTCGCGATCGTCACGGCGCCCCCGCCCTCGAGGTCGTAGCGGATCGAGTAGAGCGTGTCGCGCTCGCGCCGCTCCTCCACCTCGAGATCGGAGATCGCCGAGTGGCTGCCGGGGTCCCAGTTGACGATGTAGCGGTCGCGGTAGATCAGGCCCTGCTCGTAGAGCGCCACGAACACCGCCACCACCGCGCGGTGGTAGTCCTCGTCGAGCGTGAAGCGCTCTTCGGAGTAGTCGCACGAGGCGCCCAGCCGCTTGAACTGCTCCACGATCGTGTGCCCATAGTGCTCGCGCCACTCCCACACCCGCTGCACGAACCGCTCGCGGCCGAGCTCGTGGCGGCTGGTTCCCTCGGCGCGCAGCGCCTTCTCCACCTGCGCCTGCGTGGCGATCCCCGCATGGTCGGTGCCGAGGATCCACTTCGTACGCCGACCGGACATCCGGTGGTAGCGGACCAGCACGTCCTGGATCGAGCCGTTGAGCGCATGACCCATGTGCAGCGAGCCCGTCACGTTGGGGGGCGGGATCGCGATCGAGTAGTTCTCCCGCGCCTCCCCCTCCGGCTCGGGGTGGAACAGCCCACTGGAGAGCCAGCGCTCGGTGATGCGCGGCTCGACCTCCGTGGGCTCGAAGCGGGTCCTGCCTTCGAGCTCGTCCAAACGCTCACTCATCGGAGCGTGAGTGTAAATGGCGGCCCGCACTCCACACTCGGAGACGACAATCCGGCGGGCTACTTACCGAGTAGCATGACCTGCCGGATGCTGCATGGTAGGCCATCCCCGAAGCTCGCGATCGCCGTGGACCCGGATGTACATGACGGGATCCTCGCGGCCGCTGAGGAGGAAGGGGTCAGCGTCTCCGCCTGGATGACCGCCGCGGCTCGGCAGGCGCTGCTGGTTGCGGATGGGCTGCGCGCCGTCACCGAATGGGAAGGCGAGCACGGCAGCTTCAGCGAGGCGGAGCTCGAAGCCTCGCGCCGGAGGGCCGCACCGGTTCCGGTACGGCGCATCTGATGCACAAGTGACGTCGTCCTCATGGCAGGGCCGCATGCGGCCCTGCCGGACACGCCGCATGCGGCGTGTCCCCGACCGGCGCATGCGCCGGTCGGCTGGCCAGCACCTGTGCTGGCCAGAGCAACAGAAGCTCTCAGTTTGCGAGGCCGCCGAGGTAGGCGTAGGGGTGAAGCATCTGCCAGTACTCGAGGCCATTGCCCTGCGCGACGATCTCGCTGCCCTCCGGCGCCTCGACGCGCAACCGCTTGGCCAACGCCGCGGCGTCGTCCTCGTCGTTGGCCCCCACGATCAGGTGGCGCCAGCGCTGATTGACGGGGATCCCCTCGCCGCGCAGGCGCTCGGCGAACGCGCGGGCGTCGTGGTGGGTGGGGAGCGTGATGCGGACCTCCCACTCCGCGTGACCCGCCTCCTGGGACTCCTCGGTCTCCAGCTCCTCCAGGCGAGCGTGCTCGGCAGCGCGCTGCTCCTCAGTGGCGGGCAGCGGCTGGGAGGCGTCCTCCCAGCGCTCCTCCACGGGATGCCAGCGCGAAAGGAAGACCTCTCCCGCGATGCCGTGCTCCCGCAGAGCTTCGCGCACGACCTCGCGGGCGTGTTCGGCAGCCGGCAGCGAGTCGGCATAGAGGAACACGTGATCCCCCTCGTGCGTGACCGCGAGTCGCGGCGCGGAGCGGCGGTCCTCCTCGCCCGCCTCCAGCGCCTTCAGCGCGTGGACCACCGCGCCCGGCGACTGCGTTTGCACCTGTACGCGGAACTCGTCGTGCATAGCGACGATTGGCAAAAGAGGGCCCAGCTCGCCAGCCTCGCGGCCGGCTGCGCCACCCTCTACGCCGACTCCTCGCGCAGGCGCCGCGGGCTGGGCTTCTCCTCGGCCTCGGGGGCGGCCTCGGTGACGAGTGTCGGGGGACGGCCTTGCTCGACGGTCTCGCGGGTGACGACGCACTTCTTGACGTCGCGCCGCGAGGGGAGCTCGAACTGGACCTCGAGCAGAATCTCCTCGATGATCGAGCGCAGCCCACGCGCGCCGGTGTTGCGCTGGAGGGCTCGCTCGGCGACCGCGGCGAGCGAGTCCTCGGCGAAGACGAGCTCGATGCCGTCGAAGGAGAAGAAGCGCTGGAACTGCTTGACGAGCGCGTTGCGGGGCTCGACGAGGATCGAGACGAGGTCCTCGCGGCTGAGCTGGTGCACGGCGCTCATCACGGGGAGGCGGCCGATGAACTCGGGGATCAGCCCGTACTCGATCAGGTCCTCCGGAAGGCACTTCTCGAACACCTCACCCGTGTCGCGGTCGACGGGCGCCTGCATCGCCGCGCCGAAGCCTATGCCGTTGCTGCCGATGCGCCGCTCGATCAGCTTGTCGAGGTTCGCGAACGCCCCGCCGCAGATGAACAGCACGTTGGTGGTGTCGATCGTGAGGAACTCCTGGTGGGGGTGCTTGCGCCCGCCCTGCGGGGGCACCGAGGCCTGGGTGCCCTCGAGGATCTTCAAGAGCGCCTGCTGCACCCCCTCGCCGGAGACGTCGCGGGTGATCGAGGGGTTGTCGGCCTTGCGCGCGATCTTGTCGACCTCGTCGATGTAGATGATCCCGGTCTCCGCCTTCTTGACGTCGTAGTCCGCGGCCTGGATCAGCTTGAGGAGGATGTTCTCGACGTCCTCCCCCACGTACCCCGCCTCGGTGAGCGCGGTGGCGTCCGCGATCGCGAAGGGCACGTTGAGGATCCGCGCGAGCGTCTGCGCGAGCAGCGTCTTGCCGCAGCCGGTGGGGCCGAGCAGCAGGATGTTGGACTTCTGCAGCTCCACATCGGAGTCGCCGGACTGCATCATCTGCACGCGCTTGTAGTGGTTGTAGACCGCGACCGAGAGCGTGCGCTTGGAGGTCTCCTGGCCGATCACGTACTCGTCGAGCACCTCGTAGATCTCCCGCGGCTTGGGGAGTTTCTCGAGGTCGAACATCGGCGTGGGCGCGAGCTCCTCGTCGATGATCTCGTTGCAGAGATCGATGCACTCGTCACAGATGTAGACCCCCGGCCCGGCGATCAGCTTCTTGACCTGGCGCTGGGACTTGCCGCAGAAGCTGCAGAGAAGCTGCTCGTTGGAATCGGTGGGCCGGGCCATATGGTATCTCTCCTCCTCCTGCGGCTCCAAACGCGCGATCGGAGCCTTAGTGCTCCGAGATAACGCGATCGATGATGCCGTACTCGCGCGCCTCGTCGGAGCTCATGAAGTAGTCGCGCTCGGTGTCCTGGCGCACCTGGTCGAGCTCTTTGCCGGTGTGCTTCGCGATGATCTCGTCCAGGCGGTGGCGCACGTCGATGATCTCCTTGGCGTGGATCTCGATGTCGGTGGCCTGGCCCTGGAAGCTCGAGGAGACCTGGTGGATCAGGATCTTCGCGTTGGGCAGCGCCATCCGCTTGCCTTTCGCTCCGCCCGCGAGCAGCAGCGCGCCCATCGACATCGCGATCCCCACGCAGATCGTCTGCACGTCGGGCTTGATGAACTGCATCGTGTCGTAGATCGCCAGGCCCGCGTACACGGAGCCGCCGGGCGTGTTGATGTACACCGAGACGTCCTTCTCGGGGTCCTCGGACTCCAGGTGCAGCAGCTGGGCGACCACGAGGTTCGCGATCTGGTCGTCCACGGGGGTGCCGAGGAAGATGATCCGCTCGTTGAGCAGGCGGCTGTAGATGTCGAACGCGCGCTCTCCGCGAGAGGTCTGCTCGACGACCATTGGGACCAGTGGGCTCATTGTCCTCGCTTCTGTTTCGCTTCGCCGGCTGGATTCCTCCAGGGCGCCGTCGATATCCGATAGGCGCCCCGTCTCACGCTCCGGGAACCCACCCTAGAGGCTAGCGGCCTGACGCACGCGGCGGCGAGATCGCTCATCGATCCGGCGTCCACAGCCCGCCGGGGGCGGGCTCGCTCGCCTGCGCCGCCTCCTGCACCCGCTCCTCGCGGGCGCGCTCGGTGCGCTCCTTCTCGGGCGTCCAGATCTGTTCGCGCGCCTGCGCCTGCTCGATCGGGATCGGCTCGGCGGCGGCGGCGATCAGCTCCATCGCCTGCCGCGCGGCGAGGTCCTCGCGAACCTCATCCAGGCGCCCGGCGTCCCGCAGTCGCTGCAGCAGCTGCTCGGGTGGGACCTCCTCGCGCTCGGCGGCGGGGCGGACGGCCTCCAGCAGCTCCTCCTCGCTGGGGCTGATCCCCTCGGCGGCGACCACCGCGGTGAGCACCGCCTCGCGGCGCAGCGCGCGCTCGGCTTCGGGCGCGGTCTCCGCGAGGATCTCCTGCTCGCTGCGGCCGGTGATCTGGAGGTAGGCCTCGCGCGAGATTCCGCGGTGGGCCATCGCGTGCAGCACGCGCTCCCACATCTCGTGCGCCCGTGCCTCGATCAGCGCGGGGGGCACCTCCACCTTGGCCTGCTCCACCGCCGCGTCGAGCGCGGCCTCGCGGAAGACACTCTGCAGGCGCTGCTCCTCGGCCTCGAGCAGCCGGCGGCGGATGTCCTCGCGCAGCTCCTCCACGGTGTCGAAGCCGGTGTCGATCGCGAGGTCGTCGTCGACGTCGGGGAGCTCCTTGCGCTTGACCTCCTTGACGGTCACCTCGAACGAGGCCCGGCGGCCGGCGAGCTCCGCGCGGGCGCCACGAGGGTGGCGCAGGCGGCCGGAGGCCGCCGAGCCGGGCCCCTCGTTCTCGATCTCCACCGGGAAGGTGAGCTCGAGCGTGCGGCTCTCCCCCGCGGTGGCCCCCTCGAGCGCCTGCTCGAAGCCCTCGATCAGGTTGCCCGATCCGAGCTCCACGAGCTGGTCGCGCCCCTCCCCGCCCTCGAAGAGCTCGGGCTCGCCCGACTCCTCGACGAGGGCGCCCACGTAGTCGATCACCACGTAGTCCCCGACGGCGGCGGGGCGCTGCACGGCCTCCAGGCGCGCGAGGCGCTCGCGCAGCCCGTCGATCTCGCGCTGCACCTGTTCCTCGTCCACGGCGGGCTCCGCGCGGCCGACCTCGAGGCCGCGGTACTCCCCGAGGGTGGCCTGCGGGAGCACCCCGATCTCGAATGAGAACTCGAGGCCCTCCCCGCGGGGAGGCAGCTCTCCGAGGTCCACCTGGGGGTCGCCCACGGGAACGATCCCGGAGGCCTCGAGCGCGTCCACGTACCAGCTGCTGAGCGTGTCGCGCACGGCTTCCTCCATCACCGCGTCGCGGCCGAGCCGCTGGATCACCAACGGCGCGGGCACCTTGCCGCGGCGGAATCCCGGGAGCTTCAGCTTGCCGGCGAGCTCGCGCGCCTTGCCTTCGATGCGCTGCTCGAGCTCGCTCGGGGGGACCTGTACCTGGACGCGCACGCGCGACTCGGGCAGCTGGGTGACTGTCGTCGTCAGGGCGCTCGGCATCGGCTTCCTCGCCACGATACCGTGCCGCCCGATGCGAGCGCTGCGGCGGAGCGAGCGGTGGCTGTGGACCGGCCCGGTGGGCCACCTCGTGGGCGGCGGGCTCGACTTCGCGCAGGCGCTGGGACGCTACCTGCTCGCGCGTCGAGCCACCGGGAGGCGCCGGACCGGCCGGCGGTGAGCGTCGTGGGGCCTCCGTGCCCCGGCCACACGGCGGGGCGCAGGCGAGCGGCACTGCCGCGACCGCCCGCCTGCGCTGGAGTGCCGCGGACTACGCGCTGAGGGACGCGGGGACCCCTCCGAAGGCGAGCGCGGCACCGCGGGGCACGACCAGCACGGCGCCGGCGTCGTCCTCGATCAGGTTGAGCGCGGCGGCGCTGAGGGCGACCTGGCCCTGCCCGGCCTCGGGGCGGGAGCCGACCACGAGCAGGTCGGCGCCGTGGCCCATGGCGGCGGGGGTCACGCTCGCGCCAAGCGCCTTTGCGAGCCCCTGCGCGGTGCTCTGCGCGCTGGGGTCGGTCGGGTCCTCGGTGACCGCGATCCGCTGCACCTCCGCCTGTCGGTCGGCGAGGCCCGCGGAGGCGATCGCGATCGCGAAGCGGCCCCCGTCGAGCAGTCTCTGAGCGGAGTTGCCGACGCTCACGTGGTTGGGGGCGGTGTGGGAGTCCGAGCAGAACACGATCCCGTGCGCGCCCTCCTGCTCGGCGAGCGCGCGGAGGCCCTCGGGGGTGGAGCGGTCGGAGACGACGTAGCAGGCGACGTCGGGCACCCCGAGCAGCTCGCCGCCGCGCTGCAGCAGCGCCTCGGCCTCGTGCTGGGCAAGCACCTCGCGGTCGGGCTCGGGCTCCTGGGTGTGGCGCACGTACGCGAGCGCCACCTCGGCGCCGGCCTGCGCGAAGAGACGGCCGAGGGCGATCGCGTCGTCCTCGTTGTTGGTGCCGTCGTAGGAGACGATCAACTTGGTGGCGGACATGGCGTGACTCCTGTGTCGTTGCGGTGTTGGGTGGGAAGATTTTTAAGAGGGGACGGATTCGCGTGTGGCGAGGCATCGGCCTGTGACAATGGGCCACGCGGGGCGCCTGCCTCATTTCTCCCACAGCGTGGCACGTTCCTGCCATCAGCGCCAGTGAATCTTTTGATGGTTGCGATAAGCTGTGCTTATGTTGAATGTGAGCCGTCTGCGTGTCCTCCGGGAGGTCGCCCAGCGGGGCTCGTTCTCCGCGGCGGCCGACGCGCTCTCCTACACCCAGTCGGCGGTCTCCCAGCAGATCGCGGCGCTCGAGGCGGAGACGGGGATGACGCTGCTCGAACGGGGCCCCCGCGGCGTACGGCTCACGGGCGCGGGCCGCACGCTGGTGGAGCACGCCGAGGGGATCCTCGCGCGCCTGGAGGCGGCCGAGGAGGAGCTCGCGGCGCTCGCGGGCCTGCGCGGGGGGCAGCTGCGTATGGCCTCGTTCCCCACGGCGGGCGCCACGCTGATGCCAGTGGCGATCGCCGCCTTCCGCGCCTCATACCCGGAGGTCGAGCTGACGCTCGGGGAGGGCGAGCCCGAGGAGATCGCGCCGCGCCTGCGCGCGGGCGAGTTCGACCTGGCGCTGCTGTTCGAGTTCGGCGAGGCGGAGGAGAATCTGAAGCGGGTGGAGCTGCTGGAGGACCCGATGTACCTGGCGCTCCCCCGCGGCCACCCGCTGGCGGGCAAGCGCGCGCTGCGCCTGGAGGATCTGCACGGGCAGGCGTGGGTGCAGACCTCGAGCTCGAGCCCCTGCGCCCGTCACGTGGTGCGCAGCTGCCACGCCGCGGGGTTCGAGCCGAACGTGGCGTTCGAGAGCGATGACTACCAGACCGTCCAGGGGCTGGTCGCCGCCGGGGTGGGAGTGGCCCTGATCCCGGAGCTCGCGCTGTCGGTCATCCGGGAGGACATCGTGGTGCGCGCCCTCTCGCCGCACCCGCCGGTGCGCAGGGTGATCGCGGCGCTGCCCGGGCGCACGGGCGCCAACACGCGCCTGACCCCCGCGGCCTCCGCGATGCTGCGCATCCTCGAAGAGGCCGCCGCCGCGCGCGATCGGCCACTGCTGGCCGAAACGGGGATGCTGGTCGAACGGGGGATGCTCGCCGGAGGCGAGCGTCCCCCCGCTTCGGTCGGAGGCGAGCGTCTCCCGGCTTCGGTCGGACGCGCGGCGGCGTGAGGAGAGCTCGGTTCAGGGGAGGCTGCGGGACCCGATGTGGACGGCGGCCACCGGTGCCCGTTGGAACGGAGGCAGGCCGAGCACGTACTGGTGCAGGACGAGGCCGGCGAGCACAAGCGATGCGTACCGACCCAACCGACAACGGAGGCCTGTTCCTCGGCAGGCGCCCGGGCACGGCGCCGACCCGCTTCCGCAACCAGCTCCAGCGCGGTGGCCCGACGCGGCGGCGAGTCATCACGTTGCTGGTGCTGCTCATGGGGGCCCTGCAGACGATGCACGACATCGACCAGCGCTGGATCATCCTGCGCCGTGCGGCCGGGCACGACCAGCGAACGGGCGCACTGGACCGCATCTTCACCGTCACGGCAGTGATCGGCGCCGCGACCTTCGCCTTCTGGTTCCTGGTCATCCACGGACCAGGCTCGACGCAGTTCTCCGGCGTGCAGGTCGTAGGGAAAACATTCCCGCGCTAGCAGCCCGGAACCAGGTGAACGATCGGGATGACCCGTCCAGCCTTCCCGGCCCGCTCACGGTAGCGCTTTATCTATCGCTGGCGGAGGTCAACCGGGCGCGCCACTGCTGAGTGTCCAAGTGCGCCGGCTCGGTCTCCGCGAGGAATCGCTGGAGTACCGCGATGAAGTGCGCGGGCGCCTCGAGCTGTGGCAGATGGCCGACCCCGTCGAAAATCTCAAGACGGCTGCCCGGGATGGCCTGGTGGGCTTGCTCGCCATGACGGACCGGAATCATCGGATCGCGCTCGCCCCAGATGATCAGAACTGGTATGCCCCCGGCGAGGTACAGTCGGTCACCTGCGTGGACGCGCTGCCCGGCAGTGCTGACAACGGCGCGCAGCGTCGCCAGGAATGCGGCGCGACGGTCCTGGTCGGCGAGCGACGCGTATCCGCGCGCGACCTCGGCAACGTCCGCGTTGGGCCGCAGCCCGATGGCCGCCAGGCCACGTGCCAGCGCCGATCCCGCCACGCGTCCCGGCCCGGCTGTCGCGGCGATGAACAGGTCGGCGCCCGGGAGTGCCGCGACGCGCAGGACCGGGCTGACCTCTGGGCCGAGTCCGCCGCTCGAGACCAGTACCAGGCGCTCGGTGATCTCGGGGAACTGGTAGGCGAACTGCATCGCGATTCCACCGCCGAGCGAGTGCCCGACGAGCGTAGCGTGGTCATGGCCGAGCGCGACCAGCAGGTCGCGCAGGCTGGCGGCGAGGGCCCCCAAGGAGTAGTCGCCGCCGCCGGGCGCCGACGTGCCGTGCCCGGGAAGATCGGGTGCGATGACCGTGTGGTCTCGCGCGAGCGGATCGATTACCGCCTGCCAGTTCTCATACGTGCCCGCCATCCCGTGGATCAGGAGCAGCACGGGGCCGCTGCCCACCTCGGCGTAGGTCACCGCGCGGCCGTGGAGCATCACCGTCTTGGGCTCGATTGCCGCCGGGCGGCGTTGTTTGGTCTTCGTCTCGGGCATCAACTCCACCATCTTCAGGACCTTGGTCCGTCACCTGGCGTTCGCGAAAGCCGGTCAGCCGGACGGGGGCTGTGGCGCCTGCCTCCATTGCGAGCCGGCGGGCTGGGCGCTTCTGTGTGTCTGTCGCGATCCGCCGCCGCCACGAGCTCGCGCATGGACTGCTCTATCCCATCACACAGCACTTCTATGTCCGGGGCCTCGTCGTAGTCACCTGTGACGCCGAACCTCAACCCGCCGTCGTAGGAGAAGATGGCCACTCCGATCCGGACGTGCCCCGCGATCGGAACGTAGGGGAAGCACTCGAGCATCCGGCGCCCCGCCGCGTACAGCGGGCGCTGAGGGCCGGGAACGTTGGTCGTCACCGTGTTGACGCTGCGCTGCGGCATCCGGGTGGCGGCGCGCAGCCCAAGCGCAAGCAGCATCGCTGGCGCAAATCCGCTGAGACCCACCAGGACATCGCCCGCCACGGCTTCGCCCGAGTGCTTGAGGTGCTCCATCTGCGCACGCATCGCCGCGAGCCGCTGCACCGGATGCTCGATCCCCACCGGCAGGTTGGCGAAGATCGCAGAGACGCGGTTGTTGTACTCGCCCTGTTCCTCGCTAGAGCGCACGGATACCGGTACAAGCGTTCGCACGTCACGCTGCGTGGACTCTTGGCGCGTGGCGAGCAGCACGCGAAAGCCGCCTGCGATGGCGGTCAGAACGACGTCGTTGACGGTGCCGCCGAACGCGCCGCGGACGCGCTTGACGTCCGAGAGCTGTGATCGTGCCCACGCCCAGCGGCGGTGGGGGCCTATCGCTCCGTTGAGCGACGACGGAGGCGGGGGCGCAACCACACCTGTCATGGTCCACAGCCCACGCGCGGTCGCAGCGGCGGTCCCGGTCACGCGGCCCGGCGAGCGCACCGCGGACCGCACGGCGCGCAACTGCTCATACGGACTGATCGCCCTTCGGGCAAGCGCCTGGACGGCCAACTCCGCCCCCAACGGCTGGCGCTCGGTATGCCAATCGTCCGGTGCAGGAAGCTTGGGCTCGCGCTCGGTGTCGAGGATCACGGTGAGAAGCTCCGTCCCCGCGACGCCGTCGACCATGCAGTGATGCACCTTGGTGATGACTCCCCAGCGTCCCTCGCTGAGCCCCTCGATGATCCACATCTCCCACAACGGCTTGTCACGGTCGAGCTGCTGGGACATGACGCGCCCGACCAGGTTGCGCAGCTCCTCATCGCCGCCCGGCGACGGGAGCGCGGTGCGGCGCAGGTGGTAGCCCAGGTTGAAGTGCGGATCGTCCACCCACACCGGCCGGCCGAGCGCGAGCGGCACGAAATGGACCTTCTGCCGGTAACGCGGGACACTCGGCAGGTGCGCCCGGACCATCCGCGAGAGCGCCTCATACCCGGGTGGCGGCCCCTCGAGGATCGCCACCGAGCCGATGTGCATGTGGCTGACCGCGTCCTCGAGATGCAGGAACGAGGCGTCCTGGGGACTGAGACGCTGCACGCCTTCCTCCGCCGGTCGAGGTTTTGAGGACTGCCTGAACCGTACCACCGCCGATGGGACGGAAGCACGGATGCCGCCGCGATCATGCACGCTGCGCACGAGCCACTACGACAAGTGCCCCTTTTCGCAACGGGCGCGGGTTCGGTATGCAAGGATCGGTGCTCACGATGGCTCCCGTTCAATGAGTTCCACCCCCACGACGCCCGCGGTCGAGCAGACGCTCGCGCTGTTGCAGCCGGCGCGCCGGCCGGCGGTGGCGCATGTCGAGGATGGCTATCTCGATCTGCTCGGCGAGGGGGATCCCACCGGAGCGCATCCCGGTCAACGGCTGATGCTCAGCCGCTCACTGGCACTGATCTACGAGCACCTGTGGCGCCCGTTTGGTGGACGCCTGTTGATGGGAGCGACGGGTCCCGGAACACGCGAGGAGCACCGCATGGCCCTGAACATGCTGGAGCTCTCATCCAACGACCGAGTGCTGGACGTCGCCTGCGGGCCCGGCAACTTCACGCGTGGCTTCGCCCGCGCCGCGAGCGAGGGCCTGGTCGTAGGGCTCGATGCCTCCAAGACGATGCTCGCCGTCGCCGTGCGCAAGACCGAGAGCGCGAACGTCGCCTACGTGCGCGGCGACGCTTGCACGCTGCCCTTTCGCGATGGCAGCTTCGATGCGATCTGCTGCTTCGCTGCGCTGTACCTGATCCAGGAGCCGATGCGAGCACTCCAGGAGATCGCCCGCGTCCTGGCTCCAGGCGGTCGAGTGGCGCTGCTGTCAAGCTGCAACCGCGGCCCACTGCCCGCCGGCGCGACAAACGCAGTCGTGCGGCCCCTGAGCGGCGTGCGGATCTTCGCCCGCGACGAGCTAACGCGAGCGCTGCGCAATCACGGCTTGACCGACATCGAGCAACACGTAGTCGGTCTCGCGCAGTTCGTGTCCGCCCGCAAGCGCGCCTGACGCAAGCCGCGACGAAGATCGACCGGTCGTTCATCTCGGGCTCGTCCGGAGCGGGGGCTCGCTCGGGGCGACGCCAGGCGCTCGGGTCTCGCGCGAAACGCGAGCGGTTCGGTTGGTGGCGATTCCTACGACGTAGTAGAACCTCCGCATGCAGATCCCCAAGACGAACTATCTTGAGCACGATGGTGTGAGCATCGCCTGGCAGGTGTTCGGAGAGGGACCCGCGGAGATCCTCTTCGTCCCGGGCTGGGTATCCAACGTCGACCTCTTCTGGCAGTACCCGCAGTCGCGGGCTTTCTTCAGCGAGCTCTCGGGGTTCGCGCGCGTGGCGGTGTATGACAAGCCTGGGACCGGGGCCTCCGATCCCGTCGAGGAGACTCCCTCGCTCGAGCTTCGCGTCGAGCAGCTCGCCGCCGTGATGGATGCTGCGGAGCTTGAGCGTGCGACGGTGATCGGCGTCTCCGAGGGTGGTGTGCCCGCGTGTTTGGCGGCGGCGGCTCGACCGGACCGCGTCGGGCGGCTTGTGATGCTCAACGGGTCGGCAGCGGCATTTGACAGGCGTGCGAAGGGGCTGACGAGCGACGCGGCGTTCGAGGAGTGGGTGGAGTTCATGCGTCGGACTGCCGAGCACTGGGGCGAGGGCTATGGCGGGGACCGCTGGCTTGTCGGGGTCCCGGACGCCGACGTCGCGTGGGGCATGCTGCAGCGCGCGTGCGCGACGCGCGCGGTCGCCCGTGGTTACTTCGCGATGATGGAGGCTGGCATGAGCGCGTGGGATGTGCTGGCGGCCATTCATCAACCGGTGCTCGCCCTGCAGCGGACCGATGACCCGATCGTTCCCGTCGAGCTGGCGCGCGCCGCTGTGGCGCGGATGCCCAACGCAAGGCTCGTCGAACTCGCCGGGGCCGAGCACCTGCCGTGGCTCGGGGACACCACGGAGATGCTCGAGCATCTGCGCGCGTTCGTCGGTGCTCCGCCTCCTCTCGCGCGGGCCGAGCGCGTACTCGCGACGATTCTCTTCACCGACATCGTCGGGTCCACCGAGCATCTCACACGACTCGGCGACGCGGGCTGGCGAGCCCGGCTCGACCGCCACAGCGAGCTCGTCGAGGACAGGCTCGAGCGCTTCGAGGGGCACCTGGTCGCCACCACCGGTGACGGAACCTTGGCGACGTTCGGCGGACCCGCACGCGCGGTAGCCGCCGCACGCGGGATCCTGGATGCGCTCGCGGCCGAGGGCATGAACGCACGCGCGGGCGTGCACGTCGGCGAGATCGAACTCCGCGGCGAGGACATCGCCGGGATCGCGGTCCACGTCGCGGCTCGTGTAATGGCCGAGGCGAACAGTGACGAGGTGCTCGTCTCACGCACGGTCCGCGACCTCACCGCCGGCTCGGGCTTGGAGTTCACAGACCGCGGCACTCACACGCTCAAAGGCGTCCCGGAGGACTGGCAGCTCTACGCTCTGGCCTGACGCCGCGGTCGCATCCCGGCCGGGGCGTAGCACGATTGAGCCCCCCCGGGCAGACGAGCGTCTGGATGCCTTGGTTGACGAGATGCTCGATGTGCGGGCGGTTCCAATACACGGCTGTCCTGTTCACCGGCCGCTGCGAGAAGGCCGGGATCACCCCGTCGACCGGTTCCAAGGGCGACTGCTTCGATAACGCGGTCAGCGAGAGCTTCCACGCCTCGCTGAAGAAGGAGCTCATCTACCGCCAC
>JBIOEY010000016.1:0-26201 GCA_044446505.1 Solirubrobacterales bacterium
CACCCCCATCGCCGCCGCCACCTGCTCCACCGGCAGCTCCGCCAGCGAGTACACCGACCGCGGCGCGTTCACGATCACCTCGTGCGCCCCCCGCGCCGGCATCGCCGCGAACAGGTCCGGCCGAGCGTCCCCCTCCGGGCTGGGGCCATCGAGGGTCAGCGCCGGGAACAGGTTCGGCACCACCCGGACTGTCCAGCCGGGCGAGTCCGGGGGCCCTCCTCGCGGGCGCAGCGCGTACAGCTCCGGCGGCGTGCGGTCCTCGTGGCCCTCCGCGAACGGGTCGCTCTCCACGTCGATCGGGTCCGGCGGGACGCAGCGCGGCTCACCCCCCGGGCGCCGGGAGCGCTCCCCCGCCACGATCGTCCTGTGCCCGCTCAGCGGGTCCACCCGGATCTCAGGCACGGCTCACCCCTCCAGGGCGTAGCGTTTGACGTCGCGTTCGAGCTTCGCCGCGCTCGGGTAGGCGCCCTGGCGGGGGTATTTTTCGCCGTGGCGGTTGTAGAAGACGGTGACGGGGGTGAACGAGGAGTCCGTCGCCTCCGTCCCGAGCCGGCCGCTGGGGTCGTAGTAGCTGGGGTAGCTCACCGGAAACGAATGTAGGAACCTGAGCGCTTCCGCGCGGGAGGTGTCGCCCGAGTCGATCCCGATGAACGCCACCCGCCGCCCCAGGTTCGCGGCGGCCTGCTGGAAGGCGCCGAACTCCGCCTTGCAGGGTTCACACCAGGAGGCCCACTTGTTTATTACAACCGGCCACCCCCGCAGCGCAGCCAGGCGCGCCCGCAGCGCCGCGCCGCCGCCGCCGAGCAGCTCGTTCGCCTGCGCGTGCAGCGCCGCCAGCGGGGCCGGCGAGCCCGCCAGCCGCGCCTGTATCTGCGCCGCGGTGAGCCGCGTCGGGGTGGCGGTCCCCGAGGAGCCCGAGCTTTTGGCGAGCTGCACGAGGCCGACCGCGAGCAGCGCCGCCAGGGCGAGCGCGCCGGCGAGCGCGAGGAGACGCATCGGTGCCATCGCGGTAAGGGTGCCAGATCGGCGCCGGGCCCCGCCCCCCCTCGGCTCGCTACGCGGGCGCGTCCGACCGGCTCCGGATCGATGCCCAGATCGGCGCCCGTCTCTGCCCCCTTCAATCCGGCCGCGGAGTGCTATATCCTGGGTGTCACCCAGAGCCGGGTTGCTCAGGGTACCCAGGAGTCTGCCGGCGCGTGCCGGCGCTCCGAGCCACGCCGAACTCTTCTGCGCGGCTCCGTCTCGAAGTCCACAGAGCCTCCAATGGCCGAGTCCACCCCAGTGGCCCTCGCGGCCGCGTCCATTCCAAGCTCCGCCGATATTGAGCGTGCGGAGAAGTTCGTGCACGAGCGCTTCCTCCACGAGGGCGAGGAGGCCGCGGTGGCGCTCGCCAGCGGCTCCGCCCGCCGCCGCGCGCTGGACGGCGCGCTGGGAGAGCTCGACGAACAGGCGAAGTACCCCTCCACCGCCTGGCGGCGCGAGTTCTCGCTGCTGCTCGGCCTCGAACGGGTGCTCTCCGACGAGGAGCCCAAGCTGGCCGACGGCACCGTGCTCTCCGCCCACCAGGTCGACGCCCTCTCCGGCACCCTCACCGCGCTGCTCGCCGAGGCCGAGCGGAGTGGGGCCAACAACGGCAGCGGCAACGGCCGCGCCGCCGCGATGGCCTCCCCGGAGCTGCTCGCCTCCGCGGCGATCCTCGGCCCGAACGGGCGCCCCGACGAGGCCCTCGCCGATGCGGGCTCCCCCGGCCCCGGCGGGACCGAGGAGGGAGTCACAGAGGAGGAGCTCGAGGAGGCCGAGGAGGAACTGGAGGAGCTCGGCGACCTCGAGGACGAGCTCGAGCCGCTTCCCGAGATCGAGGAGTCCGAGGAGGAGCCCGAGAGCGAGGAGGAGCCCCGCGACTGGGTGGACGAGGACGAGGAGGAGGTGCTCCCCGACCAGCCCGAGGACCCCAACGCCGCGAAGCGCTTCTGGTTCGAGCACGCCACCGGCGCGGGCAAGACCGTGGCCGCGCTCGGCTTTGTGGAGGCCTCGCAAACCGGCGGGATCCTGATCCTCACGCACCGGCGCAACCTCGTCGACCAGTTCCTCGGCGAGCTCCGCGACCGCGGCTACTCCAAGCGCATCAGCCGCCCGCTGCTCGTGGGGGAGGACTCCACGAAGGGCCCCGTGTCGGTGGAGACCTACCAGTGGTTCGTGCGCAACGCGGGGCGCATCTCGAGCGCCTACATGATCGTGATCTGCGACGAGGCGCACACCGCGCTCGGGGAGAAGACCAGCGGCGCGATCCGCGCGTGGACGGGCCCGATCTTCATCGGGATGACCGCCACCGGGGCGCTGATCGCGCGCCACGTCACCGACCTCTTCCCCACCCAGACCTCCCGCTTCGACCTCGCCCAGGCCGCCCGCCGCGGGGTCATCTCACCGCTGCGCTGCGTGCGCATCCCACCCGGCGTGGGGGTGCGCACGATCGCGAAGGTCCCGCTGCGCCGGGGCGAGGTGGACGTCGAGTTCGACCAGGAGGAGCTCGCTCAGCTGCTCGACCAGCAGCCGTTCAACATGGCGATGGCGAACCTCTACAAGACCCGCTTCAACGGGGTCCCCGGGGTGGTCTACGCGGCGGGGGTCCGCCACGCCTACAACCTCGCCGAGGCCTTCCGCGCGGAAGACATCAAGGCGCAGGCCGTCTCCGGGGAGACCCCCAAGCGCGAGCTCGCCTGGGTGCTCGCGCGCTACGAGCGGGGTGAGATCGACGTGCTGATCAACGCCCAGCTGCTCGCCGAGGGGTGGAACAGCCCGCGCGCCACCGTCTGCGTGCACCTCGCCCCCACCGCCTCCAAGCGCATCTACCAGCAGCGCGTCGGCCGCGTCACGCGCCGCCACCCCGGCAAGGAGGCCGGGCTCGTCGTGGACTTCGTGCACCCCGCCACCAAGCACGACGACCCCGTCGTCACGCTGCACTCGCTGCTCGACCGCGACGTCTACCGCGGCGGCGCGATCGTCGTCGGCCCCGTGCGCCGCGGGCGCGGCCGGCGGATGCGCGTGGAGCGCCGCGTGCTCCCCGTGTGCGCCGAGGAGGAGCGCCGCTTCCAGGTCTTCGAGCGCGAGCTCTGGCGGATCGCCGTGGAGAACCTCGACTACGGCGAGCAGCACGTGTGGGCCGCGCTCGCCGGCGCGCGCGTCAGCGCCACCGGCTGGCGGCGCGCGCGGGCGATGCTCCACTTCGACCGCGGCGGGGAGCTCAAGAGCCGCTTCCTGGTCACCGCCGTGCAGCGCAACACGAGCCCCCAGCTGAGACTCCGCGCGCTCGCCGACATCGCCGCCGGCCGCGATCCCGACGCGTTCGACACCGCGATCGACGTGATCGGCTCCTGGCCCCGCGAGGAGCGCAGAGAGGCCTCGAAGATCATGCTGCGCGCGCTCGTCGAGCGCCGCATCGGCCGCCGCGACCAGGCGAGCGCGTGGATCTGGCGCCTCGCCGAGTACACCCGCGAGCTGCACGAGGAGTACGCCGTGCAGCGCTGGCCCGAGACCAAGCGCCTGCTCGGCCTGCTCGTGAACTCCTCCGGCGGCGCCCACGCGCGCAACGCGCGCCGCCTGATCCACGCCTCCCGCAAGCAGGACCGCCGCCTCGCCGCCGCGCTGCTCGCCGCCGCCCTCGCCCACACCCCCGAGGCCGAGGAGGCGCTGCGCGGCGCCCGCACCCGCATGGCCCGCAAGCCCCCCGCGCTCGCCCGCGAGCTCTTGCGCAACTTCCCCAAGCGCCGCGCGCGCAACAACAAGCGCAAGCGCAAAGCGCCCAAAGCCGCGGGGCTCGCGCCCTCAAACGCGGAGGCGACATCCTCGAACACCAGAGCGTCGGTCCCAAGCGTCGAGGTGCCCGGCGAGACCCAGGCCGTCACCATCGCCCAGGCCGTCAGCATCGCCGAGGGGGCTGGCGGCGCCGAGGACTAGTCGAGCGCGAGGTGGACCTCGCCCGCGTCGAGCAAAGTGCTGCCGCCGTCGGCAAGCTCCACGATGAGCCGCCCGTCGCCGTCGACCCCCGCGGCGCGCCCGCGCCCGGCCGACCACGAGACCTCGCGCCCGCGCAGCGCGTCGCGCTCCCGCCACGCCTCGAGCGTCCGCGCGGCCGGCTCGCTCAGGCGACGTGCGAGCGCCGTGAGCAGCCGCGCGAGCAGCGGCTCGATCTCCTCGCTCGGGAGCCCCAGGCTCGCCGCCGTGTCCCGCAGCTCCGGCGACAGCTGCTCGACGCGCACAGCCACGTTGAGGCCGATGCCGAGCACCGCCCAGCCCTCCTGCGGGCGCCCCTCGACGAGGATGCCGGCGAGCTTCGCGAAGCGCTCGCCCCGCGCCACCACGATGTCGTTGGGCCACTTGATCCGCGCGTCGGGCCCCGCAACTTCACAGACGCCCACCGCGGCGATGAGTGGGAGCAGTGGGGGTGGCTCCCGCAGCAACAGCGACATCAGCAATGCGCTCCCCGCCGGTGCGCTCCAGCGGCGGCCCTGGCGCCCGCGTCCGGCGGTCTGCTCGGCCGCGGTCACGAGCGTCCCATGGGGGGCCCCGGCAAGCGCGAGCGCGCGGGCGCGCTCGTTGGTCGAGTCGGTGCGGCGCAGGTGCACGCGGGGGTGGCCGAGCGCGCTCGCGGGGATGGGCACCGGCCGAGTGCTATCAGCTGTGGTCGCGCGGCGATCGCGACGGTCGCGGCGCCGCGGCGTTCGCCGGCCCGCCCCTACGGCGTGACGATCGCGAACGCGGGGTCGGGCGCGTCGAGCAGGCCGAGCAGCTCGCCGAGCTTGGCGCCGTCGCCCTCGACCCGCAGGCGACCGGCCTGCAACAGCTCGGGCATCGGGGTGGTGCCCGCGAAGAGCTCGTTCAGCGCCGAGCGCTCCACCAGCACCGTGGCGTCGGCGTCGGGGTCCTCCCGATCGGCGGTGTGGATCAGCACGCCGTTGCTGAGCGTCAGCAGATGGCGCTCGCCGACGTCGGTGAAGACCCAGTTGAAGCGCAACCGCAGCTCCCCCGCGCGGGGGCCGTCGATGCGGATCGCGAGCACGTCGAAGAGCTGCTCGCTCGTGAGCTGGCCGATCAGCGCCGGCGAGGGCGTGATCCCGCTCTCGCGCACGTCCTCGCGCAGCTCGCGCGCGCCGCTCAGGAAGAAGTTGCGCCAGATCGCGTTCTCCGCGCCGTAGGCGAGCTGCTCGAGCGCCTGCGCCTCCAGCTCCCGCGCCGCACGATCGGAGGGGTCGGCGAACACCGCGTGGGACATCAGCTCCGCGACCCACCGGTAGTCCCCCTCCTCGAACGCGCGCCGGCCCTCCCCGAGCACCGCCTCCGCGCCGCCCATCGCCCGCACGTAGCGCCGCGCGGCCTGCTCGGGCGGATGCGGCCACAGATGCGCGGGGTTGCCGTCGAACCAGCCCATGTAGCGCTGGTAGATCCCCTTCACGTTGTGGCTCACCGTCCCGTAGTACTCGCGGCAGTGCCACTCCCGTGCGAGGCCCGCGGGCAGCTGCAGCATCTCCGCGATCTCGCTGCCCACGTAGCCCTTGTTGAGCAGGCGCAGCGTCTGATCGTGCAGGTAGCCGTACAGGTCGCGCTGCTGGGCGAGGAACTCGACGATCCGCTCCTGCCCCCAGCGCGGCCACTGGTGGCCCGCGAACAGCGCGTCCGTGCGCTCGCCGAAGAGGTCGATCGCCTCGCTGAGGTAACGCGACCAGATGCGCGCGTCCCGCACCAGGGCCCCCCGGGGGGTCATGACGTTGTGGAGGTTGTGGGTCGCGTTCTCCGCGATGCACAGCGCGCGGTGGTCGGGGAACAGGAAGTTCATCTCCGCGGGGGCCTCGCTGCCGGGGGTCATCTGGAAGACCATCCGGATCCCGTCGATCGTCTCCTCGTGGCCCGTGCGCGCGATCTCGACCGTCGGGGGCACGATCCCGACCGAGCCGTTCGAGACGGTCATCCCCAGCCCGGCCCCCACCTGCCCGTGGGCGCCCCGCTCCAAAGCGGTGCCGAACATATAGGCAGCGCGGCGCGCCATCGCGGTCCCCGCGTACACGTTCTCGCTGATCGCGTACTCCATAAAGCCCTCCGGCGCCAGCACCGGCACGCGGCCGGCGGCGGCGTCGTCCGCCTCGATCACCCCCCGCGCGCCGCCGAAGTGGTCGACGTGGCTGTGGGTGTACAGCAGGCCCGTCACCGCCCGCTGCCCCCGGTGGGCGCGGTACAGCGCGAGCGCCGCCGCCGCCGTCTCCGCGCAGATCAGCGGATCGATCACCAGCACCCCCTCGCGCCCCTCGACGATCGTCATGTTGGAGAGGTCCACTCCGCGCACCTGGTAGATCCCCGGCACGACCTCGAACAGCCCGTGGATCGCGTTCAACCGCGCCTGGCGCCAGAGGCTGGGGTTGACGAGCTCCGGGCACTCCTCCTCCAGAAACGCGTAAGACTCCATATCCCAAACGACCCGCCCCGCCGTGCCCCGCACGACGGCGGGCGAGAGCGCCGCCACGAAGCCCCGGCGCGCATCTTCGAAGTCCTCTCGGTTCGAGAGGGGCAGCTCCATGTGAACCGCGCGATTGGCCGCGGCCACGTGGCGGGTGGGGAGGGCATGGCTGATGGCGGCCCCGTCGCCCATCACGCCGCCTGCCGGATCGTGCACCCCATATACACGCAGGTAAGCGTACGGTCCCGCACTGGGCCAGGTCAAGGCTTTGCCTGGAACGTTTCCAATACGGCGGTCGCTCAGGCCTGGGAGATCGCCTCGGCGGCGGCCTCGCTGCCGATGAACGGGGTGAGCGTGATGTAGCTGATGTGGTCGGCGAGCTCCGGGAGCCTGCGGGTGCGCCCGCGCAGGATGTAGTCGTGCAGCAGCTCGAAGACCCCGCCCACGATCGCCTCGCTCACGATCGGCGCGGTGGGCTGCGCGGGCGCCCCTTCGCCGATGTCGAGGTCGAGCAGCTGCGCGTAGGCGGCGTTGGCCTCCTCCACGCGACCGGCGACGTGGGGGTAGGCGATCAGGATGTCCACGCACGAGAGGTGCGCGAGCGCGGGCTCGGAGGCGAGGAACTCGAGCAGCGCGAGCGCACCCGAGCGCACCCCCCCCACCCAGTTGGTCTGGTGGGCGATCGCCCGGTTGACCGCTGCTTTCGCCCGCGAGTGGCCCACCTCATAGGTGGCGAGGAACGCCTCCTCCTTGTTCTCGAAGTGGGTGTAGAAGGTCTGCAGCGACACCGCCGCCGCCGCCGCGATGTCCTCGAGGCTCAGCGCCTGGTACCCGTCCCGTGCGGTCAGCCGCGCGATCGCGTCGAAGATCCGCTCGCGCTGGTTGAACACGACGAAGCCGCGCGGCAGGTTGTGCTCGCCGCGCGGCAGGCCCCGGGCGCCCCACGGCGCCGGCGGCGAGAGGCTGCCGGGGGCGCGCCCCCCCTCGAGTCGGCGCAGCGGCTTGGAGCGAGGACGGCGGAGCACTCCCGGCGGCGAGGGGTAGTAGCCGGCGATCCACTCCATCAAACCCGGCACGACCCGCGCGAACTCGGCTTTCAGGGACTTCACGGAGCGCCCTTCGCGCACGCGCGTGTAGACGATCTTCCGCAGCGCTCCGACGATCGCGCGCGCCACCGGACTGGGAATCGTCCCGGACCCCGGCGCCCGCTCGAAGCCGCTGCTGATGAACAGCTCGAAGCGCCCCGCTCCCTCGGCCCAGCGCTGCACCCCCGCGGTCCCCGAGGCGCCCATCTCCACACAGATCAGGCGCGCCGCGTCGGGGCGCTCGGCGATCGTGTCGAACAGCGCGCGGATGATCGTCTCCAGCCGCTCGAGCCACTCCTCGCCGGCGCTGGGGAGGCTGAGCAGCCGCTGGACCTCCGTCTCGACGACCGTGTCGTAGGTGGCGAGCAGGCAGTCCTCCTTGTTCTCGAAGTGTTCGTAGAAGGTCCGCCGCGAGATGCCGGCGCGGGCCACGAGGTCGGAGATCGTGGTCGCCATCACCCCGCGCTCGTTGACGGCCTGCACCATCGCCTCCACGAGTCGCTCGCGCTGGTGCGCCGCCACCTCGCCGCGCGGGAGCGCCTGCGGGCCGCGTGGTAGAGCGGCCGATCGCTTCTTCGCCCGCGCACGACCCCGCCCCTCGCCTCCGCCGGTCTGCCTCCCCACCTCAGCCACGGTCTCCCACCTTAGTCGTTAACGCACAGCGTGCAATCGAATCTGTCGCTCGGAGAGCGCCCCACTTGACTTATCCTATCGTGGGGTATTGAGTAAACCACGATTTATATGTACCCTGGAAAGGTGCTTGCGACATCTGTATACGATGTTCCGTTGTGAGCGCACTTCTGTAGGGGACGTATTATTAGCTGGTACGTTTTGGACCAAGAGGGAGATTTAGGTTTGCCGGCTTGGCCAAATTGTGAGGGTAGGGAGGCCGTATCATGAGAGTGCTTGTTTGTGAAGAGCGGCGGATGTCGCGGGCGCTGCACGCCCGCTGGCCATATCGGCGCTCGCACTGCCGACACGATTTTCACTGGCTGGTGAGGGTCCGTCCCGGCGCCGGGTGCGCCCGCTACGGTCGCGCGCACCCGATTCGGGCGCTGGCGCCCGCGCGGCGGCGGCCGCTGGATATGTAGATGTTCTCGCCGCCACCGCCTGTACTAGGATCGGCGTGTGGCGGCGAGGAATCGATCGGTGGGCGCGGAGGCGGAGCTTCAGCGGCTCTCGATCGACACGATTCGGGGCCTGGCGATGGACGCGGTGCAGAAGGCGGGCGCCGGCCACCCGGGCACGGCGATGGCGCTCGCCCCGCTCGGGTATCTGCTGTTCAAGGGCACGCTGCGCGCGAACCCGCGCAACCCCGAGTGGCGCGACCGCGACCGCTTCGTGCTGAGCTCGGGGCACGCGTGCGTGCTGCTGTACTCGCTGCTGCATCTCAGCGGGTACGACCTGAGCCTCGACGATCTGAGGCAGTTCCGCCAGTGGGGCTCGCGCACCCCGGGGCACCCCGAGCGCGGGCACACCCCCGGCGTGGAGGTCACGACGGGCCCGCTCGGCCAGGGCTTCGCGAACGCGGTGGGGATGGCGATGTCCGAGCGCTTCCTCGCGGAGCGCTACAACCGCCCGGGCGCGGAGGTGGTGGGTCACCACACGTACGCGATCTGCTCGGACGGGGACCTGATGGAGGGGGTCAGCCAGGAGGCGGCCTCGATCGCGGGGCACTTCGGTCTGGGGCGGCTGACGGTGTGCTACGACGACAACCGCATCACGATCGACGGGAGCACCTCGATCTCCTTCGACGGCGAGAACCACATCGCGCGCCTCGCGGCGGACGGGTGGCACGTGCAGCGGGTGGGGGACTCCGAGGATCTGGAGGCCCTGAGCGCGGCGCTCGCGGCGGCGCGGGGGGAGACCGAGCGCCCCTCGTTCATCGCGATCCGCTCGCACATCGCGCACCCCGCACCCCACGCGGTGGACACCGCGGCCGCGCACGGGGCGCCGCTGGGGGAGGAGGAGGTGCGCGCGACGAAGCTCGCGATGGGCTTCGATCCGGAGCGCCACTTCTGGGTGGACGAGCGGGTGTACGGGCACATGAGCCTCGCCGAATCGGGACCCACCCTCGAGCGCGAGTGGGAGGAGCGCTTCGCCGCGTGGCGCGCGGAGCACCCCGCGCTCGCGGAGGACTGGGAGCGCGCGTGGTCGGGCCGGCTGCTCGACGGCTGGAGGGAGGCGCTGCCGCGCTTCCGCGCGGGTGAGAAGCTCGCCACGCGCGCCGCGGGCCAGAGGACGATGGCGGCCTTCTCCGCGTACGCCCCCGCGATGTTCGGCGGTGCCGCCGACCTGGTGGAGTCCACGAAGACGGTGTTCGAGGGCGCGGGCCAGTTCTCCCGGGTGCACACGGGGCGCAACGTGCCCTTCGGCATCCGCGAGCACGCGATGGGGGCGATCGTCAACGGCGCCGCGGCCCACGGGGGGATCGTCAAGCCGTACGGCTCCACGTTCCTGGTCTTCTCCGACTACATGCGCCCCTCGGTGCGCCTCTCCGCGTTGATGGGACTGGGAGTGGTGTGGGTGTGGACGCACGACTCCGTGGGCCTCGGCGAGGATGGCCCGACGCACCAGCCGGTCGAGCACTACGCCGCGCTGCGCGTGATCCCCAACCTGTGGGTGATCCGCCCGGCGGACGCCAACGAGACCGCCGAGGCGTGGCGGGTGGCGCTGGAGCGCGAGGACGGCCCCGTGGCGCTGCTGCTCTCCCGCCAGGGGATCCCGGTGCTCGATCGCGAGGACGGGAAGCTCGCCCCGGCGGCGGAGCTCGAGCGCGGGGGGTACGTGCTGTGGGACTCCCGCGCCGGCTCGGCGAGCGCCGATGGCCACGGTGGGGGGGAGGGCGAGTTGGGCGTGATCCTGATCTCCACCGGCGCCGAGGTGAACCCCACCCTGGAGGCCGCGCGGGGGCTTGCGGCGGAGGGCACAGCGGTGCGGGTGGTCTCGATGCCCTGCATCGAGCTGTTCGAAGCTCAGTCGCAGGAGTACCGCGACGGCGTGCTCCCGCCCGCTGTCACAGCCCGTCTGGCGGTGGAGCCGGGGGCGACGATGAGCTGGTGGAAGTGGGTGGGCTCCGGGGGGGACGTGCTCGGCCTCGACCGCTTCGGGGCCTCCGCTCCGGGCGCCACGGTGCTCATGGAGTTGGGCTTCACCGCCGATAACATCGCCGCCCGCGCCCGCGCTCTCGCTTAGGAGCGTCCGGAGTTTTTAGAGAGGGTTCGGATTTTTTGGGAACCGTATCCGGGGGTAGGCTGTAACCAAGCGACCTCAAGGAGACGCAGATGCCGACGACCTCTCAGACCCGCTCCCCGCTGCACCGCCTCTCCGCGCTGGGACAGAGCGTGTGGGTGGACTTCCTCTCGCGCGAGTCGATCCGCGGGGGCCACCTGCAGGAGCTGATCGACGGGGACGCGGTGGTGGGGGCGACCTCGAACCCATCGATCTTCCAGAAGGCGATGAGCGCGGGGGAGGCCTACGACGAGCAATTGCTCGAGCTCGGCGCGGAGGGCCTCGACCCGCGCGAGACCTTCTGGCGGCTGGCGGAGCGCGACATCAAGGACGCGTGCGACCTCTTCCACCCGATCTGGGAGGGGGGCCTGGGGCGCGACGGGTACGTCTCGCTGGAGGTGGCGCCGGACCTCGCGTACGACACGCTGGCGACGTTCGAGGAGGCGATGCGGATCCACGAGACGGTGGACCGGGCGAACCTGATGGTGAAGATCCCCGCCACCAAGCCGGGGCTGGCGGCGATCGAGGACGTGATCGCGAAGGGCCGCTCGATCAACGTGACGCTGATCTTCTCGCTGCGGCGCTACGCGGAGGTCGCGGAGTCCTACATCCGCGGGATCGAGCGCCTGGTCGCCGCGGGCGGCGACCCTCGCAAGGTCGCCTCGGTGGCGAGCTTCTTCGTCTCGCGGATCGACACCGAGGGGGACAGGCGCCTGGAGGAGCTCGCGGCCGGCGAGGGCGGGGGCGAGCGCGGGGGCCTCGACCACCTGAAGGGCCGCCTCGCGGTGGCCAACGCGAGGCTCGCCTACGAGCACTATCGCTCGACCTTCCGCGGGCCCCGCTGGGAGTTCCTCGCGTCGAAGGGCGCCACGCCGCAGCGGGTGCTGTGGGCCTCGACCTCCACCAAGAACCCCGCCTACCCCGACACGATCTACGTGGAGGAGCTGATCGGCCCGGACACGGTCAACACGATGCCGGAGGAGACGATCCGCGCCTACCAGGACCACGGCCGTCCGCAGCCGTGTCTGCGGGCCGGTCTCGCGGAGGCGCACAGGCTGTTCGAGGAGCTCGCGAGCGCGGGCGTGGACTACGAGGATCTCACCGACACGCTCGAGCGCGAGGGCGTGCAGAAATTCTCCGACGCCTTCGATGAGCTGATCGCGGCGCTGGCGGAGAAGCAGTCGGCGCTGGCGGTGGCCTGAGGCCCACGCCGTTCCGCCGGAAGGGATTTGAGGAGGGGACCCCCCGAGGGGGTCCGGTGGGGTCGGTCAGTGCGAGGAGGGGGCGAGCAGGTGGGCTCCGCCCAAGGGGCGCACTTCGTGTGCCCCCTCGGGCGTGGTGGCGCCGGGGGGGAGGAGCCCCAGCACGTGGCCCCCGAAGCCGCCGCCGACCATGCGCGCGCCGAGGGCGCCGGCGTCCTTCAGCCGCTGCACCGCCGCCTCGACGGCGGGGGTGGAGCACTCGTAGAGGTGGCGCAGGCTCGCGTGTGAGGCATCGAGCAGCGCGCCCACTCGCGGCAGGTCGCGCTCGCGCAGGGCTGCGACGGTCGCGAGCACGCGGGCGTTCTCGCCGAGCACGTGCATTACGCGGCGCACGAGTACCGGCGGCAGGCGGGCCATCTCCTCGAGTGCGAGGCCGCCGGCGAGCAGGGGGTCGAGAGCGCCGGGGGGACCACCCGGACCGCCTGCTCCCACCTCCCGCAGCGACTCGACCCCGAGCAGTTCGCACGCCCGCGCGCACTCCGCGCGGCGCTCGTTGTAGCCGGAGGCGGCCAGCGCGCGGGGCTCGCCGGAGTCGAGCGTGACCAGCCGCCAACCGTCCTCCAGTACCAGCGGGACGGGTTCGATGTCGAGGTCGGAGAAGTCGATCAGCAGCGCGGCGTCGCGCTCGCCGAAGAGCGAGGCGAGCTGGTCGAGCAGCCCGGTGCGGGCGCCCACCCAGTCGTTCTCCACGTGCGAGCACAGCCGCGCGAGCTCGCGGCGGTCGAGGGTCGGGGTGCCGCCCGCGAGGGGCGCGGAGCGCTGGAGGAGATGCCCGGCCCGCGCCGCTGCTTCCCGGGGTGACTCGGGGAGCTTCATTCCCGCCAGGCCGAGCAGCGCGAGGGCGAGCGCCACCTCCAGGGCGGCGGAGGAGGAGAGGCCCGCGCCGCGGGGGAGATCGCCCGAGATCTCGATGTCGGCGCCCGGGATCGCGAACCCCGCGCGGTGCAGCTCGGCGGCGATGCCGCGCACGAACGCCCGCCACTCCCCGCCGTGCGGGGGGGTGGGGAAGGCGTGCACCTCCTCGGGGATCGCGAACTCGTCGTGCTCCCTCAGGTCGAGCGCGTGCGCGCGAATGCGCTCTCCCGCTCCCGCCCGCGCGCGCACGGTGACACCCTCGGCGATCGCGAACGGCAGCGCGAGCCCGCGGTTGTAGTCGGTGTGCTCCCCGATCAGGTTCACCCGGCCCGGGGCGAACGCGCGCACCTCGGCGGGCCCCGTGCTCGCTTGGTCGTCCGTCACCTCACCTTCTCCCCGGCCTCGCGTCCGCCCGGCCGCGCCGCGATCCGCTCACGCCGCACGGGCGATCGCCTCGCGCAGGGCTTCCGCGGACTCCTCGGGGAGGGCGTCCACGATGAACACCCCGGCGCCCTGCTCGGAGCCCGCGAGGTACTTGAGCTTCTCCGCGGTGCGCAGGGGCGGGTAGAACTCGACGTGCACGTGGCCGTCCCGCTCGGCGGGGGCGTCTGCGGTTCCACCACCCGGCGGTGGGGCGCCCCCGACGCTCGCCACTGTGGGGGCCTGGTGGACAACCATCACATACGGGAAGGGGCGCTCGAACAGGGCGTCGTAGCCGCGCGTGAGCGCCTGGAGCGCGGCGGCGAGCGCATCGAGCTCGGCGGGGACGCAATCGAGGAGGCTGGGGCGGTGGGCGCGCAGCACGACGTGGGCTTCGTAGGGCCACCGCGCCGCGTAGGGGACGTATGCGACCACTTCGTCGTTCTCGTATACCACCCTGCGGCCGTCATCGAGCTCTCCGCGCAGCAGCGCGCAGGGGGCGCAACCCCCCAATCGGGCGTCCGCCGCGCGCTCGGCGGCGGGCACGGGGGGGAGGAACGGGTAGCCGTAGATCTGCCCGTGGGGGTGGTGCAGCGTCACCCCCACCTCGACCCCGCGGTTCTCGAAGATCAGGACGTACTCCACGTCCTCCCGCGCCCGCAGCTCGGCGTAGCGCTGGCGCCACACCCACATCAGCGCCCGCACGCGCTCCGCGGGGAGCGTGGCGAGCGAGCCGTGGTGATCGTCGGTGTACACCACCACCTCCGAGGCCCCCCGCGGCGCCTCGAACGCGGGGAAGCGGTTCTCGAACACCGCGATCTCGAACGCCGGGAAGGGGATCTCCGTCTCCGCCCCGCCCGGCCGGGTGGGGCACAGCGGGCAGCGCTCCTCCGTCGGCAGGAACGTGCGCTCCTGGCGGTGGATCGCGTAGTCCACCCACTCCCCGCGCAGCTCCTCGAAGCGCAGCTCACCCATCCTCGCCGACCCGTCTGTAGAGGATCAGCAGCCGGCCGTCCGCTTTGCGGTGGCGCGCGATCGCCAGCGGGCCGCTGCGCTCCGCTGCGGACTGCGAAGGTTGGGCTGAATCCGCGGGAGGCGGGGGGGGAGCGGAATCCGCGGGGGAAGCAGACGGATCGCTCGACGATCTCCGATCGGTCCAATCGGGCATCGCGTCCAAGATAGCCCGGCGGCGGGGACTTGCCTGCACCCGAAGTCGCGTCGGGTACCGGCCCGCGCCGGCAGCTACGCGCGCTTAAGGTGGCGCCGGTACCGTCAGGGGTGTCGTGCACGACGAGGTTCACTCACCCACCCCGCCCTCCGAACGGGGGGCGTGGCTGATTGCGCTTGCGCTCTGCCTGGTCGGGGCGGGGGTGCTCGTGGCGGTCCTCAGCGGCGCAGTTGGCTCCTCCCCGCAGAGCCCCGCAGCGCTCCCGCCGGCAGTGCTCGCGGACGCCGCCACGCCCACCAGGGCGAGCGCCTCCGAGGTGGCGCTGCGCTCGGGGTGGGGAACCGTGGCAGGGCCTTACGCGGCCGGGGGCGGGGCCGCCCGGACAGTCGCCTCGGTGGGCCCCGTGGTTGCGAGCCCACCCGGCGCGCGGCCCAGCGGCGAGGGGGGCGCGGCGACCGAAGTGCACATCCCCGCCGCGTGGGAGGGTGGCTTCTATCCGATCTATGGCGAGGCGCAGCGCGTGTTCGGCGTGAACTGGCTGCTGCTCGCCTCGATCCACATGCAGGAGTCCGCCTTCTCCACCGCCCCCAGCACCTACCGCGGGCTCAACTTCGCGCACTGCTGCGGGGGACCGATGCAGTTCAACGTCACCAACGGGGGGGCGGGCGTCCGATCGACGTGGGAGGAGGTGCGCACCGCCTACCGCTACGGGAGGCGCCCCGCGGTCTACGACCACCACACCGCCCGGCACCCCTCGATCTACGACGACTACGACGCGATCATGGCCGCCGCCTGGCTGCTCTCCTCCGACGGCGCCGGCACCGCTCTGAACGACTCCGCGTGGTGGGCGGCCTACGACTACTACGGCCACGATGCCGCCGGGGTGACCTACGCGGACGAGGTGCTCGCCCGCGCGATCGGCTGGTCCCAGCACGACTTCTGCATCAACTGCGGCGTGGAGCCCGCGCTGGTGAGCGCGGTCCACGAAGCGTACGGGGCTCCGGTGCTGGCGACGTTCGCCACCGCCGCCCGCGCGCGGCATCCGCACCGCGCCGCCCGAGTGGGGCACTCGCGGGCAAAGCATCGGCGGTAGGGGAGGACAATTCGGTCTATCGAAATGATAGGTTCAACCTATCAACCTATCATCGAGGCCCGGGGACGGCCCCGGGCCCGTGGAGGCAAGCGGGCTGGTCGCTCTCAGGCCTGCGCGATCAGCTCGCTCGCCACCTGGTCGGAGGCGAGCGCGGTGCCGCCGAGCAGGCGGCGGGAGAGCTGGGCGCGGCGGAAGTAGAGCGGGGCGTCGTGCTCCCACGTCGCGCCGATTCCGCCGTGCACGGAGATCATCGTGCGCGCCGCGCAGTCCAGGGCGCGGCCCGCCACCGAGCGCGCGGCGCCCGCCGCCAGCGGGAACTCCGCGGGCGCCCCGTGGCGCGACCAGCCGGCGTAGTAGAGCAGCGAGCGGCCGTTCTCCAGCTGGCGCAGGACCTCCGTGAGGGAGTGCTTGACCGCCTGGTAGGAGCCGATCGCGCGGCCGAACGTGAAGCGCTCCTTCGCGTACGCCACCGAGGTCTCCAGCGCCGTCTCCACCGCGCCGAGCGACTCCGCGGCGATCAGCGCCTGCGCGAGGTGCCATGCGGCCGCGAGCGACTCCGCGGGGGCGTCGAGGATCGTGGCGGGGGCGTCCTTCAGCGTCACGTGCCCGAGCGCGCGGGTGGCGTCGTAGCGGCGCACCGCCTCCACGCTCACGCCCGCCGCGGCGGACTCCACGGCGAAGCCCACGGGCTGGCCGTCGAGCAACGCGACGCCCACCAGCACGTCGGCCCCGGGGGCGTCCGGCACGAACGCGACTGCGCCGGTCACATTTGCCCCGTCCCCAGCGCGCACCGCGGTGGGGAGCGGCGAGCGCTCCATGCCGTGCGCGGGGTCCACGCTCCACTCATTCGAGAGATCGTCCGCGGGGCGCGCCGCGAGATAGGCCGCGCGGGACTCCCCGCTGGCCAGCGCGCCCAGCAGCGGACCGCCTTTACCGACCCCACCCGCCCAGTCATTCAGGATCGCGGTGGCGGGGAGGTGGCCGAGGAGGGGCACCGCGGCGAGCACCCGCCCGCACTCGCTGAGCACGAGCATCGCGTCGAACGCGTCGAGGCCCGCGCCGCCGTGGGACTCGTCGATCAGGAGGCCCGGCCAGCCCGCCTCCTTCGCGGTGGGCCACAGGTCCGGCGGAGAGCCCCCGCCGTCGAGCGCCTCGCGCGCGTCCTCCAGCGTCTTGAAGCGCGACAGCGCTCCCCGCGCGGCCTCGCGCAGCAGCACCTGCTCATCTGAGAGTGCGAGATTCATGCCTTCGCGGCCTCCTTCGCGCGCAGCTCCGAGAATGGGATGCCCTTGTCCAGACGCGGCTCGGTGGGCAGGCCGAGCACGCGCTCGCCGATTGTGTTGCGCAGGATCTCTTCGGTGCCCCCCGCGGACTTGAGGCCGGGGAGGAAGGAGATCATGTACGCCCACTCGCTGTCCTGCGCGAGCGCGTCGGGGCCGAGCACGTCGGCGATCAGGTCCCCCGACTTGATCGCGCCGTTGACGATCGTCACCTTCGCGAGGCCGGCCTCGGGGCCGGGGATCTGCCCGCGCTGCAGCGCGCTGAGGGTGCGGTAGCCGGTGAAGCGCACCGCCATCAGTTCGGAGGCGATCTCGCCGAGCTGGCGGCGCACCTCGGGGTCGCGGCGGGCGTGCTCGTCGGAGGCGATCGCCTTCGCGAAGCGCGCCGAGTTGTACCCGAGGCCCTCCCCGCCGAGGCCGATCGTGACGCGCTCGAACATCAGCGTCGTGAGCGCCGTGCCCCAGCCCGCGCCGACGCCGCCCACGACGGCGTCGGCGTCGAGCGCGACATCGTCGAAGAACACCTCGTTGAACTCCGCCTCCCCCGAGATCTGGCGCAGCCCGCGCACGGTGACCCCCTCGGCGTCCATCGGCACGATGAACATCGTGAGGCCGTTGTGCTTCGGCACGTCCACGTCGGTGCGCGCGAGCAGCAGGCCGTGGGCGGCGAACTGCGCGTTGGTGGTCCACACCTTCTGGCCGCTCAGGCGCCAGCTGCCGTCCTCCTGCAGGCGCGCGCGCGCCTGCACCGCGGCGAGATCGGAGCCCGCGGCGGGCTCGGAGAAGAGCTGGCACCACACCTCGTCGCCGTGCAGCATCGAGCCGAGGTAGCGGCTCTTCTGCTCCTCCGCGCCGTGCGCGATGATCGTCGGCCCGAGCATCCCCACGCCGATCGCGTCGAGGATCCCGGGGACCTGCGCGCGGGCGATCTCCTGGTTGCAGATCACCTGCTCGATCGGGCCGAGACCCTGGCCGCCGTACTCCTTGGGCCACGTCACGCCCGCCAGGCCCCCCTCCGCAAGCTTGCCCTGCCAGGCGCGGCGCGCGGCGAGGATCTCCTCCTCGTCCCTCAGCGCTCCCTCGCCCTGGAGCACCGGCGCCTGCGCCTTGTGCTCCTCCAGCCACGCGCGCACCTGTGCGCGGTGTGCGGCCTGCTCCGGTGTGTCGTCGAGATCCACAGCGCCTCCTTGGTTGACTGACCAGTCAATCGCCTCCTATACGGTACTACCTTCGGGCGCGCGTGTGGTGGGCTGGGCCGGACGCGGCGCGCGGGGTCGGGCAGCGGCGCACCGCCGGGGGGCTCAGGCCTCGGGAGGCATCGGACCCCGCCCTCCCCCGCGCCGAGCCTCAGGCCTCGGGAGGCATCGGGGGCTCGCGCACGTGGCGCTGGCGGTAGACGCGCTCGAAGGCGTCGTCGAGCAGGTCGCGGGCCTGGATTCCGGGGGCGGGGGAGTGCAGGAGCACCACCCCGAGGCGCACCCCGTGGCGCTCGGCGGTCGCGACGAGGCAGCGGCCGGCTTCGACCGTGTAGCCGGTCTTCAGCCCCGTGACCCCCGGGTAGCGGTAGATGAGGAGGGGATTGTTGTTGTCGAGGTACAGCTTCCCCCCCTTGATCGGGAAGGGGCGGACCGCGATGTAGGTGCGCGCGACGCGGGCGATGCGGGGCTGCTCGAGGTCCACGTGCGCGAGCTCCGCGAGGTCCGCGGCGCAGGAGTAGTTGTGGGTGTTGTAGTAGCCCGAGGGGGAGGAGTAGCGCGTGCAGCCCATCCCAAGCGCGGCGGCCTGCGCGTTCATCTCGCCCACGAAGCGCTTCACGGAGCCCGCGACGCTTTCGGCGAGCGCGACCGCGGCGTCGTTGCCGGAGGGGAGCAGCAGGCCGTAGAGCAGCGTCTCCAGGCGCACGTGGCGGCCGAGCGGGAGCTCTCCGACCTTCGAGCCGCCGGTGTCCTCGGCCTCGTGCGTGATCAGCACGGGCTTCTGCGGCCCATCCGCGCGCACGGTGAGCAGCGCGGTCATCATCTTCGTGAGGCTCGCCATTCGCAGCCGCGTGAGCGGGTGGCGCTGCCACAGCACGCGGCCGGTGTCGAGGTCGAACAGCAGCCCCGCGCGGGGCGGTGCGTGGAAGGCGAGATGGACCGGGTCCGCCGCGGGGTCGCCGAGGTGCAGCGCCAGCGGGGGCGCCCCAGGAGGAGGCCGGCGGGGGAGAGCCGAGGGTGCGCGGCGGCGTGGGCGCCACTGTCCGTGCTCCGCCCGCGGTGGGTGGCGGCGGAGGCGTGCGTGCGCCACGGGTGGGCGAGCGTGAGAAGCGCCGCGAGCGCCACGATGAGTGCGACCCCGATCACGATGCGCCTGCGTCTGCGCCGCCGGCGACGGGCCGCCTCGCGGGAGCGGCGGCGACCGGAGGGGGCCATGAAGGGGGAGGTGCTCATCGACGGGGGGGATTGAGCAGGGCGCCGAGGATTCCGACGCCCATCAGCACGATCACGACGATCGAGACCGCGGTTCCCAGACTAACGCCCCCCTGGGCGGAGATCGCGCTGAGGGTGAGGAAGGCGAAGCCGACGATGAAGAGCGCTGCGACGAGCAGCACAAGTAGGCGGGTCAAGATCGCAGCAGACTACCTGTGTGCCAGCGGACCGACGCCGGCTCGCGGCTGCGCGACGTGCTGGTCGGCGTGGTAGGAGGAGCGCACGAGGGGCCCGGCGGCGACGTGCTCGAAGCCGAGCTTGTACGCGGCGCGCTCCAGCGCGGCGAACTCGTCGGGGTGCCAGTAGCGCACCACGGGGAGGTGGCGCTCGGAGGGACGCAGATACTGCCCGACGGTGAGCACCTGCACGCCGTGGCGGCGCAGCGCGGCGAACGCCTCCACGAGCTCCTCGTGGGTCTCGCCGAGGCCGACCATCAGCCCCGACTTCGTGACGACCTCGGAGCCGCCGAGCTCCTTGGCGAGCGCGAGCACGCGACAGGAGCGCTCGAAGGAGGAGCCGCGGCGGGCGAGGGGGTAGAGGCGGGGGACCACCTCGACGTTGTGGTTGAACACGTCGGGGCGCTCCGCGATCACCTTCGCGAGCGGCATCTCGTGCCCCTGGAAGTCGGGGGTGAGCACCTCGATCGCGCAGCCCGGAGCCTGGCGGCGGACCTGGCGGATGACCCCCACGAACGCGGATGCCCCCTTGTCGGGGAGGTCGTCGCGGTCCACCGAGGTGACCACCGCGTGGCGCAGGCCCATGCGCGCGATCGAGCGCGCCACGCGCGCCGGCTCCAGCGGGTCGTTCCACGTGGGGCGCCCGGTCTTCACGTTGCAGAACCCGCAGCGCCGCGTGCAGGTGTCCCCGAGGATCATGAACGTGGCGGTCCCCCGCTCCCAGCACTCCCCCACGTTGGGGCAGGCGGCCTCCTGGCAGACGGTGTGCAGACCTTCCTCGCGGATCAGCTTCGTGAGCGCGCGATAGCGGGCGCCGCCCGGCGCGGGCACCTTCAGCCAGGGGGGCTTGCGCTCGCGCAGGGGCCGCACCTCAGGCCCGAGCACCTCCAGCACGTCCATCCCCCCGGGGTTCGCGCGGGATCGAGTCCCGCCCACCCCGCTCACGCGGGCACCGCCTCGCGGGCGGGGCTGGCGGCGATCCCCAGCCGCTGCGGCGAGACGATCCGCTGGCGGCGGCCGTGGGCCTCGCAGAAGTGGTGGGCGATACGCCGGCGCAAGCAAGCCACGGTCGTCCTCGTGCATGCCCCTTCGCCACCGTTGCGCTCCCGCTCGGCAGCGACCGAGGTCATCTCGACATCGGGCAGCCCGCAGGCGACGACCCACGAGAAGGGCTCGAGGTCGTTCTCGACGTTGACGGCGAACCCGTGCGTGGAGACCCCGCGCGAGACGTGGACCCCGAGCGAGGCGAGCTTGCGCTCTTCCACCCACACCCCGGTGTAGTCGGGGCCGTCCTGGGGTCGCGAGTGGGCCGCGATGCCCTCCTCGGCGAGCGCGGCGACGAGCGCGTCCTCGATCGTGCGCAGATGCGCGACCACATCGGTGACGCCCATGATCGGGTAGCCCACGAGCTGCCCGGGGCCGTGGTAGGTGACGCGCCCGCCGCGGTCGGTGGGCACCACCTCGATGCCGTGCGCGCGGTAGAAGTCCTCGCCGAGCGTCAGCTCGCCCGGCCGGGAGCGGCGCCCGCGGGTGTAGACGGGGAGGTGCTCGAGCAGCAACAGCGTGTCGGCCAGTTCCTCGGCCTGCCGGCGCGCCCGGAGGGCCTCCTGCATGGCGAGCGCCTTGCGGTAGGGGACCGTGCCGAGGTGGCAGACCCAGATTTCGTTGAGAGAGCGACGGCCTTGATTCATTTGCCGTCTCTGGTGGTAGCATATTCCGCACGCCAAGATGAGCACACTGCTTTGCTCATCCTCGGGGTCCGGTTCGCCGGGCCCCGTTTTCGTTTCACAGGGTGAGTGCGGCGGGCTCCTCCAGCAACTCCCTGATGCGGGCAAGAAAACGGGCGGCGTCGGCGCCGTAGAGGATGCGGTGGTCGCAGACGAGCGTGAGGGCCATCGTGTGGCGGGCGACGATCTCGCCGTTGCCGTCTGCGCCGTCGGCCAGCACCACGGCCCGGGGGGCCAGTGAGCCGACGGAGAGGATCGCGGCCTGCGGGGGGTTGACGATCGCGGTGAAGCTGCGCACGCCGTACATCCCGAGGTTGGAGACTGTGAAGGTGCCGCCGCCCAGCTCGGGGGGCGTGATGGTGCCGGCGCGCACGCGCTCGGCGAGGGCGCGGGTCTCGCGGGCGATCTCCCCGAGTGACTTCAGGTTGGCGTCGAAGACCGTGGGCACCACCAGCGCCCCCCCCATTGGATCGTCGGAGTCGGCCGCCACTGCGACCCCGACGTTCACGCGCGAGTGCAACTGCAGCTTGCCGTCGCGGTAGGAGCCGTTGGCGCGGGGATGCTCGTGCAGAGCCAGCGCGCAGGCCTTGACGACCATGTCGTTGTACGTGGGCGCCTCCTCTGGGGAGAGGCGCTTGAGCTCGGAGCGCAGTGCCACGCACCGCTCCATGTCGATCTCTGCCTGTAGCGAGAAGTCGGGGATCGTGGCCTTCGACTCGGCCATCCGCCGTGCGATCGTCTGCTGGGTGCGGGTGAGCTCCACCACTGTGGTCTCGCCCTTGGCGCTCGCGACGCGCTCGGAGAGGTCGGCCGTCGTGGAGACCGGAACCGGGGCATCCGATGCGGTGACGCCCGCGGCCTCTACGTCGGCCTTCACGATCCGCCCGCCGGGGCCGGTGCCGGCAATCGTGTGCAGGTCCACGCCGCTCTCGTTGGCGATCCTCCGTGCCAGCGGAGAGGCCTTCACGCGGTCTTCACCTTGATGTACGGCCGCGTCTGCAGATGTGCGCGCCGGCGGGAGGAGCCCACCACCTTCACCCTCATGTACAGCTGCGTCTGCGGGGGTGTCCGCCTGCGGGGGGGCCGCCGGCGGTGGGGGCGCGTCGGCTACTGCGGGCGGCTCCGTACTCGGCCCCTCGACGGCATCTGGCGCCTCCCCGACGTGCGCGATCGTGGCGCCGACGGCGAGTGTGTCGCCTTCCTGGGCGACGATCCGCAGAAGGCCCTCCTGGTCCGACTCGTAGACCATCGCTGCCTTGTCGGTCTCGATTTCGACAAGCTCCTCCCCGCGGCGCACGTGCTCGCCATCGCGCTTGAGCCAGCGCAGCACGGTGCCCTCCTCCATCGTGTCCGAGAGGCGGGGCATCACGATCTCGCTCATCGCTGCACTCCGACGGGCACCTGCCCGAGGACCTCGAGCGCGGCGTGCACGACCTGGGGCTCGTGCGGGAAGGCGATCTCCTCGAGCGGCTTGGAGTAGGGCATCGGCACGTCGGCGCCGGTGACGCGCCGCACGGGGGCGTCGAGGTCGTCGAAGGCCTGCTCGGAGATCAGCGCGCCGAGGTTGGCGGCGACCCCGCCGTGGGGCCAGCCCTCCTCGACGACCACGCAGCGGTTGGTCTTCGCGACGGAGCGCAGGATCGCGTCGAGGTCGAGCGGGCGCAGGGTGCGGGGGTCGATCACCTCCGCCTGCACGCCGTGCTCCCGGGCGAGCGTCTCGGCGGCGCGCTCCGCGGTGAGCGCCATCCGCGAGATGCCCACGATCGTCACGTCAGCGCCCTCGCGGCGCACGGCGGCGCGGCCGAAGTCGACGACGTGCTCCTCCCCGTCGGGTACCTCACCCCGCTGGCCGTAGAGCGACTCGTGCTCGATGAAGATCACGGGGTTCTCGTCGCGGATCGCCGCCTTCAGCAGGCCCTTCGCGTCGGCCGGGGTGGAGGGGGTGGCGACGAGCAGGCCGGGCACGTGCATGAAGAGCGCCTCCAGGCAGTGCGAGTGCGTGGGCCCCAGCTGGTGGCCCGCGCCCTGGGGCATTCGCACCACGAGCGGCACGCGGGCCTGGCCGCCGAACATGTAGTGGATGTGGGCGGCGTGGTTGACGATCTGGTCGAGCGCGAGCAGCGCGAAGTTGATCGTCATCAGCTCGACCACCGGGCGCAGGCCGACCATCGCCGCGCCGACACCGACACCGACGATCGTGTTCTCGGAGATCGGGGTGTCGCGCACGCGGCGCTCGCCGAACTCCTCCAGGAGGCCGTCGGTGACCTTGAAGGCGCCGCCGAACACGCCGATGTCCTCGCCCATCAGCAGCACGCGCTCGTCGCGGCGGAGCTCCTCGCGCAGCGCGGCGTTCAGCGCCTCGCGGTAGCGCATCGTGGCCATCAGGCGTCCTCCCCGGCTTGCAGGGCGCTCGTGATCTGCTCTGGGATCTCTGCGCCGGCCGCGGCGATCGCCTGCGTCTCGGCGGAGTCCGGGCGCGCGCCGGTGGCGCCCTCCTGCGGCTGGGAGGTTCGCACCGAGTACCACCCGCGGAGCTGGTCGCCGAGCACGTACACGTCGTCGTACAGCGACTCGGGCGCCGGGAACGGCGAGGCCTCGGCGAACGCCACGGCCTCGTCCACCTGTGCGAGCGCCCGCTCGTCGATCCGCGCACGCTCGGCCGCGTCGATCAGCCCCTCGCGCTCCAGCAGATCGCCGAAGACGGGGATCGGGTCGCGCTCGCGCCAGCGGGAGACCTCCTCCTTGGAGCGGTAGGACTCGGGGTCGGCCATCGAGTGGCCGCGGAAGCGGTAGGTGACGGCCTCGACGAGGATCGGGCGGCGCTCCTCGCGCACCTGGCGCACCGCCTCGCAGAGCACCGCGTGGGTGTCGAGCACGTCCATCCCGTCGCAGCGCATCCCGGGGACGCCGAGGCTCTCCCCCTTGCGCCGCAGGTCGGTGACCGCGGAGTGGCGCCTCAGCGAGGTGCCCATTCCGAACTGGTTGTTGGTGACCATGAACACCACCGGCAGCCGCCACAGCGCCGCGAGGTTGAGCGTCTCGCCGAACGTGCCCTGGTTGGAGGCGCCGTCGCCGAACGTGCAGAGCGTCACATCGTCCTCGCCGCGGTAGTCGCCGGCGAGCGCGATGCCCGCGGCGATCGGGAGGTTGCCGCCGACGATCCCGTAGCCGCCCATGAAGCGGCGCTCGAGGTCGAACATGTGCATCGAGCCGCCGCGCCCCCCCGAGCAGCCGTCGCGCTTCCCGAACAGCTCCGCCATCACGTTCTGCGGCGGGGTGCCGCGCACGAGCGCGTGGCCGTGGGAGCGGTAGGTGGAGATCAGGTAGTCGCTCGCGCGCAGCGCGCGGGCGCTGCCGACGATCGTGGCCTCCTCGCCGATCGAGAGGTGCAGGAAGCCTCCCACCTTCGCCCGCGCGTACATCTCGCCCGCGCGCTCCTCGAAGCGGCGGATCAGGGTCATCGTGGCCAGCCACTCGCGCGCCGTCTCGGGGTCGGGCAGGACCGTGCTCATCAGTGCTCCACGGTAGCCCAGCTTGGCGAGCTCCTCGCCCAACGGCTGTATCGGTCAGCCCGGGTGCGCATCAGTGTTCCACGGCCGCCCAGCGGGCGATGAACTCCTCGTCCCGCAGTTGCGCCAGATCGGCGCGCAGCGCCCGCGCGCGCCGCGCGGCCTGGAGCGGGGGGCAGTCCCAGAACAGCACCGCCTCGCCGCTGTCAATCTCGACCACCTCGAGATGGTCCACGCGCGCGGGGTCCGCGAGCAGCGCGGGTGCCCACCCGCCGCGCCGGACGATCAGCCGGTACGCGCGGTTGGCCCTCACGTTGCGGCCACTAGATCGAGAGCATCCTCGCCGCTGAGCACGAGTCCGTCGATCCCCACCGCCGGGACGTCGGTCACCCCGAGCTGGGCGGCCTCGACGGTGGCGGCGGCCAGCTGCTCGCGAATCGATCTCAACTCGGCCCCCTTGAGGACCGCCGTCGGGTGCATCTCGCAGGCTGCGGCGGCGATCAACACGTTGTCCATGTCGGCGAGGCTGCGGCCGCCGGCGAACGCCTGCCGAAAGGCCGCCTGGGCGAAGGGGGCGACGCGCCCGATCGACTTTGCGTAGGCGGCGACCCGCATCGCCCGCTCGCTGTCGAACGGAAAGTCGGCCGGCCAGCGCAGCGGCTGCAGGCCACGCTCATGGGCGAGACGCTCGATCTGCGATGTGTCGAATGGCGCTTCACCTTGCAGATCCCGGGCGAGCACCGGCCACCAATCGACGATCCGTCCCGGAAATGCGTGCAGGACGCGCTCGGCCGCCATGTAGGCGAGGGGACTCGCGAGGTCGAAGTAGAAGACGACCTCGGGCTCGGGCATCTGCTGGTGGAGCCTCAGCCGTGGATCAGCCAGCCGTCGGCGGCGCGGGCGGCCTCCATCACGGCCTCGGAGAGGGTGGGGTGGCCGTGGACGATGCGGGCGACCTCGGGGAAGCCGCCCTCGAGCGCGCGGACGTTGACGAGCTCCTGGATCAGCTCGGTGGCGCGCGCGCCGACGATGTGGCCGCCGAGCAGCTCGCCGTACCTCGACTCCCCCACGAGCTTGACGAGGCCGGAGCGGTCGCCGTAGACGGTGCCGCCGCCGACGGCGCCGTAGGGGACCTTGCCGACCACCACCTCGTGGCCCTGCGCGCGCGCCTGCTCCTCGGTGAGGCCGAAGGAGCCGACGTTGGGGGTGCAGAACGTGGCGCGGGGGATGTCGACGTGGACGAGCGGATGGGTGGGGAGGCCGGCGGAGTCCTCCGCGGCGATGATCCCCTCGTCGGAGGCCTTGTGCGCGAGCGCGGGGCCGGGCACGAGGTCGCCGATCGCGTAGACCCCCGGCGCGGTCGTGCGCAGGGCGCCGTCGACCTTGACGAGCCCGCGCTCGTCGAGCTCCACGCCGGCCGCGGCGAGTCCGAGCGCCTGCACGTCGGGCCCGCGACCGGCGGCGATCACGAGGTAGTCCACC